>CAZEPK010000031.1:0-22920 GCA_964514085.1 uncultured Nocardioides sp.
CAGGACCTCAGACCGTGTCGTCACACGATCTCGACCAACGTGCCTGGTCATCACACCTAGCAGCCAGCCGGGCGCGACGGCTCAGACGAAGCGGTCCGCCGTCACCGGGATCGACCGCACGCGCACGCCGGTGGCGTGGTGGGCGGCGTTCGCGACGGCCGCGGCCGTGCCCACGATGCCGATCTCGCCGATGCCGCGCGAGCCCATCGGGGTCAGGACCGGCTCCTCCTCCTCCAGCCACTCCGCCTCCACGCCGAGGACGTCGGCGTGCGAGGCGACGTGGTAGGTCGCGAGGTCGTGGGTCACGACGTGCCCGAACCGTGCGTCGCGGTAGGACTCCTCGAACAGCGCGGCCGAGAGCCCCATCACCAGGCCGCCGAGCAGCTGGGAGCGGCCGGTCATCGGGTTGATGACGCGCCCCACCGAGTAGACGCCCAGCAGCCGCGGGACGCGCAGCTCACCGGTCCACCGGTGGACCCGCACCTCGGCGAAGACTGCGCCGAAGGAGTGGTGGGCGAAGTCCTCGGTGCGCGGGTCGTCGGCGGCCGAGGCCAGCGTCGAGAGCCCGGGGTCCGGGTGGTCACCGTGGTCGGCCCGGAAGAGCTGGGCCGCCGCCACGATCGCCGAGCCCCACGAGCTCGTCCCGGACGAGCCGCCGGCCACGGACGCTCCGGGCAGGGTGGAGTCGGCGATCCGGAGCCGGATGCGGTCGGTCCCGACCTCCAGCGCGTCGGCGGCGATCTGGAGCAGCGCCGTGCGGGCGCCGGTGCCGATGTCGACCGAGCCGATCGCCACCTCGTAGCAGCCGTCGTCGCAGGAGCTGACGCGCGCGCTGTTGCCGGGCTGCTTCATGGCCGGGTAGGTCGAGGAGGCCACGCCGGTCCCGACCCACCAGTCGCCGTCGGCGGTCGCACGCGGTTCAGCGGGCCGGTCGGCCCAGCCGAACCGCTCGGCGCCCCGCTCGAGGCACTCCACCAGCCGCCGCCGGCTGAACGGCTTGCCCGTCTCCGGGTCGACGTCCGGCTCGTTGCGGATCCGCAGCTGCACCGGGTCGACCCCGCAGGCCACGGCCAGCTCGTCCATCGCCACCTCGTGGGCGAACATCCCCGGCATCTCTCCCGGCGCCCGCATCCACGACGGCACCGGGACGTCGAGCGGCACCAGCCGGTGGGAGGTGCGGCGGTTCTCCGCGGCGTACATGACTCGGGTGGGCGCCGCGGTCTGCTCGGCGAACTCCTTCCAGCGCGAGGTCTGCTCGAGGACGCGGTGCTCGATGGCCAGCAGCCGTCCGTCCGCCTCGGCGCCCAGGCGGAACCGCGAGACTGTCATGGTGCGGTAGCCGGTGAGGGCGAACATCTGCTGCCGGGTCACCGCCAGCCGGACCGGGCGGCCGCCGGTGGTCATGGCGGCCATCGCCGCCGCCATCTCCGGCGCGTGCGGCACCCCCTTGCTGCCGAAGCCACCGCCGACGTACGGCGCCAGCACGCGGACCTCCTCCTGCTCCAGGCCGAGCAACGGCGCGAGGGTCTGGGAGACCGAGTGCACGCCCTGGGTGGAGTCGGCCATGGTCAGCGTGTCGCCGTCCCAGTGCGCGACCGCGGCGTGCGGCTCCAGCGGGTTGTTGTGCTCGTAGGCAGTCGTGTAGGTCCCCTCGACCACCACCGAGGCGCGGCCCAGCGCGGCGTCCACGTCGCCCTCCTCGGTCACCGCCGGTATCGCGGGGTTGACCGTGTCGGGCTGGTAGGAGTCCTCGTCCTCGCGGAGCTCGGCCTCGTGCGGCTCCTCGGCGTAGGTCACCCGCACCAGGTCGGCACCCTCGCGCGCGGCCTCGCTGGTCTCGGCGAGCACCACGGCGACGATCTGCCCGCGGAAGTCGACCCGGTTGTCCTGCAGCACCTGGAGCTCACGGTCCTGCTCGTCGCCGGTGTCGTGCAGGCGTGGCGCGCTGGTGTGGTCGAGGACCGCGACGACCCCCGCGTGCGCCAGGGCCGCAGCGGCGTCGACGCCGGTGACCCGGCCCCGGGCGACGGTGCTCTGCACCAGCCAGAGCTGCAGCGGGTCCTGGTCGAACGGCGGCTCGCGGTGCTCGACGGCGTACGCCGCGCGACCGGTCACCTTCTCGGGTCCGTCCACCCGCTCGTGGTGGGCGCCCATGGCCCGGGCCACGAGCCGCTCGGTGCGGTGCTCGGCCGGCTCGCTCATCGGACGCCCTCCCCCAGACGCTGCAGCACGTGCGCGGTGGCCGCGCGGACCATCGGCACCTTGTAGGCGGTGCCCTCCACGGTCCTGGCCGCCTCGAGCTCCGCATCGGCAGCGGCGCGGACGGCTTCCTCGCTGAGGGGCTGTCCCCGGAGCGCCTCCTCGGCGCGGGTCGCGCGCCAGGGCTTGTGGGCCACGCCTCCCCAGGCGATGCGGACGTCGCGGACCACGTCGCCGTCGAGCTCGAGCCCGGCGGCCACCGACACCAGCGCGAACGCGTAGGACGCCCGGTCGCGCGCCTTCTGGTAGGTCGAGAGCCGCGCGACCGCGCTCGCGGGCAGCTCGACCGCGGTGATCAGCTCGCCGTGGGCCAGCGTCGTGTCGTCCTCGGGACGGTCACCCGGCAGCCGGTGGAGCTCGGTGACCGGGACGCGGCGCTCACCGTCCGGCCCAAGCACGACCACCACCGCGTCGACGGCGGCCAGGGCAACCGCGAGGTCGGAGGGGTGGACCGTCACGCACGCGTCGCTGGCCCCTAGGACGGCGTTGTAGCGCGGGTAGCCGCCGATCGCCGAGCAGCCCGTCCCCGGCTCGCGCTTGTTGCACGGCGTCGTGACGTCCTGGAAGTAGACGCACCTCGTCCGCTGCAGCAGGTTGCCCCCGGTGGTGGCCTGGTGCCGCAGCTGGGCGGACGCACCGCTCAGGAGGGCTCGGGCCACGGCCGGCCAGCCGGCCCGGACCAGGGGGTGCGCCGCCAGGTCGCTGTTGCGCACGTTGGCGCCGACCCGCAGCCCGTCGGCGGTCTCCTCGACCTGGTCCATCGGCAGCCGGCTCACGTCGACCAGGACCCGCGGGCGCGCGACGCCGAGCTTCAGGTGGTCGACCAGGTTGGTGCCGCCGGCCAGGAAGCGGGCCTCCGGGTCGGCCGCGCCCATCGCCACCGCGCTCCGGGCGTCCTCCGCGCGGTGGTACTCCAGCTCCCTCACGCGCCCTGCTCCGAGCCGGTGCCCGCGGCCTGGCGGACCGCCGCGAGGATGCCGGGGTAGGCGCCGCACCGGCACAGGTTGCCGCTCATCCGCTCCCGTATCTCGTCGTCGTCGAGGGCCACCTCGGCGGTGAGGTCGCCGGTGACGTGGCTCGGGTGACCCTGGGCCACCTCGTCGAGGACCCCGACCGCCGAGCACACCTGGCCCGGCGTGCAGTAGCCGCACTGGTAGCCGTCGTGGTCCAGGAAGGCCTGCTGCACCGGGTGCAGGCCGTCCGCGGCCAGCCCGTCGGCGGTCACGACGTCGGCGCCGTCGTGGGCCACGGCCAGGGCCAGGCAGGTCAGGTGGCGCCGCCCGTCGAGGAGCACCGTGCAGGTGCCGCACTGGCCGTGGTCGCAGCCCTTCTTGGGTGCCGTCACGTCGAGGCGCTCGCGCATCAGGTCCAGCAGCGTGGTCCGGTGGTCCACCGAGACCTCGTGCTGCACGCCGTCGACCCGCAGCCGGATGGTCGTCTCCATGTGACCCGGGTACCCGCCCGTCGCCCCCGCACCGCGTCTGGTCAGCGCCCTCAGCGCTCCGAACCGCGGGTGGACCCGAGCGGGCGCACCGCCGGGCCCTCGAGCACGGCACCGTCCTCGTCGAAGCGGGAGCCGTGGAGCGGGCAGTCCCAGCTGCGCTCGGCGTCGTTCCAGCGGACCACGCCGCCGAGGTGCGGGCAGACCCGGCTGACCCCGTCCTGGCTGAGGGTCCGGGTGGCCAGCGCCCCCACCCACCCGCGGGTCAGCTCCAGCCCCACCTCGGCGTTGACCTGCGCCGCGGTGGGCAGGCCGCGCAGCTCGGTGCGCGCGTAGCTGCCGAGCACGTCGGCCCAGGCCGGGGGCTTGCCGCCGAGGATGCGGGTGGCCAGCGCCAGCCCCACCGCGGGGGCGTTGGTCATGCCCCACTTGGAGTAGCCGCCGCCGACCAGGATCTCGTCGGTGCCCGGGAGGATCGGCCCGACCAGCGGCAGGGCGTGGTGGGGCACGTAGTCCTGGGCCGACCAGGCGTGGGTCTCGACCGCGTCGGGCCAGTGCTCCAGGGTCCAGCTCCGCAGCCCGTCGAGCCGCCGGCTGGTCTGCCCGCCGCGGCCGGTCGTGTGGCCGTTGCCGCCCACCAGGAGCAGGGGCCCCGCCTCGCTGGGCGCATGGCGCAGCGAGCGCGACGGCTGGTCCGCGGACAGGTACATCGCGTCGACCGCCGGCTGGTCGGTGCGGAAGGCGACGGCGTACGAGCGGGCCGGCTTCATGCGGGCGAAGAAGGCCCCGCAGTCCAGGATCGGGAGGTTGGTCGCGATCACGACGCGGTCGGCCTCGACGGTCCCGCGCTCGGTGGAGACCTGCACCGGGTCGCTGCCCCGCACGCGCACGACGCGGGCCCGCTCGACAAGCGTGACCCCGTGGCCGGCCGCCGCCAAGGAGAGCTCGTCGAGCAGCTCGAGCGGGTCGAGCTGGAACTGGTCGGCCAGTCGGATCCCGCCGCGGACGGGGAACGGGAGCGGCAGCTCGTCGTCCCACTGCACCGCCAGGCCCGCGCGGTTCGCCACCTCGAGCTCGTCGCGGATCGAGCGCTCCCCCGAGCCGCCGTAGGCGTAGGTGACCGCGTCCTGCTGCTGCACCGGCACGTCGTGCTTCTCGCAGAACTGCCGCACCCAGGCGGCGCCCTCGCGCTGCGCCTCGACGTAGGCGTCCACGACCGACTGAGGGTGGCGGGACCGGATCGTCGAGAGCTGCGTGCCCTGCAGCAGGCTGAGCTTGGCGGTGCTGCGGCCCGTGGTGCCGTCCCCGATGCGGCCGCCGTCCAGGACCACCACGGAGCGTCCCGCCCGCCCGAGCAGCAGCGCCGTGGTCAGCCCGGTCAGCCCGGCGCCGACCACGGCCACGTCGTAGCGTCCGGCGACCTCGGCGGCCTCGGGGGCCGCGCTGCGCGGGTGTCGGGCCTGCCAGAGCGAAGCGAGGGTCACCGGCGGCCGGTACCCGGTCCGGCCGTCGCCGCACGCGCCGGAGCGGGGTCCCTCGCGGTCGCATCCGCCCCGACAGGGACCGGGTCGAAGCGGATGCCCGACCGTGTCGACGTCTGTCCGCGGGTTCGTCGACTCAGGCGGTGCCGGCGTCCCAGTGCGAGTGACAGATCACCCGACTCCCGGCACGGGGAGCGTAGGACGCCAGGGGCGTGCTGCGGTTCACCCGGCGGGGGGTAGGCAGGTGCCGGTCAGGCGGGGCCGAGCTCCTGCAACCGAGCCGGATCGACCCGGATGACGCCGGCCTCCCAGTCGAGGGCGTCGAGCACGTCCAGCGGCGCGTACGCCGAGTGCCGGTGCAGCCACCGGACCACCGCCCGCACCAGCCACGGTCCCATGTCGGGGCGCCGGTCGTAGCCGAGGTAGGAGCCGGGGCGACCGTGGCCCACGACCAGCCCCCGCACCCGCAGCCGGTCGTCGCCGGCGTCGCGTCCCCGGTCGAGGCGGACGTCGAGGACGCGCCCGAGCCGTCGGCCCTCCAGGTCCTGGACCGGCATCCGCAGGAGGTCGCCGAGCCGGCGACCGCGCTGGCCCTGGCGCACGAGCACGCCGTGCCGCGGGACACCGAGCTCCACACCGCTGCCGAGCCGCTCGACCAGTGCCAGGTCGATGCGGTAGGGGTCGTCCCGGTCGGCCTGCGGCCGGCCCAGGCGCCGCCAGAAGGTCTCCAGGCGCCGGCCGGCGCGCCGGTCGGCGTACCTCGGCACGAGCGCGGCGGGCCCGGAGAGCAGGCCGGTGACGGCGAGCACACCGTCCTCGGACTCGGTCAGCTCCACGTCGTCCACCTTGCAGACGAGCAGCCGCTCGACGTCGACCACCTGGCGGTCGAGCAGGTGCAGCACCGCGTCCAGGGCGCCGGCCAGCCGGTCCTCCGCGACCACCTCAGGCTCCCATCCGCGTCACGACCATCAGCGGGATCGCGGCGAGCGCCGCGACCCCGATCACCACGAGGTAGACGCTCCCCAGCGTGTTGGCCAGCCGCCCGTTGACGTGCTCCCCCATGTAGTCGGGGTCGTTGGCCACGACCAGGATCGGGAAGTACGTCAGCGGCAGGGCCACGGCCGAGAACACCACGGAGAACTCCGTGACCAGGATCGGGTCGACCTGGGTCAGCAGCACGGCCGTCGCTGCCAGGGTGGCCACGGCCAGCACCAGGTGGAACCGTGCGGCGACGTCGGTGCGGACGTACTTGCCCCACTGCCACCCGTGGTACTGCGCGATGCTGTAGCCCACCGAGAGACCGCACTCGCAGGCGGCGCCCAGCGTCGCCGCGACGAAGCCGACCAGCGCGACCGCCAGCCCGATCTTGCCCAGGGCGACGGCCACGGGCAGCCCGACCTGGCCCAGCGTGTCGACGCTGGCGTCCATCGGCCCGAAGACGACCGCCGCGGACCCGGCGATGGCCAGCGAGAGCAAGCCGCCGAGCGGGAAGCCGATGAAGACGTTGGCCCGCATGGTCCCGAGGTCCTCCACGGTCCACCGCTCCTCGACCCCGCCGGAGGAGAAGAAGAACACCTCGTACGGCGTCAGGGCGGCGCCGAACAGCGCCACCGCGTAGTAGGCCCAGGTGCGCCACTGCTCGTCGCCCGGCTTGTCGACGACCAGCATCTGGTGGGAGAGGTCCCCCCAGTCGGGCCCGAGCTGCCACAGCGCCACGCCGAAGACGACGAGCGCCAGCCCGCACAGGCCCAGCACGTTCTCCATCACCGAGAAGCGGGCGCGCCACAGCACCAGCCACACGGCGAAGGCCACGAAGGGCACGACCAGCACGTAGCTGACCGAGGTGACCAGCTGCAGGGCGAGCGCCACCCCGCCGATCTCGGCCACGAAGGTCAGCAGCGTGACCGCCATCGAGGCCAGCAGGTTGGCCATGCCCATCCGGGGACCGAGCCGCTCCCGCACGATGTCGAACGTGGCGCGGCCGCTGATCGCGGCCACCCGCCCCGACATCTCCGCGAAGACGCAGATGCCGATGATCCCGATGATGACCACCCAGCCCAGCGAGAGGCCGAAGCGAGCACCGACCTGGGCGTTGGTCACCAGGTCGCCGATGTCGACGAAGCCACCGATCGCGGTGAGGATCCCGAGCGCGACCGCGAAGACCTTCTTCACGCCCTCACCCCGCAGCCTGCTGCGGCGGGTGCTGGAGGTCGTCCTCGAGCTGCAGGAGGGCGGATCCGGCGTCGGCCAGGCGGTCGGCCAACGCGGCGTACCGGTCCTCCTCCCGGTCGACCACCGCGATGCGGACCGTCGAGAGGAGGCCCTGCGCCTCGTCGAGCTGACCGGTCAGGGCGGCGTAGCGCTCCTGCTCCGCGCGCGGGGGCTGCTCCGAGCCGATCGCGTCACCCGCCGCGCCGACCGCCTCCTCCGACTCCACCAGCACGGTCTGCAGGTAGTGGTCGAAGACCCGGTCCTCGACGTCCATCCGGAGCGCCAGCTCGGCGGCGTGCACGGCGGAGGAGGCGTCGGAGACGGAGCGCTGCGCGTCGATGCGCCAGGAGTCGCCGTCGGGTGTGCCGGGTGCACAGCCGCCGGCGACCAGGGCCAGGAGCACGAGGGCCGTCCCGGTGACGCCGAGCCGACGCCTCCGGTCCACCGACGTGCCGGGCATCCTGCACCTCCTCGCCAGGAGGCCGGTACCCGCCGAAGGGGTGGCGAAGCGAAAGCACCCTTCCGGGTGAGTCTCGGCACCGGTGCGGTCGGGTATCGCTCAGGTGGCCCCCTCTCCTCACGCAGCGGAGGGGGCTTTTCCCTGCCCGGTGCCCGTGCCTCAGAACGGCATGCGGTGGGCGGCAATCCGTCGGCACGTGTCCGGATCACCGCGGAGGTCGACCGGACCCGACGGCGGACGTCCGGCCAGCTGACGCACGAGGTCCAGCCCGTCGGCGCTCAGCAGGGCCCGCGGCTCGCCGGCACCGATCGTCCAGTGGCCGACCCCGGCTCCGCGCAGCTCCAGACGGACCTGCCGACCGACCCAGGTCGCACCGAGGTCGCGCACGACCTGCCTCACCTGGGCCGTGTCGTGGTCAGCCGCGACGACGGGTGTCCTGGTGGCGTCGGCTACATCGAGGCGGTGCACCCAGGCGTCCCGCGATGCGAGGACTCGGACCAGGAAGTCCACGCTGTCCTCCGGCTGCTCGCGCGCCTCGGGGAAGACCCGGCTCAGCCTGGTCCGCCGGACCGGCGAGGGGATCCGGGCCAGCGCCCGCACCGCGCGCGGAGCGAGGTGCGCGTGGAGCTCCAGCAGCTCTTCCGGCGTGCGGTCGGCGTACTCGGCGACCTGTACGGAGTTCTGGCCGTCAAGGACGCCGAGGTCCGGCCAGGACCGTCGGGCCTCCCGGATCCGGCGCAGCATCGCCCAGGGCCGCGCGGCGCCGTCGTACTGGCCGATGACGTGGCGGACCACGTCGGCCACCGACCACGGCTCACAGGCGGTGGGCCGGCTCCAGCCCCCCGGCTCGAGGCCCCGCAGCAACGCGTCCATGGCGCGCCACTCGGCCTCCGCCGTGGCCCGCGCCTCGGCCAGGGTGGGGCGCTCGACCTCCGACGCGTCGGACGGCGCCGTCACGGCGTCGGCGGGAGGTCGAAGGCGTCGTCTGGCATCCGCAGCAGTGCGGCGCTCACACCGACGCAGCCGACGGCGGCCACCCACAACCCCGCGCCCTGGCCGACGTGGGTGGGGAGGAACGGGTGGGTGGCGCCGCCCAGCAACACGCAGAGCCCGGCCCAGACCGGCACCGCCCGGCTCCGCAGCAGGGCGCCGCCGAGCAGGCCCAGGCCGAGGACCACGCCGGCGATGAAGAGCAGGGAGGCCAGTCCGAGGAGGGGCTCATGGGTCAGCGTCCGGTCGAGGGCCGACATGGAGCTCCGGTCGAGGTCGTGCTGGGCCGTGACCAGGGCCGGGGTCTCCACGCCGCCCAGGAGGCTGAGGCCGAAGAGGAAGCCCGCCAGCGCGATGGCGGCACCGGCGGTGGTGAGCCGGGGCGCACCACGCCGCGCGACCCAGGCGATGGCCACGGTGGCCGGGAGCAGGAGGACGACGAAGGCGGCGTCGAGCCACTTCAGGGTCTCCAGCAGGCCGCGGTGCGCCTCGAAGGCCCCGACGGTGGCGGCGAAGTCGGCGTCACCGTCGACGGGGACCAGGACGTAGTAGGCGCCCTTGGCCAGGAAGGGCAGCGGCACCACGACCGCCAGCAGCAGCCGCCAGAACGAGCGGGTGTCGTGGACCGACCGCCGCGCCTCGGCGGCGGTGACGTCGGCAGCGGGGGCGGTGAGGTCCACCTCAGGCCATCGTGACGCGTCGTGTGGCCTGCAGGGCCGCCAGTGCGAGGGCCAGCGCGACGGCACTGACCACCAGGCCGATCGCGGCGCCCTCGACGCCCGCGGCGAGCGCGACGACGCCGCCCACCACGCTGACCGCGCCCACGGCGACGGCCGCGGGGACGCCCCACGGCGTACCCCGGCCCAGGCCGTAGGCCGCCAGCAGGCCGGCCAGGCCGAGCACCGCGACGAGCACGGCGGTGGCGGCCCGGGGCTCGGGATCGGTGCCGAAGGGGTAGCCGACGTTCATCAGCGAGATGAGGGCCAGCGGGACGATGCCCAGGATGCGGTAGGTCTCCATGACGTCTCCTCGATGTGGTCCGGGCCCGGGTTGGCCTTGCGGACGACGTCAGCCTGTGGCGGCGGGCCGTCCCGGGCACAGGGCCCGGCATCCCGTGTCGGTCCCGCTGCGGCCCGGCTCCGTCCCGCCGGACGGACGGCCCGGTCTAGCTGCGCCCGGTCCACCGTCCGCTGCCGAACCGCTCGGCGCCGAGGCCGGCGGCCAGACCGAGGGCGATCGCCTCGTCGCGGGAGGAGACCTCCAGCTTGGTGAGCATGTCGGAGATGCGGTTGCGGATCGTCTTGGGCGCGAGGTACAGGCGCGAGGCCACCTGCGAGGTGGGCAGACCCTCGACCAGGAGCTCGAGGATCTCCAGGTCGCGCGCGTCCAGCACGGCCAGGGCGTCCGTCCGTGGTGCCGACGCGGCGGCGGCCGCCACGAACGCGCTGACGCTCCGGCCCACCACCATCGCTCCCCGCGCGGCCGAGTGCACCGCGGCCAGCACGTCCTCGGGGTCGGAGTCCTTGAGCAGGTAGCCGTTCAGGCCCCTGGCCAGGCTCTGGATGACGGTCGCCTCGTCCGCGTGCATCGTGAGGATGAGCACCCGCAGGTCGGGCCAGGTCCGGCGCAGCTCGACACCGAGCGAGATGCCGTCGCCGTCGGGCAGCTGCAGGTCGAGGACCGCCACGGTCGGGTCCGTCTCGGGCGGGAGCGCCCGCGCCTCCGCGACAGAGCGCGCGGTGGCCACGACCGTGAGCTGGGGGTCGGACCCGATCAGGGCCGAGAGGCCGGTGAGCACCACCGGGTGGTCGTCGACGACCAGGACGCCGATCACGACCGCACCCCGCGGAGGGGGAGGTCGAGGTGGAGGACCGTCCCCGACCCCCGGCCGGGACAGACCCGCATGGTGCCGCCGAGGCCCTCCGCGCGCCGGGCCAGTGACGAGAGGCCCACCCCAGGCACGACCGGACCTCCCCCGCCGTCGTCGGCCACGTCGACCAGCAGCCGGCCCCCGCCGGAGCGCACGGAGACCTCGACCACCCCGGCGGCCGCGTGGCGCAGCGCGTTCGTGATGCCCTCGGCCACCGAGCGGTAGACCGCGACCTGGAGGTCGGCGCCCACCTCGTCGTCGACCTCGACGACCAGCCGGACCTCCGGCAGGTCGGTCGCGCCCTGGAACGACCTCACCAGCAGGTGCAGCGCGTGGTCGAGGTCTCCGTCGTCCAGCGTGGACGGCGTGATGCCGGCGACGATGCGGCGCAGGTCGGCGCGGCTGGTGGCCAGGCCCTCGGCCAGCTCGCGCAGGAGGGCCGGGTCGGGCGTCGCCGGGGTGCGCAGGCTGGCCTGCACCCGCATGCTCATGCCGGCGAGCAGCGGGCCGAGGCCGTCGTGCAGGTCGCCCAGGACCCGCCTGCGCTCCGCCTCGCGCTCGCGCGACACGTCACGACGGGCGTGCTCGGCCTCGACGGCCAGGCCCACCGCCCGCGCGACCAGGGCCACGGTCGGCAGCAGCTGCGCGACCACCTTCTGCTGGCGCGCCTCGGGCCCCTCCGCGCTGCTCGCCTCGATCAGCAGCGCCCCCACGCGGTCACCCCCGACCACGAGGGGGTGCACCAGCCAGCGCCCGGTGAGCACCGGCTCGTCGTCGGCGTCGTCGCCGAGCACGATCCGGGCGTCCTTGCTGCCGCTGGCGGCCGCCACCATGCGGGCCGCCTTGTCGAGGAGGTCCCGCGGCTCGGTCTGGGCGTGCATGTCGGCGGTGATCCGGGCGACGTCCTCGGGGACCAGCACCCCGGTGCCGTAGCGCCGGGCCAGCGCCGCGCGCCGCAGCCACAGTGCGACGGGCGCCACCATGGCCGCGGTCAGGAGGACCGTGAAGACGGTGCCGGTCCGGCTGGAGTGGTGGCCGGCCAGGCGCGAGCCGACCTGGACGAGCGTCGCGGTGAGGGCGGCCGTGAGCAGCGTCCCGAGGACCAGGCCGAGGTCGAGGAGGTGCTCGTCGAGCGGCCGGAAGTCCGTGCCGAGCTGGAGGGCCGCGACGGTGATCGCGGTGAGGATCAGCGCCGCGGCGGTCGCGTAGTAGCCGACCACGCCGTTCCCCAGGACCCAGGCCGCGGCGACGACCACGCCGGCGACCGCCAGGGTGGCCAGCGTCGAACCGACTCGTCGGCGCGCCATCCGGTCCTCGGAGCGGGCGGTCGACGCGACGGCTGCCCAGGCACCCGCCGTACCGACCACCACGAGGACCCAGCCCACCGGCGCGACCCGGTCCGGCGCGGGACCGGCACGGGCGGCGAGGACCGCGAGCGCGCCGAGAGCGGCCAGCCCGGTCAGACCGGCTGCGGTACCGGTGGCGCGGGGTGCGCGCACGCTCCACGGGACGGCGACCGCCACCCCTCCCGCCAAGAGAGCGGCCAGCTCCTCGCCCCCGTGGGCGAGGGCCGCGGCCGGCGCCAGCCCGTCGAAGCGCAGGAGGGTCCAGGCCACGAGCAGCACGGAGCCCAGGGACAGCACCGCCAGGGTGCGACCGACGCGGGACCCGGGCTGCTGGTCGAGGACCACCCCTCCGGCCGCGGCGAGGAAGGGCCAGCCCAGGAGCAGGAGCGCGCTGGGCGGCTGCTGCACCGACAGTGCGGCCAGGCCGGTGACCGAGGCGCTCGCGGCGAAGGCGGTGCCCGCCGCGAGCACCTCCACGGAGAGACCCAGCGGCTCGGTGCTGCTGTCGTCGAGCGCCTCCGCCACAGGGCCAGCATGGAGGACCCGGCCCCCGACCGGTAGGCCGTCGAGCGCGCGCGGGACGTGGCCGGGACGATGAAGGACACGGCGGGATCCGACGTGGTGGCGCGCGGGCCGCAGGGTGCGGCACGGTGGTGACGATCCCCGGACGATCCCGTTGGGACCAGGAGGCCTGCATGTCGACGTCCACGGCGGTGCCGCGCCGCGTGCAGCTCCCTTCCGGCCCGGTGCTGGTGGGCGGGGTCTACGCGGTCTGCGTGCTGGGCCTGGTGGTGGTCTTCACCGCCCGGATCCTCTTCGGGGACGGCGACCCGCACGAGGCCGAGGGACCGATCGACTCCCTGGTGGCGGTCTCGATCGTGGGCACCGCGGCCCTCGTCGTCGGCGTCGGCCTCGCGGCCTGGTCACTCCGCGCCGCGGGCCGGACCCGTGCCGGCGCCCTCGCGCTGGTGGCCCTGGCGGTGCTCACCGTCGTCTTCTTCTGGTCCGGCGCCCCCGGCATCCTCGGCGCCTGCGCCGCCTGGTGCGCCGGCCTGACCCGTGGCGGCCGGGCCCTGACCGGTGCCGCCCGCACCGCCGGGATCATCGGTGCCTTCCTGGCGCTGCTCAACGTCGCCCTGACGATCGGCGGGGTCGTCATCACCGCGCTGGTCTGACGCGCGCCCCTGCACCGCTGGATCGGGCACACCGCACGAACGTCCTCCGCAGAGGAAAGCGGAGGACGCTCGCGTTGCCGGCCCGAGTTCGGATCCCCCCGAATCCCCTCGCGCCAGCGTCAACGCCTCAGCGTAGGACCGGATCCGCCCCAGGGTCAGGGCCCAAGTGGGTGGTTGTGGACGGCTCCCGCCGTAGTCATCGAGGGCCAGACGGGTCCGGACCCGGTGAGAACTGGCCCTCGCCCGCATGGGGGCGGCGAGGGCCAGCCGACGAGACGGCCGGGGGATCGAAGCCGCCGTCTGAGGCCGCCGACGAGCCGACAACGAGCCCGGCTCTGCGACGTCCCTGCTGCCACGTTAACGGCGACGCTGCCCGGCCGTGCTCCGCAACACCCGTCTTCGGCCCCGCGGTGAGGGACGCCAAGGAACAACCAGAGCCGCCACCAGCTGCGCCTCGCGGCGGCCGGGAGCGACTCTTGATCGACCTTGGTAGAGCTGAAGGGACTCGAACCCTGCCCCTCTGCACGCCATGCGGAAATGCGCTTCGAGCGTTCGTGCGGGGCAGACCAGAGCCAGGCGTCTGATGTGCACGAACGCTGCCTGGCCGACGTCCCATCGGGTCCATGACGATCCGGCTTCCGCGCTTCCTCTTGGCACGTGAGGGCACGCGTTCGACGGCAGGACCACGCCGACGGCAGGACCACGCTGCGCATGCTTCCCGGTCACGAGGCCGGCATGGCCGCCAAACCGTACTTCGGGAGCGTGGCCTTCAGCTCTCTGCGTGAGTTCACCCCGATCTTTGCGAAGACCTTGCTGAGATGCCACTCCACCGTGCGAGCGCTGAGGAAGAGCCGTGCGCCGATCTCCGGGTTCGTCAGACCGTCACTGGCCAGCTGGGCGACCAGGGCCTCCTGCGCGGTGAGCTGTTCCCGCGTCCCGACGACGCGCGACTGCACATTCTCTCCCGTGGCAAGAAGTTCATGACGGGCACGCTCGACGAATGCCTCCATGCCGATCGTGCCCAGCAGGTCGTGGGCGGTGCGGAGCTGGTTTCGGGCATCAACCCGCCGACCCTGGCGCCGCAGCCACTCGCCGTACAGGAGATGGGCGCGCGCGAGCTCCGGTCGCAGGTGGGTGTGGCCCAGCCGGTCCATCGCCTCGCGGTACAGGAGCTCGGCCTCGTCGCCCTCATTGAGCAGCGCTTTCGATCGGGCCAGGACGCCGAGTGCCCAATCGTTGCCACAGCCGTCGACGTGCTCGGCGAGACGCTGCAGTGCGTCCCTGGCCAGGTCGTGATGTGCAGATCTCACGGCTGCTTCGACCAGCTCGATCAACGCCCATGAAGCGATGAAGAGCTCAGGGGTGTGCTCGCTCGCCTCCACGGCCGCCTCGAGTGCCTCGTCGTAGCGGGCAAGGCCATTCATGAGCACTGCCTTCGACCACCATGCGTACTGCACAGCAGTCCCCTGTCCGCCCTGCACAGAACGGACCATGACATCCGCGATCAGCTCGGAGGCCTGGCTCTCATCGCCGCGCATGCCGGCGAGCACCAGCGCCGCGTGCGGGGCGATGCGGGTCCCCGTCGCGTCCTTGAGGGTGTTCACCTCGGCGACCAGCAGCGCAGCCCCGGAGAAGTCGCCCCCGACTGCAGCGGCTTGACCACATGCGTTGTCGACCACGGCCAGCGCCTCGAGCGCCCCTGACTCGCGGGCCAGCGCCACCGCTCGCAGGCCGATCTCGAGTCCGCTGTCGTAGTCCCAGACCAGGTTCGCCGCCCGTGACGCCAGCCATCCCCACCGGAGCACCTCCTCGTCACGGACCTCAGTGGCGGAGAAGGCAGCGACTGCGCGCTCCAGCGCGGGCACGGCAGCACGTCGTCCTTCGGTGAAGACCAGCGACAGGCCCTCGAGCAGCAGGTCGCAGGCCTGAGGCGGGCCGACCGGCCTAGGTGCCGCGACTGCGGCACGCGAGACGTCCAGCAGGCTGCCACCCTCGCCCGCCAACCTGCCAGCGAAGAGTGCAGCGGCCCATGCGTCGAGGTAGGTGTCGCGCGACAGGCGTACGTCGAGCGCCTCGAGCTTCCGAGCAGCGTGGAGCAGCTTGTGTGGGGCCTCGCGCCCGCGGTTCTGGGCGAATGCGATCTCAGCTTCCAGCCGATCGACGCGGGCCATGCCCAGCTCGTCCAACAGCCCTTCCTCGGCCGCGGCCACCAGGTCGAGCGCCTCGTCGAAGGCGCCTGCTTCGAGGCTCGCTTGGGCAGCGGACAGCGCACGGTCGGCCCGCTTGCCTGGCTCCTGGGTCAGGGCGACCGAGCGCTGGAGAAAAGCGGCTGCTGCGGCGAGGCCACCTCGAGCCTGAGCCCGGCCAGCCGATCGCTCCAGCTCGGAGGCCACGGCGTCGTCTGGACCGATTACGGCCTGCGCACGGTGCCAGGCACGACGGTCAGGATCGGTGTCGGGGTCGGTGACGGTGGCCAGCGCTCGATGGACGTTCCGGCGCTCAGCCGGTGACGCCGCCTGGTAGACCGCCGAGCGCAGCAGAGGGTGCCGGAACCCCACCCGAGCCTGGATCTCGAGAAGCCCCTCCGCCTCGGCCGGCGCTGCAGCCGCGGCCAGGATGCCCAGCTCGGCAGCCGCCCGCCAGAAGAGACGCGGATCGCCTGACGGCTCGGCGGCAGCCAGCAGCAGCAGCTGTTGTGTCTCGCTGGGCAGCAGGTCGACCCGGCGGCGGTATTCCGCCTGGATCCGGTTCGGCAACGGCAGTCCGCTCGGAGCGGCGAAGCCGGCCACCAAGGCGGCCGACGAGCGTCCACGGGAGAGCTCGAGCAGGGCGAGAGGGTTGCCGCGGGCCTCGGCCAGGATCCGGCCACGCACCAGCTTGTCGACGGGATCGAGCGTCGCCGAGGTGACCAGTGCGGCAGCGTCCTCCTCCGCCAGTCCACGCAGACGCAGCTCGGGCAAGCCGTCGAACTCGCTCAAGGTCTCTCCGTCGCGCTCTGCCAGGATCATGACGACCGACTCCACGCGCAGACGCCGTGCGACAAAGGCGAGGACCTGGGCCGAGGACCGGTCGAGCCACTGGGCGTCGTCGACGATGCAGACCAGCGGGCGGGCGTCGGAGAGCTCCGAGAACTGGCTCAACAGGGCCAGGCCCACGAAGAAGCGGTCAGGTGGCTCCCCCGAGCTGAGGCCGAATGCCGTCTCGAGAGCCTCTCGTTGCGGTGGCGGCAGCCGCTCCAGCCTGTCCAGCAGCGGCTGGGAGAGCTGATGGACCGCCGCGAACGGCAGCTCCATCTCCGACTCGACACCGAGCGCGCGGATGACCTGACAGCCCTGGCTGCGCGCTGCGACGTAGTCGAGGAGTGCGGTCTTGCCGATACCGGCCTCGCCGCGCAGCACGACCGTCTGGCTGCCTCCGGTCCTGGCCGCCTCGACCAGGGCGTCGAGCGACGCGCACTCGTCCAAGCGGCCACGCAACTGCATCGGCAACACCTGCGCATCCGGTCCGGCTGCCGAGGCACGTCCCGCTGTCTGGCGGGCGCCACCTGCCCCGCAGCGACGATTGCGCGAGCATAGCGAGGGACAGGGCGATCCGTCCGTCAGGAAATGCCGACATGACGGCCCAGCCATCGAGCGGCATCACGCAGGGTGCCCGCCGCGATGCCCAGGATCAGGAGGGTGCTGGCGGAGAGGACGGACCAGGCCAGCCACTCCCAAGAGGAGTCGTGCGTGCCCCCTGCCCAGCGGACGCTCATGCTGCCGAGCACCGCGAGCGGGAAGGTGAAGACCCAGTGCTGGGTCGTGAACGGGAAGGGGACGTAGTCGCCGATGAAGAACAGCTGGACCAGGAGCAGGAAGAGCGTCACCCCGATGATCGTCAGCTGGACCACGTCGATCCGACCACGGGTGATGGCGAACCACGCGAGGCTGGCGGTGCCGGGAGGCGACAGCAGGATCGAGAGCACCGGGCGGAACTGGGCCGGCAGTGGTGGACCGAAGAAGAGCCGCGCGGTGACGACGGAGCCGATCAGCAGCCAGAAGAAGATCCCGACGCCAAACATCGCGATCGCAGCGCCGGTGTCGTCCACGCGCATCAGGCCGACGCTGGCGACGAACGGCCCGGCGGTGACAGGGAGGAAGTAGCCCGGGTGGAGAGCGTTCTGCTCGAGCGGCGCCTTGAGCCAGTGAGCGACCAGCGCGGCGGCGTTGAGCACCAGACCACCGAGCGCCAGGTAGACCAGTCCACGTCCTGCTGCGCCGAGGCCGGTCGCGTAGTGCGGGACCAGCAGCATGGCGATCACAGGGATGTACGCCGTGAGCGGCCCCGTCAGCGGGTGTCGGAGGTCGAGGCGGAAGCTGCCCGACCCGTGCCGAATCCTCGCCACGACGTAGAGGACCAGGAAGGTTGCCCACACGATGGCGGCGGCGGCGTACGAGAGGTCACCGGGGAGCGTTGGAGCGCCCAGCACGTCTGACGCCGCGGTCCAGGCTGCGCCCAGACCTGCCAGCCCCAAGGGGATCGAGAACAGGGTGATCGGCAGCGGCAGTCCGGCGAACTCACGCCGAGGATCCGACGGCAGCGGGACGACCACAGAAGCGCGGTTGCTCATGGTTTCATCTCGGGCTCGCGGTTCGCGGGACCGGGCGACTCGGTCGAGCCACCCGGTCTCGTGACACCGTGGGCCTCAGGCCGGAGCACCGACCGGGTGCGACTCGCGGTAGGGCGCAAGGAAGCTCTCGAGCGCGACAAGCACCTCCTCGGGTGCCTGCTCTGCCACCCAGTGGCCCGCGCTCGCGATGACCACGCTCCGCACGTCCGAGGCCGCGGGCCTCATCCCGTCTGCCACGTGGTCGCCGTAGCTCTGCTCGCCGCCGATGGCCAGGACGGGGATCGACAGGGCCTGCGTGGCGCGCTCCTTGTTCTGCGCCATCGTCGCGTCCCATTCGCGGTAGAAGCCGAGGCCGCCGGCCAGCGACACCGGGTCGGAGAAGTTGCCGATGTAGTAGTCGACCACCTCTTGGGGCAGCGCGGGGCCGCCTTGGATGGCGAACTCGTAGCCGAAGTAGACGTCCTCGTGACCCGAGATGAGCTGCTCGGCGATCCGGCCCGCCCGGTTGAACGGAATGTGCCACAGCTTGTTGTTCAGGGGCTGCGGCACGAACAGCGGCGGTGCTGGCACCACGCCGGGCGCTCCGGGGATCTCGGCGGCGATCAGGGCCGCGACCCGACGCGGGTTGTCCGCGGCCAAGGCGTAGCTGATGACCATGCCGGTGTCGTGCCCGGCGACGGCGAACCGGTCGAAGGCGAAGGCGTCCATCAGCGCGATGAGGTCGGCGGCCAGTGCGCCGCTGTCGTAGCCGGTCTCCGGCTTGTCGGTGAGCCCCATGCCGCGCTGGTCGACAGCGATGACGGTGAAGTCCTGGGCCAGCGCGGGCATCACGAACCGCCACGCGTACCAGCTCTCCGGCCAGCCGTGCACGAGGAGCAACGGCGGCCCGTCACCGCCGACGACCACGTGCTGACGGAACCCGCCGGTGTCGACGATCCGGCTGCTGAAGGTCTCGGTGAAGCCATCGGGGAGGTTCGGCGCCGAGGTGACGGAACCGGGTCCCTCCGCGACGGCGAACCGGGTGAGATCTGTGCTCATGACTGTGCCTTTCGGGGCGGTGGAGGTGCCCGGCCTCTATTGAGGTCCGGCGGGACCCACGCTCGCGACCGGCGGCCGTGCCCGCACCCGGGAGACCCCCGGGTCCGGTCCCCGGTGGTGGTCATCGCCCCGGAGCACACCCGGGTGCGCACCCGGGTGCGCACCCGGGGGTCACCCGGGTGCGACGGGACGGGCGGCGATTCAGTCTCGGTGGCACCGCTCGACCACCCCGTTCGGGCTGAAACAGGAGACCAGTCATGAACCATCCTTCGACCAGCACCCGGCCCTCACCCTCGCGCCGATCCATCACCGTCCGCGTCCTCGCGGCCGCCATCGCGATCGCCCTGGCCGCAGCAGGCGCCGCGGCCTGGACGGCGTTCTGGACGACGAGCGGCGCCTCGGCCGCCTCGTCGACGAGCAAGTCCCGGCCGACGGCGAGCAGCGTCGGTTCGGTCGCCAACTCCCCGGGGCTCCCCGCCGGCTTCAGCAAGACCTTCAAGGACCGGTTCGTCGAGGCCAACGGCATCCGGCAGCACGTCGTCATCGGCGGCGACGGGCCTCCGTTGCTCCTCGTCCACGGCTGGCCGGAGAACTGGTACGCCTGGCGACACGTGATGCCTCAGCTCGCCAAGCGCTACACCGTCATCGCCGTCGATCAGCGCGGCATCGGTCTCACCGAGAAGGTCCGGACCGGCTACGACACGGCGAACCTCGCCCTCGACCTCGCCACGCTCATGACCAAGCTCGGCTACGAACGGTTCGCCGTGGTCGGCCACGACACCGGCATGGTGATCAGCTACGCCCTGGCCGCAGACTTCCGCGACCGCGTAGCTCGGCTGGCCGTCGCTGAGGTGCCTGGGCCGCCGACCCTCAAGGGATCGCCGCCGGCGTTCATCGACGACGCCCACAACGAGAAGCTGTGGCACATCTCGTTCAACCGGGTCGACGACGACCTGATCCTCGACATGGTCGGCAGCAACGCCGACGCCTACTATCGCTACGAGTATGACATCCAGGGGGGCGGCACGACGCCACCCGAGAAGGCGATCAAGTACTACATCAACCTCTACACGAGCGACCGCTCGTCACTGCGCGCCAGCTTCGGCTTCTACCGCGCCTGGGACACCACCACCAGCCAGAACGGCAGCCGGCAGGCCGCGCCGCTGACGATCCCCGTACTGGGCATCGGCGGCGCCAACAGCTGGGGTCCGGCCGTGGGAGGCGCCATGAACGGGTTCGCGACCGATGTTCAGACCTCGGTGATCCCCGGGGCCGGTCACTGGGTGGCCGAGCAGGCACCACAGGCCCTGCTCGCGACACTCGTCCCGTTCCTCGAGCCCTACCGCACCGGCTCCTGAACGCGCGGACCGGGCAGTGGGCTCCGCGCCCACTGTCCGGTCCCGACATGCAGGTCCCCTCGACGGCCGCGACATCTGACGCGGCTGCGAAGGGGATCAGCGCGCACCATCGTGAAGGGAGTCGTTCATGGCCAGCATGCCCACGCTCACCGGAGCGACGCACTGGATCAACTCGCCACCGCTCAGCCCAGCCACACTGCGCGGACGTGTGGTGCTCGTCAACTTCTGGACCTTGACCTGCATCAACTGGCTGCGCACCGCGCCACACGTCCGGGCCTGGTCGCAGGCCTATCGCGACGCCGGACTGATCGTGCTCGGCGTACACACGCCGGAGTTCTCCTTCGAGCACGACACCGGTCTGGTGGCGCAGGCGGCCAGCGCACGTCGGATCGCGTACCCGATCGCGATCGACAACGACTACGCCGTCTGGAACGCGTTCGACAACCGCTACTGGCCCGCGGTCTACCTCATCGGTCGCGACGGCAAGCGCCGTGGTCACCACTTCGGCGAGGGTGGCTACGAGGAGGTCGAAGGTGCCCTACAGCGACTTCTCGGCATCGAGCGCCCGTTCGTGACCGCACGAGGGGTCGGTGTGGAGGCCGAGGCCGACTGGATACACCTGCAGAGCCCCGAGACCTACCTCGGCCGTGCCCGAGCCGCGAGTTCCAGTTCCGGCTCCGAGGAGCCACTGCGTCTAAACCACTGGGCCCTGAGCGGCCAGTGGTCCGTCCAGCGGGAGGACGTGCTGCTGCGTCAGTCAGGCGGGTCGATCGCCTTCCGGTTCCTGGCTCGAGACGCACACCTGGTGCTGTCCACCTCCCACGGGCAGGACGTCCCGTTCCAGGTCCGGCTCGACGGTGCCTCGCCGGGGCCAGACCATGGCGTGGACATAGACGAAGCTGGCGAGGGTGTGCTGCGTGAAGGCAGGATGTACCAGCTGGTCCGAGCGGCTGGCGACCTGACTGAACGCCTGCTGGAGGTGAGCTTCTCCGAGCCCGGCGTCCGGGCCTACGTCTTCACCTTCGGCTGACCCGGTGAGTCATGAACGAGAGGCGGAGGGTGCGGCCGCGCTGCGGCGGCGTACCTCGAGGGCCAGAGCCCCGTCGGTGCCGCTGAGGTGGGTCCGCTCGACGTGGTTCCGGTCGACCGGCGAACCGGCCGCTGGGCAGCCCGGCGGACACGTCCGCCCCCGAAATGCGATCAGGCGGGGCCGGAGGCCCCGTCTGATCTGCATCGTTGGGTGGAGCTGAGGGGACTCGAACCCCTGACCCTCTGCATGCCATGCAGATGCGCTACCAGCTGCGCCACAGCCCCAAGGTGTTGCCCGAGGGTGGAAGCCCCGCGGACAACTCGCGGAATCTTAGCCAACGGTGCGGCCCGGGGCTAAATCGGGCCCTTCACTCGGCCGGAGTCTCGGTGGAGACGGCGACCGTGCGGTTGTAGGCGTGCAGGCGCCAGGGCCCGTCGGGCACCGCTCGGCGCAGGATCGCGTAGCCGCAGTTGTCCATACCCCGCAGCGACAGCGCCTGCTCCAGCGGCCAGTCGAGCAGCGCGCCGACCGCGGTCCGGATCGCCGCGCCGTGCGACACGGCGACGGCCACGCCGTCGTCGGGGACCTGGGCCACCAGCTCGGCCAGCGCCTCGGTCATCCGGTGGGCCACCTCGACCTGCTTCTCGACGCCGGCCACGTGGTCCCAGTCCAGGGCCAGGAAGGCTCGGTAGCCCTCGGGGTCCGTGGCCTCGAACTCCTGGTGGAGGAGCCCCTCGTAGTCACCGAAGGAGTACTCCCGCAGCCGCGCGTCGAACGTGGGGGTCAGACCGCAGGCGGCGGCGACGTACGACGCGGTGTCGCGGGTGCGGTCGGAGTCCGACGACCACAGCACCGTGGGACCGAGGGCGGCGATGGCGGGCGCCACCGCCTCGGCCTGGGCGTGCCCCAGCTCGTCGAGCTGGGAGTCGGACTGACCCTGGATCCGGCGCACGGCGTTCCAGTCGGTGCGGCCGTGCCGCACCAGGACGAGCTCCACCACGCGGCTCAGCCGCGCGGGGAGGAGGTGACGTCCGCCGGCAGCGGGATCGTCGGGCAGTCGCGCCACAGCCGCTCGAGGGCGTAGAACTGCCGCTCCTCCTCGTGCTGGACGTGCACCACGATCTCGCCGTAGTCGATCAGCACCCATCGGCCGTCGCGCTGCCCCTCGCGGCGGATCGGCTTGGCACCGATCTCGCGGAGCTTGTCCTCGACCTCGTCCACGATGGAGCGGACCTGGCGGTCGTTGGTGGCCGAGGCGATGACGAAGGCGTCGGTGATGGCGAGCTGCTCGCTCACGTCGAAGGCGATGATCTGCTGCGCCAGCTTGTCGGACGCCGCACGGGCGGCGGCGACGACGAGCTCGACGGCGTGGTCGGTGGCGGTCATGGTGCTCCGGGGTCAGAGGGGTAGAGGCCGTGCTTGGCGATGTACTGGACGACGCCGTCGGGGACGAGGTACCAGACCGGCTCCCCGCGGCGGTGCCGGGTGCGGCAGTCGGTCGAGGAGATGGCCAGGGCCGGGATCTCGACTCCGGTCATCTGGCCGGAAAAGATAATCACGGCGGTGCCGGCGGCCAGGGCGCAAAGCACCGGCGGCAGCACCCGGCCCAGGCCGGGCAGCGCGGTGGGAATGGCAAAGGCCGCAACCATCGC
>CAZEPK010000032.1:0-22905 GCA_964514085.1 uncultured Nocardioides sp.
CGCGGGCTACACCCCCGCCGGCAAGCCCTCGCTGCTCAACCGGCTCACCGACGCCGGGGTGCTGGTCGAGGACTCGCCGTTCGCGACCCTCGACCCCACCACGCGCCGCACGACCACCGCCGACGGCCGCGTCTACACCATGAGCGACACCGTCGGCTTCGTCCGCCACCTCCCGCACCAGCTGGTGGAGGCGTTCCGGTCCACGCTGGAGGAGGTGGCCCAGGCCGACCTGATCCTCCACGTCGTCGACGGCTCGCACCCCGACCCCGAGGGCCAGCTCTCCGCCGTGCGCGAGGTGCTGGCCGAGGTCGGCGCCAGCCAGGTGCCCGAGCTGGTGGTCATCAACAAGGCCGACGCCGCCGACCCGCTGGTGCTGGCCCGGCTCAGCCGCGAGGAGCCGCACTCGGTCGTGGTCAGCGCCAGGACCGGCGAGGGCATCGCCGAGGCGCTCGCGGTGATCGAGGGTGAGCTGCCCCGCCCGGGGGTGGAGTTCACCGCGCTGCTGCCCTACGAGCGCGGCGACCTCATCAACCGCCTGCACCAGCAGGGCGAGATCGACTCGATGGAGCACCGCGCCGACGGCACCCTGGTGGCCGGCCGCGCCCACGAGGACCTCGCGGGCGAGCTGGCCTCGTACGCCGTCTGAGCGGCTCCCGCGCCTGCCCTGACTAGTCACCGCGCCGGTCCGGGTGGTCCTGGAATGACCCGCTCGGACCATGGGTTCCGGGGTCGGCGCTCCGCACACTTGCCGACGTGCTCTCTCGGGCCCTCCCCGCGCGCCGTCGCACCGTCCTCCTGACGGCGATGGCGCTGCTGGCTGCGCTCGTCGTCTCCGGCGTCGTGGCTGCCCGCGCCGGCGGGGCCAGCCCGTCGAGGTGCGAGCGCTTCGCGGCCGCCTCCGTCGCCCGCGCGCAGCAGGTCACCGGCTCGGGTGAGCGCGTGGTGGTCGTGGGCGACTCCTGGTCCGCCGGGCTGGGCCTGGACCGCCCCGTGCAGTCGTGGCCCTCCAGGCTCCCGGGGCGGGTCCACGTGGCCGGCTTCTCCGGCTCGGGCTTCAGCGAGGCGGCCTCACCCTGCGGCCGGGTCTCGTTCGCCGACCGGGCTCCGGCGGCGCTGCGGGCCGGCGCCGACCTGCTGGTGGTCGAGGGCGGGCTCAACGACTACGACCGCACCCGGGCCGAGATCAGAGCCGGCTTCGAGCGGGTGATGGCGCTGGCCGCGCCGTACCGGACCGTCGTGGTGGGCCCCGCCAGCGCACCCGCGCGGGCCGCGCGGGTGCCGCGGGTCGACCGGTTGCTGCGCCGCCTGTGCGCCCACCACGCCGTGCCCTACGTCTCGATGGCCGACGTGGCCCTGACCTACCTGCCCTACCGGCTGCACCCGACGGCCGCGGGCCACCGGGTCTTCGGCGACGCCGTGGCCGCGCGCATCGCCGCGCTCGTCCCGCCTCCGGTCTGAGGCGCTAGACCGAGGCCAGCCGCTTGAGCTCGCCGAAGATCTCGGGCAGCCGGGTGACCAGCGTGAGGTGGCCGTCCTCCTCGGTGAGGTGCGCGTCGGCGCCGGGCACGTGCGCGGCCAGCCACTGCCCGTGGGCGTAGGGCACCATCGCGTCGGCGCGACCCTGGTGGATCGCCACCGGCACCCGGATGTCGGTGACGTCGAAGCCCCAGGACCGGACCGCCGCCTGCCCGTCGTCGAGGACGCCGGCCACGCGCTGGGCGCCGGCGCGGTGGAAGGTCTCGGTCAGCCACTCGGTGAAGCCGCGGTCGAGGGCGGCGCGGTCGGCCGCCGGCAGCAGCCCACCCATCGCGTCGGCCATCTCGTCGGCGTCGGCCATCAGCACCGGCAGGAACTCCTCCTCGAGGAACGCCTCGTAGGTCTCGCGCCCGGCGGCCGCAGCGGTGTACTCCGCGACGTTCTCCTCGGCCATGCCGGCCATCCAGTCCAGCCCCTCGGCGTCGTACGGCGCGATGCCGGCCAGCGAGACCGCGGCCAGGCAGCGGCCGGGCAGCAGCGCGGCGCAGCCCAGCGCCCGCGGCCCGCCGCCGGACCAGCCCAGGGTGACGAAGGTGTCCACGCCCAGCGCGGCGAGCAGGTCCTCGGTGTCGGCGATGTCGTCGACCATCCGCGGCTCGGGTCGCGGACGCGCGGTCGAGCCGCCGTACCCGGGGCGGGAGTAGGTGATCAGCCGCAGCCCGTTGCTCCGCGCCGCCTCGTCGATCGGTGCGTAGGCGACCGCCGCGGACGGCGAGCCCCCGTGGTAGACCAGCGGGAAGCCGTCCGGGTCGCCGCCCGTCAGCACCTCCAGTGCCCGGCCGTCGCGGGTCTGGACCTCGTTGATGCCCTCGCTCATGTGAAGGACAGTAATCGTCGGTGGTTGAGGAGGTTGCGCTGGCAACCGTCTCGAAACCGGGTGACCCGGTGCACTGTGCGGGGCCCCTGGGGACGGCGCCACACCGCTGTCCTCGCGGCGCCGTAGGGTTTCCGGGTGACCGCGGCTCCCGACACCCAGACCTCCGCGGTCGCCGCCACGCTGGCGGCCGCGGTCGAGGCGCTCGGCGGCCAGGAGCGGACGGGCCAGGTCGAGATGGCCGAGGCCGTCGCCGAGGCGATGACCGGCGGCACCCACCTGCTCGTCCAGGCCGGCACCGGCACCGGCAAGTCGCTGGCCTACCTCGTCCCCGCCCTCCTCCACGACAGCCGGGTGGTGGTGGCCACCGCGACGCTGGCGCTCCAGCACCAGCTGGTCGAGCGCGACCTGCCCCGGCTGGTCGAGGCCGTCAGCGGCCTGCCCGGCGTCGACGCGTCGTACGCCGTGCTCAAGGGCCGCTCCAACTACGCCTGCCTCCACCGCATCCGCGCCGGCGTCCCCGACGAGCAGGGGGCACTCATCGAGGTGCCGCAGGGCTCGATGGCCACCAAGGTGCTGGAGCTGCGGTCCTGGGCCGAGGAGCAGGCCAGCGATGGGCAGAGCGCCAAGGGCACCGGCGAGCGCGACAACGCCCCCCGGCACACCGACCGCGAGTGGCGCCAGGTCTCGGTCAACCACCGCGAGTGCCTCGGCGCCGCCAAGTGCCCCTTCGGTCAGGAGTGCTTCGCCGAGCTGGCCCGCGAGAAGGCCCAGCGCTCCCACCTGATCGTCACCAACCACTCCCTGCTGGCCATCGACGCCATCGAGGGCGTGCCGATGATCCCCGACTACGACGTCGTGGTGGTCGACGAGGCGCACGAGCTGGTCAGCCGGGTCACCCAGGCCGCCACCGACGAGCTGTTCGCGGCCGACGTCGACCGCGCGGCCAAGCGGTCCCAGCGCCACGTCGAGGGCACCCAGGCCGACGACCTGGCCGATGCGGGCGACGCGCTCCGGGCCGCGATCAACGACCTCTCACCGGGGCGGATCGACGTGGTGCCCGAGGAGCTCGGCGATGCCCTGGTCGCGGTCCGCGACAGCGCGCGCGCCTGCCTCTCGGCCTACCCCAAGGAGGCCAAGGGCGCCTCCGGTGAGGGCGACGGCGATGCCGGCCTGACCCAGTCCAAGGGGATGGTCCAGGACGTCTTCGCCACGGTCGAGCGGATGGCGGCGAACGCCGACAGCGACGTGATGTGGGTGACCGAGGGCACCGAGCGGACCCCGCCCCACCTGGCCATCGCGCCGCTGCAGGTCTGGGGGCCGATGCGCGACAAGCTGCTCACCGACAAGCTCGCGGTCTTCACCAGCGCCACCCTCCGCCTGGGCGGCGACTTCGGCGCGGTCGCGTCGAGCTTCGGCCTCAAGCTGAGCGAGGACGCCGACACCCATCCCGACCTCGAGCGGGGCGAGGACGTCCTACCCTGGCGCGGCCTCGACGTCGGCAGCCCCTTCGACTACGGCCAGCAGGCGATCCTCTACGTCGCCCGCCACCTCCCGCCCCCAGGCCGCGACGGGCTCGGCAAGGCCCAGCTCGACGAGATCGTCGAGCTGGTCGACGCGAGCGAGGGCCGGGCCCTGGGCCTGTTCTCGAGCCGGCGTGCCGCCGAGGCCGCGGCCGAGGTGGTCCGCGAGCGGCTGCCCCACCTGACCACGCTGGCCCAGGGCGACGCCCAGCTGCCCGAGCTGGCCCGCCAGTTCATCGACGACCCGCACACCGCCCTCTTCGGCACCCTCTCGCTCTGGCAGGGGCTCGACGTGCCCGGTGACACCTGCCAGCTGGTGCTCATCGACCGCATCCCCTTCCCGCGCCCCGACGACCCGCTCATGAGCGCCCGCCAGCGCGCGGCCGACCGGGCCGGCGGCAACGGCTTCATGCAGGTCGCCGCCACGCGCGCCGCGCTGCTGCTGGCCCAGGGCACCGGCCGCCTGATCCGGACGACGTCCGACCGTGGCGTCGTCGCGGTGCTCGACCCGCGGCTGGCCACGGCCCGCTACGGCAGCTTCCTCAAGGCCAGCCTCCCGCCCATGTGGACCACGACCGACCCGGCAGTGGTCCGCAAGGCGCTGGGTCGGCTGGCCGCGGCGGCGGAGTCCGAGGCCCGCTAGGCGGTGCGGCACCGTCGCCGGCCCGCGGATGAGACGCTGGGGGACATGCGCACGCGCCTCGGCACGTCCGGACTGGCCGCCCTCGTCCTGGTGATCTCGACCGCCTGCGCCTCGAGCGGCGCCGAGCGGTCGGCGCCCCAGGACCCCGGGACGCGGCCGGCCAGCGTGGACGCCTCGACCGCCACCGATCCGGCCCCGACCGGCGGCGGCGCCGTACCTGCGGTCACGAGCGGCCGGACCAGGACCAGCGGCTGCAACGCCAACGGCGCCTACGAGATCTGCTTCTCCTCACCGGCCGCCAAGGGCGGCAAGGACGCCGCGGTGGTCAAGCACTTCGTCGACATCTTCGGGGCGGCTGGTGCCGGCGACTCCCTGCGCATCGCGATGTTCCGCTGGGACATCCCGGCCACCACCACCGCGCTCGTCGCTGCCCAGAAGCGCGGGGCGCACGTCGAGATCGTGGCCGACGCCGACATGACCACCAAGCCGGCCGGCCGGGCGGTGATCGCCCAGATCGAGGCCGGCGACCCGATGCCCGGCAACGTGGTGGTCTGCAAGGGCGCCTGCCTGCCGTGGGCCGGAAGCGGCCCTGCCCCGCCCTCCCAGGACGTCAACCACCTCAAGCTCCTCCTGGCCGACATCGGGGGCCAGAAGTCGGTGGTCACCTCGTCCAGCAACTTCGAGGGCCGCCAGTACTCCCAGGTCAACAGCCTGGCCCGCACCTTCGACGCCCGGTTCTACGCCTTCGGCCTGGAGTACTTCCAGCGCCTGCGCGCCCAGAGCTGGACGGTCGGCGGGGTGACCTGGACCGACAAGCTCAAGACGTTCGCGGGCACTCCCGACGCGATGGTCTACCCGCGCAAGGGCGGCGACCTGGTCGTCAACACCCTCAAGCAGGTGCACTGCGCCAAGGGGATGAGGTCCGTCGACATCATGGTGGCGGTCATCCAGCGCTACGACGTGCGCGCGCAGATCGGCCGGCTGTGGAACGAGGGCTGCAAGATGCGCATCGTCACCACCCGCGACCTGATCGAGAACTGGCTGCAGGCGCCGTTCAAGCTCCCGGACGGCCGCACCGTCGACATCGCCAACGACGTCGTGCGCACGATCATCGCCCACGACAAGGTCTACGCGATCCACGCCAAGGTCAACGGCAAGGAGCGCTACCTCACCCTCACCGGCACCAGCAACACCACCTGCGGCGGCCTGCTCTACAACGACGAGATGATGCTGCGCCTGGACGGCGCGTGGGCCTACAAGACCTACCTCGCGCACGTGGTCGACGCCTTCAAGCACGCCCACCAGAGCCGCGTCTCCGCGGTCCCGGTGCAGGCGCGCTGCCACTGACGCCGCCACTGACGCCGCACTGACGCCGCCGCGGACGACGAACGACCCCGGTGGACCGAGGTCCACCGGGGCCGGTGTTCGTGCTGTGCCGCCCGGTCAGCGGGCGGCGGCCAGGCTCAGGAGGCCTTGACCGAGACCCGCGCCCTCAGGTTGTCGTCGAGCGGGATGCCCGAGCAGCTGTAGGGCGTGCTGCGCTTGTAGCAGTCGCGGTAGCGGGTGCTGGCGTTGACCAGCGTGACCTCGACCGCGCCGATGGTGGCGTCGAAGGGCACCGACTTCTTGCCCACGCCGCGCGCGTTGACCTTGAGGGTGAGGAACTTCAGCCCGCCGGTCGTGTAGAGCGCGACCACGGCCCGCGAGCCGAACTTCTTGCCCGCCATCTTGACCTGGATCTTGAGCTTGGAGGTCCCCCCGCCCGGCACGACCTGGAACGTCGTGCTGGTCAGGTGGTCCAGCTTGCCCTTGAAGGTCTTCTTCTTGCCGGCCGGCAGGCTGGCCTGGCCGGCGAGCGGCTTGGCCGGGTAACCGAGCGCGGCACCCTCGGCGAAGGTCACCGCGGGAGCCCGCGTGGCGGCCGAGTAGTTGGCGAACTGCTCCGCCAGCCGGGTGCGGCCGTCCTTCTTGAGCGCCTTGTCGATGGCCTGCACGGAGTAGCGGTCCTTGCGCGGGCCCTTGGAGCTGTCCGCGAACTTCCACATGTCGAGCAGCAGGCCGGGCAGGGCACCGGTCTTGGCCGGGTAGTGCTCGGTGAGGTAGCGGAAGAAGTTCCAGACGCCGTAGTGGAAGACGCCGCCGAACTTGTCGATCGGCTTGCCCGGGTGGGTGATAGGGCTGTCGGCGAGGTACTGGAAGTTGTCGTTGATCGCCGGGTAGAGCTCGTCCTCGGCCCAGGCCGCGGTGGCCTCGAGGAACCAGCCGTCGTCAGCGATGTCGTAGGCGAACTGGGTCGCGTGGTAGTACTCGTGCGCGATCGTCACCTCGAAGTTCTCGATCGGCGTACGCGGGAAGCCGGCGTAGTCGGCGTCCAGCACGCAGTAGGCCCACACGTCGTAGTGGCCCGGCTTGACCAGGCGCTTCTGGTCGGTGGTGCAGTAGCCGTAGAGACCCGGCTCGAGGTTGTCGATGTAGATGTCGATGCGCCCGTCGCCACCCTTGGTGCCGTCGGACTTCGGACGGCGGTAGCCGGAGTTGGCGTAGGCGTCGGCGACGTACTGGACGTTGGCGAACGCCGTGTTGGCGTCGTAGCCGAGCTCGGTGGCGTCGTAGTGCATCAGCACGTTGGCGTCACCGAGGGTGTTGGGCTTGTTGGGGCGCGAGGCCAGCTTGTCGGCCGCGGCACGGTCGGCGGGGGACAGTGCGTCCTTGAGCAGCCAGAGGTTGCGCAGCGCCAGGGTGGCGTCGGGACGCTCGCTGGCGGGGGTCTTGGGCGAGAAGGCCTTCTGGGCCCGCGCGAGCGCGTGCTTGGCGCGGACGGCGCGCCCGGTGAAGGGGACGGCCTTCTTGGTCGCGTGCTTCACGCCCACCCGAGAGGTGTGCGTCGCAGCCACCGCGGGGGTGCTGAGCGTCGTGGCGACGAGGCCCAGCAGGGCGGCCACGATGGCGACGAGCAGCAGCGCCGGGGACCGGCGCGCGCTACGAGGGTTGGGCATGGGTTCTCCGTGTCTTCGGGGTGGGATCGACGAGGTCGGTTGACCCTACCTGTAAGGACGGACACGGAGCCGTCGCGGTTGTGTTCCGTGGGCTCAGAGGCGGCGCAGGACCGCGGTGACCTTGCCGAGGATGGTGGCGTGGGTGCCGTCGATCGGGTCGTAGGCCGGGTTGTGCGGCAGCAGCCAGACGTGGCCGTCCTTGCGCTGGAAGGTCTTCACGGTGGCCTCGCCGTCGATCATCGCGGCCACGATCTCGCCGTTGCTGGCGGTCTGCTCGCGGCGCACCACGACGTAGTCGCCGTCGCAGATCGCGGCGTCGATCATCGACTCACCGGCGACCTCCAGCATGAACAGCTCGCCGTCGCCGACGAGCTCCTGGGGCAGCGGGAAGATCGTCTCGAGGTTCTGCTCGGCCAGGATCGGGCCGCCGGCCGCGATCCGCCCCAGCATCGGGACGTAGGTCGCCGGGGGCACGGCATCGCCGATCCCGGTCTCGTCGTACGACGACTCCTCGGCCTGGCCCACGCTCCGCCGGGCCGCCATCGCCTGGGGCAGGAACACCTCGAGGGCGCGGGGGCGGTGGGGGTCGCGCCGCACGAACCCCTTCTCCTCCAGCACCTTGAGCTGGTGGGCCACGCTCGAGGAGCTGGTCAGGCCCACGGCCTCGCCGATCTCGCGCATGCTCGGCGGGTAGCCGCGCTGCTCCATGAAGTCGCGCAGGTGCTCGAGGATGCGCTGCTGCCGCGAGGTCAGCCCCGTCGCGTCGGGAGGACCGTCGGGGAGCTCGGAGACCGTGCCGCCGCCTGCACCGCTGTGTTCAGCCATGTGGCGAACGGTAACGGCGGCACGGCCCTGAATTCAAACACCTGTTCGAACGGCGTGTCGGATCGGGCCTCCGGGCTGACGGACGTGCGGTGCGGCAGCGCCGACACGCCGTTCGAACAGGTGTTTGAAATCGTTCGAACAGGTGCTCTACTCTCAAACACACGTTCGATCGAACACCTGATCGAACCGGTTCCAGAAGCCACTGTCGGTGGCCACCTCTAGAACTAGGACCCACAGCAGCACTCCACTTCCCCAGGAGACACCGATGACCACGATGACCCTCGACACCCTCTTCGACACCCCGCGCCTCCCGCGGGTCGCCCGCACGGCGGTGCGCCTGACCCGCCGCGGCCGGGTCGTGGTGGTCGTGGCCGCCCTGCTGGTGGCCTTCACCATCGGGGTCTTCGTGACAGCGGCCGGCTCGGTCGCCACCCAGAGCCCCGGGTCGGCGGCGCCGACCCGCATCGTCCAGGTCGGGAGCGGCGACACCCTCTGGGAGATCGCCTCCACCCTGGCCGACGACGGTGAGGTCCGCTCGATGATGGAGCAGATCAAGCAGCTCAACGCGCTCGACTCCGCCGACCTCCAGGCCGGCCAGCGGCTGGTCGTTCCGGCCGGCTAGAGCACACAGACTTCGACAGCCGACTCGACCCCGGCTGTCGGGCCGGGGAAGACAGGGGCGGGGCCAGTCCATTCGACCGGACTGTGGCTCCGCCCCTGCGGCCATTTGTGCGGGACGATGTCGCCGTGGCTGGCTGCTCCGGCACCTCGCTGGTGCGCAAGATCGGCGTCCGGGAGGGCCAGGTCCTGCTGCTGGACGGCGCCCCGGACGACGTCGACCTCGCCGGGCTCGGCGCCGGGGGAGCGCACGTGGTGCGGCGGCTGCCCAGGACCGTGGACGTGACGCTGACCTTCCACACCTCCTACGACGCGCTGGCCAGGCGGCTGCCGGTCCTCCTCGAGCGCACCACCACCGCCGGGATGGTCTGGGTCTGCTGGCCCAAGAAGGCCGCGCAGAAGGCGCGCGGGATCAGCAGCGACCTCGACGAGACCCTGGTGCGCAGGCTGGGCCTGGACCTGGGCTTCGTCGACGTCAAGGTCGCGGCCATCGACCAGACGTGGTCGGGCCTGAAGTTCGTGCGCCGCCTGGCCGACCGGTAGGGCTCAGTGGCGATGGGGCTGCGGCGACCGTGAGGGGCGGTGGTCCTCGAGGATCCCGGCCCGGCGCAGCATCGTGGTGAACAGCCACAGCGCCAGGAACAGGACCACCACCGCGCCGAGCGAGCTGGCCGCGAGGTAGGCCCAGCGTCCCGAGTCACCGCCGCGGGCGTCTCGCCCGAAGCCGATCGCCAGCCAGACCAGCGCCGCCCACACCCCCAGGGCCGCCAGCGCGCCGAGGCCGAGGAGCAGCAGCCGTGGCTGGACGGTGCGCTTGGGCTTGGCGGCCCGCCGCGCGCCTCCGCGCGGTGCAGCCACCGGCCCGGACGGGTCGGGGTCGGTCTCGCTCCCTGCCACTGCGCCATTGTGACTTCTCGCCACCGACGGAGCCCGCAGGGCGCGCTGCCCTAGTCTGGAGGGGTGCCCGACCCGCGTGCACCGCTCGGACATCTCTCCCGGCTGGGGTTCGCCCTGGTCGGTGCCTCGGGGATCGACGAGATCGCGACCAGCCTGCTGGCCGACCTCGGCGCGCTCCCGGGCGTGCGCCGCGTGGGCTTCGCGCTGTCCGAGGGCGGCGGTCGCCGGCTGCGCTTCACCGCGAGCGACCGCGACACCTCGCCGGGCGAAGGTGGGAGCGGCGGCGCGGTGGAGTGGTGCCACATCGACGCCTACGACGACGTCCCGCTGACGCGGGTGGTCCGCACCGGCGAGTCGGTGATGGGTGCCCGCGAGGCGCTGACCCCGCTCTTCGACCACTACCTCTCCGGCCAGCCCGACGAGCTCCGGGCCCTGGCCGCCGTGCCCCTGCCCGGCATCGGCTCGCCCATCGGCGGGCTGGTGATCTTCCTCGAGGAGCCCTGGGCCTTCGACGAGCGTCAGCGCCGCCTGCTGGAGGCCACCGCCCGCCGGGCCGCGGACGCCGTACGCCGGGTGCGCCTGCGCGGCGGCGACCACCTCGACGACCTCGCCGAGCCGGACGAGGCCGAGGGCACCCGCTCGGCCCGGGTGGTCCTGGACGACGACCCGCGCTCGGCCGGCGCGGCCCGCCGCTTCCTGCGCGACTTCCTGGCCGAGGCCGCCTCGGTCGGCACCCACGTCCCCGACGACCTGGCCGCCACCGCCGAGCTCTGCCTGTCCGAGCTGGTCACCAACGCGATCATCCACGCAGGCGGCCGCAGCGAGCTCCGGGCCACGCTGGACGGCTCCCTCACCGTCCTGGTCCGCGACCACGGCGGTCCCGCCCCCGACGCCGCTCCCGACGCCGACCCCGACCCGCTCCGGGTGCACGGGCGAGGCCTGCAGCTGGTCGAGGCGCTCTCCGACCGGTGGGGATCGGAGCACGACGCAGTCGGCACCAGCGTGTGGTTCGCCCTCGAGCTCGGGTCCGCGCCCCGCGAGGCCAGCGAGGCCGGATAGGCGCTAGAGCCCGATCACCACGCCGGCGATCGCCGCGTTGGCCAGGTTGGCCAGGCTCCCTGCCAGCAGCGCCCGCAGGCCCAGCTCGGCCACCCACGACCGGCGCTCGGGGGCCAGCGAGCCGATGGTGCCGATCATGATCGCGATCGAGCCGAGGTTGGCGAAGCCGGCCAGGGCGAAGGTGACCACCGCGACGGTCACCCCGGAGAGCGAGTCGACCTGCGGCCCGAAGTCGGCGTAGGCCACGAACTCGTTGAGCACCGTCTTCTGGCCGATCCACGAGCCCGCGTCGACGGCCTCGCTCCACGGCACGCCGAGCAGCCAGGCCAGCGGCGCGAGCGCCCACCCCAGCAGCTTCTGGAAGGTCAGGTCGTCGGCGCCGAACCAGCCGCCCACCCCGCCCAGGATCCCGTTGGCCAGCGCGATGAGCGCGAGGAAGGCGATGAGCAGGGCGCCCACGGTGACCGCGATCCGGCCCCCCGCCAGCGCCCCGCGCCCGACCGCGTCGATGAGGTTGCGCGACTCCTCGTCGCGGATGGTGCGGACGTCGATCTCCTCGGCGTCCTTCTCGGCCACGCCCTCCGCGTCGTCGTCCGGGTCGGGCGGCGTGCTGTCGGGCCACATGACCTTGGCCATCAGCAGCGAGGCCGGGGCGTTCATCACCGTGGCGGCCAGGAGGTACTCCAGGGGCGCTCCGAGCAGCGAGTAGCCCACCAGGGTGGAGCCCGCCGCCGCGGTGAAGCCGCCGACCATGATGGTGAAGACCTGGCCCTTGCGCAGCGACCGGAGCCACGGCGCGATCATCAGCGGCGCCTCGCTCTGGCCGAGGAAGATCACTGTCGCGGCGAAGAGCGACTCGATCCGGCTCACGTGCAACAGCCGGGCGATGCCACCGCCGACGATGAACGTCGTCCACTGGATCACCCGCAGGTAGAACAGCAGCCCGATCAGCGCGCCGAGGAAGACGATCACGGGCAGGACCTGCAGGGCGAAGATCGTCTGGTCCTCACCGCCGACCGTCATCAGCGGACCGAAGACGAACTCCGTGCCCTCGTTGGTGTAGGCGATCAGCGACTCGACCCGGTCCGACACCCAGCCCATCGCGTCCTGGCCCGGCCCCCACCGCAGGACGAGCAGCGCGAAGCCGATCTGCAGCGCGAGGGCCGTCCCGACCGTGCGCCAGGAGATCCCCCGCCGGTGCTTCGACAGGGCCACCGCCACCAGCAGCACCAGCGCCAGGCCCAGGAGTCCACGGAAGTCGCCCACGCAGCGCCGGTACCCACCCCATCGGGTACCTCTGACGTCGTGGAGGTGCTCCCGGAGATCGTCGGCGCCGACCCCGTCATCGTGTTCTGCGGGATGGCCGGCGCCGAGAGCACCAAGCACCGCGACCACTACTACGCCTCGCCGGGCAACAGCTTCTGGGAGTCACTGCACCTCAGCGGCCTCACGCCGAGGCGGCTGCGTCCCGAGGAGGACCGCCAGGTCATCGACCACGGGCTCGGGCTGACCGACCTGGTCGGCCACTGGGACCACGGGTCCAACCGCGGCTGGGTCGAGATCGACCGGCTCGTCGCCGACGTGGAGCGCTGGGAGCCGGCGTTCTTGGCCTTCACGGCCAAGGGCACGGCGGCGTACGCCGCCAAGGCGCTCGGCCACCGACCGCCGGGGCTCGGACCGACGTCCTGGGGCATCGGCCGGTCGGAGGTGTTCGTGCTGCCCGGCACCTCGGGGGCCAACCAGCGCAAGGACTACGACGGCCGCCCGACCCGGCTGGCCTGGTGGCGCGACCTGGCCGCCCTGGCCCAGCCCGAGCTCGGTGGGCGCTGAACCGTCCGACATTTGTCACCGCCGGCTGACCACGTTCGGCCCTGCTGGGTGGGCCCGCGCGCTCCTAGCGTCGAGGTGTCGCCCAGAGAGGGCGCAGTGACGAGAGGGAAGTGCGATGAGTCAGCTGGTGCAGGAGAAGACCGCGGTAGGCAACCGGTCCTGGCGCGACGACTGGCCGGTGGCGGTGACCGCCGCCGGTGCGGCGGCCGGGGTGTGGGTGCTGGCCACCCAGGTTGCGGGGGCGGACCTGGCGGTGCGGGCGGGCTCGGGGACCCAGCAGGTCGGCCTGGTCTCGGTGGTGGTCACCAGCCTCGTGGTCTCGGTGGCCGGCTCGGCCCTGCTGCGGCTGCTCCAGCGGCGTACGCCGCGGGGCACCGCGATCTGGACCGCGATCGCGGCTTCGGTGTGGGTGGTCTCGTTCACCGGTCCGCTGGGCGCACGCAGCGCCGCGGCCGGTCTGTGGCTGGTCGCGCTGCACCTGGTGGTCGGCGCGGTGGTCCTTTTCGGGCTGAGGAGTCGTCGTGCCGCGTAGCCTGAGCGCCGTGAGCTGCCCGCCCGGCCGTCCGTGGCAGCGCAACGCCTCGGTGCTGGTGTGGACGCCGGTGCTGCTGCTCGGCCCCGTGCTCGACCTGCATGGCACGGCCGGCTCCCAGGTCTTCCAGCTGGCCATGGTCGTGGTGATCGCGGTGTCGGCGGTGACGGCGGCGTTGACCGGCGGACCGCCGTGGCGGGACGCGCGGGCACCGTGGGCGCTCGGGACGCTCTTCGGCGCGACCTTCGCCGGCGCCACGCTGGCCGACAACTACTGGCTGCCGACCTGGGTGCTGCTGGCCAACGTGCTGCCGAGCGTCCTGCGCGGTCGCTGGCTGGCGGCGGCGCTCGCCGTCACCGTCGGTACGTCGATGTGGGCGGCGTGGGAGGTGCTCCCGCACCGGTCGAGCCGTGTCTTCCAGGAGGCCTTCGTGGTCCTCCTGGCCGGGCTGGCCAGCGCGGCCTTCGCCGCGCTGCTGGACACCGTCGCCGAGCTGCGCCGGACCCGCCAGGAGCTGGCCCGGGTGGCGGTGGCCGAGGAGCGGGAGCGGTTCTCCCGCGACCTGCACGACCTGCTCGGACACACGCTGTCGGTCATGGTGGTCAAGGCGCAGGCCGTCCGACGGCTGGTCGGCCAGGACCCCGAGGCCGCGGCCGGGCACGCCGCGGACATCGAGCAGATCGGGCGGCGCGCGCTGGTCGACGTACGCCAGGCGGTCGACGCCATGCGGGCGCCCAGCCTGGCCGAGGAGCTCGACGGCGCCCGGCTCGCCCTCGACGCGGCCGGGATCCGCACGGCCATCGACCGGTCCGGCACCGCACCGGACGGCCGGGCCGACGAGCTGCTGGCCTGGGTGGTGCGCGAGGGGACCACCAACGTGCTGCGCCACTCCGGGGCCTCGGCCTGCCGCATCGAGCTGGCCGACCGCGACGGCGCGATCGCCCTGACCATCGACGACGACGGGGTCGGCACACCCACCGTGCCGACGCTGCGGCTCGGGGGCCTCGAGGGCCTGCGCGACCGGCTGGCCGCCGCTGGGGGAGAGCTGGCGGTCGAGCGCCGCGGCGACGGCTTCCGGCTGGTGGCCACCGTGCCGGGAGGGGCTGCGTGATCCGGGTGCTCCTGGCCGAGGACCAGGCCATGATGCGGGGCGCGCTGGCCGTTCTGCTCGACCTCGAGGACGACCTCGAGGTGGTGGCCCAGGTCGCCGACGGCACCGCGATCCTGCCCACCGCGCTGGACCTGCGGCCCGACGTGGCCCTGCTCGACATCGAGCTGCCGGGGCTCTCCGGGCTGGACGCGGCGGAGGCCCTGGCCGAGGAGCTGCCGGGGTGCAAGGTCGTGATCGTGACGACCTTCGGCCGGCCCGGCTACCTCCAGCGCGCGATGGCGGCGGGCGCGGTCGGGTTCCTGGTCAAGGACGGCCCGGTGGAGGGCCTGGCCGACGGGATCCGGCAGGTGGTGGCCGGCGGCACCGTGGTCGACCCCGCCCTGGCCACGGCCGCCCTGCGCACGCCGTCCAGCCCGCTCACCGCGCGGGAGCGCGACGTGCTGGCCGCCGCCGAGACGGGCGCCTCGGTGGCCGACATCGCCCGCGGGCTCCACCTCTCGGAGAGCACCGTGCGCAACTACCTCTCCGACGCGATCGGCAAGACCGCGACGCGCAACAAGACCGAGGCGGCCCTGCTCGCCCGCCGCAACGGCTGGCTCTGAGCGGCTCGAAATCTCCTGGCCAGGCGCCCTCAGGTGCCGGGCACCGGTGGGTCCGGGTGCTCCACCCCCGACTCGTCCGGATCGGGCATCTCACCGGTGGGCGTGGGCGGCTCGGCGTCCTGGTCGTGGGTGCCGTCCGGGTTCTCCCCGGACTCGGGTCCGTGGTCGTCGTGGACAGGGTCGGCGGGGCTCTCGGTCATGCCGTCCGGTACCCCCTCGCCGGGTGCCGACACGCCGGTTCTAGTCACCCGGTCCGGAGCCCCTAGGCGCCCTGACCTGCGCAAACGCGGGATCTGGGCCTCCGCTGAAAATGACCCGTGGGTGATCTTGCGCACCGTCCGCTCGCCGCGTACGGTAACCACTACATCTAGTACTTACACCGGTGTAGTTATCCACATCTAGTCCCCAGTTCGAACCGGATGACCCACAGCCCATCGGTTGTTGTACACAGCAGGAGCCCAGATATCCACACCCCTCGCCCGGGTGTGTGAAGCGCGCCTGAAGCCATCGAGAGGAGGACCGTCGTGCACTGCCCGTTCTGCCGCAACAACGACACCAAGGTCCTCGACTCCCGGGTGGCCGAGGACGGCTGCTCCATCCGCCGTCGGCGCTGCTGCCAGGCCTGCGAGCAGCGGTTCACCACCCTCGAGCTGATGCAGCTGACCGTGGTCAAGCGCTCCGGCGCCACCGAGGCCTTCGACCGCGACAAGGCGATCGCCGGCGTCCGCAAGGCCTGCAAGGGCCGCCCGCTGACCGAGGACGACCTGGCCCGCCTGGGCCACGTGGTCGAGGACAGCCTGCGCGGCTCGGGTCAGGCGGAGTTCGCCTCCCACGAGGTCGGCATGGCCATCCTCGAGCCGCTGCGCGAGCTCGACGAGGTCGCCTACCTCCGCTTCGCCGCGGTCTACAAGCAGTTCGAGACCGCCGAGGACTTCGAGATCGAGATCGCCAGCCTGCGGGAGCACCGCGCGGCCCAGCTGGCCGAGATCCTGGACCAGAGCCGGTCCGAGGGCCTCACCTCAGCCCCCAGCGGCTGACCACAGACCGCCCGGTACGTCGTGGGGAAGCGGCGTACCGGGCGACCCACACCGCAGTTCAGGCAATGCCTCCCTCCGTCCCTGTCGGAGTGTCGGTGCCTCCAGCTTCACTGATCAGCAGGGACCCACCACGAAGTGCGAGCAGGAGACACGGGATGACCGAGACGGTGAGCGGGGCCAGCAAGGCCGCGGACAAGGCCAGCGACGGCAAGGGGCTGAGCATCACGCGGCGCTTCAGCACCGACGGCGTGCACCCCTACGACGAGATCACCTGGGAGCGTCGCGACGTCGTCCAGACCAACTGGAAGACCGGCGAGACCGTCTTCGAGCAGCGCGGCGTGGAGTTCCCCGACTTCTGGTCGGTCAACGCCTCGACCATCGTCACCACCAAGTACTTCCGCGGCGCCCAGGGCACCGACGCCCGCGAGACCGGCCTCAAGCAGCTCATCGACCGCGTCGTGAAGACCTACCGCAAGGGCGGCGAGGACCACGGCTACTTCGCGACCCCGGCCGACGCCGAGGTCTTCGAGCACGAGCTGACCTGGCTGTTGGTCCACCAGTACTTCTCCTTCAACAGCCCCGTCTGGTTCAACGTCGGCACCACCTCGCCGCAGCAGGTCAGCGCCTGCTTCATCCTCAGCGTCGACGACTCCATGGACTCGATCCTCAACTGGTACAAGGAGGAGGGGTTCATCTTCAAGGGCGGCTCCGGCGCCGGTCTCAACCTCTCCCGCATCCGCTCCTCCAAGGAGCTGCTCTCCTCCGGCGGCACCGCTTCTGGCCCGGTCTCCTTCATGCGCGGCGCCGACGCCTCCGCCGGCACCATCAAGTCCGGTGGCGCCACGCGTCGCGCGGCGAAGATGGTCGTCCTCGACGTCGACCACCCGGACATCGAGGAGTTCGTGATGACCAAGGCGAAGGAGGAGGACAAGATCCGCGCCCTCCGCGACGCCGGGTTCGACATGGACCTCGGCGGCGCCGACATCACCTCGGTTCAATACCAGAACGCCAACAACTCGGTCCGCGTCACCGACGAGTTCATGCGCGCCGTCGAGGACGGCACCGACTTCGCCCTGCGCGGCCGCAAGACCGGCGAGGTCATCGAGAAGGTCGACGCCCGCGACCTGTTCCGCAAGATCAGCGAGGCCGCCTGGGCCTGCGCCGACCCGGGGCTGCAGTACGACGACACGATCAACGACTGGCACACCAACCCCGAGACCGGCCGGATCACCGCGTCCAACCCGTGCTCCGAGTACATGTCGCTCGACAACTCGTCCTGCAACCTGGCCTCGCTGAACCTGCTCAAGTTCCTCAAGGACGACGACACCTTCGACGCGGAGCGGTTCGCCGAGGCCGTCGAGATCATCATCACCGCGATGGACATCTCGATCTGCTTCGCCGACTTCCCGACCGAGCCGATCGGCAAGACCACCCGCGACTACCGCCAGCTCGGCATCGGCTACGCCAACCTCGGCGCCCTGCTGATGGCGATGGGCCTGGGCTACGACAGCGACGGCGGCCGCACGATGGCCGCGGCGATCACCTCGCTGATGACCGGGACGTCCTACCGCCGCTCCGCCGAGCTCGCCTCGGTCGTCGGCCCCTACGCCGGCTACGCCCGCAACGCCGAGGCGCACCAGCGGGTGATGCGCAAGCACCAGGCCGCCAACGACACGGTCCGCCCGATCTCGATCTCCGACTCGACGGTCCACAAGCTGGCCACCGCCGAGTGGCAGAAGGTCGTCGACCTGGGCAAGGCCAACGGCTTCCGCAACGCCCAGGCCTCGGTGCTCGCCCCGACCGGGACCATCGGCTTCATGATGGACTGCGACACCACCGGCATCGAGCCGGACTTCTCGCTGGTCAAGTTCAAGAAGCTCGTCGGCGGCGGCTCCATGCAGATCGTCAACCAGACCATCCCGCGCGCGCTGCGCAAGATGGGCTACCAGCCCGAGCAGGTCGAGGCGATCGTCGCCTTCATCGCCGAGCACGGCCACGTCATCGACGCCCCCGGCCTCAAGCTCGAGCACTACGAGGTCTTCGACACCGCGATGGGCGCCCGTTCGCTCAAGCCGATGGGCCACGTCCGGATGATGGCGGCCTGCCAGCCGTTCCTCTCCGGCGCGATCTCCAAGACGGTCAACCTGCCCGAGTCCGCCACGGTCGAGGAGATCGAGGAGGTCTACCTCCAGTCCTGGAAGCTCGGCCTCAAGGCCACCGCGATCTACCGCGACAACTGCAAGGTCGGCCAGCCGCTCTCCGACGGCAAGTCGGACTCCTCCAAGAAGGACCAGGCGCGGGCCACCTCGGGCAGCGCCCCGGTGACCGAGCTCGAGCCCAAGGTGATCGAGAAGGTCGTCTACGCCCCGACCCGCAAGCGCCTGCCCAAGTCCCGCGTCTCGCGCACCACGTCGTTCACCGTCGGCGGTGCCGAGGGCTACATGACCTCGGGCGCCCACGACGACGGCCAGCTCGGCGAGGTCTTCCTCAAGCTCGGCAAGCAGGGCTCCACCCTGGCCGGCGTGATGGACGCCTTCTCGATCGCGGTGAGCATCGGGCTCCAGTACGGCGTCCCGCTCGAGACCTACGTCTCGAAGTTCACCAACCTGTCCTTCGAGCCCGCCGGCCTGACCGACGACGCCGACGTCCGGATGGCGAAGTCGATCATGGACTACATCTTCCGCCGCCTGGCCCTGGACTACCTGGACTTCGAGACCCGCCAGGGCCTCGGCGTCTTCTCCGCCGACGAGCGCCAGCGCTACCTCGAGACCGGCTCCTACGAGCCGATCGCCGAGGTAGGCGCCGCTAGCGAGGTCATCGCCGACCCGACGCCCCTGGTCGACCCGACTGAGGCTTCCCACGAGGTCGTCGACGCCGAGGTCATCGAGACCAAGGACACCCACGGCTCCGAGATCCGCGAGGTCCCGGCCCAGCCCGCCAAGGTCGCCCACACCTCCGCCGAGCTCATGGAGCAGATGACCGGCACCGCCGTCGACTCCCCGCTCTGCATGACCTGCGGCACCAAGATGCGCCCCGCCGGCTCCTGCTACGTCTGCGAAGGCTGCGGCAGCACCAGCGGCTGCAGCTGATTCAGCCACGAAGGTGGCGCATCCCTGTGGATGCGCCACCTTCTGCACAACACGCCTTTCCACTCCCACTTCCCCCTCAGTGAGAGCAGTAGCGTTCGAACATGAGCTCGAAGTCGGCACCATTCACGTTCGTCGACCTCTTCGCTGGAATCGGCGGCTTTCACGCGGCGCTGAGCGCCTTCGGTGGCGAGTGCGTCTACGCCGTTGAGAAGGACCCCGAGGCGGCCAAGGTCTACGAGCTCAACTGGGGCATGCCCGCGCTCGGCGACATCGTCGCCGACACCGAGGGCGAGATGAAGGTCCCGCCGCACGACGTCCTTGCCGCCGGCTTCCCGTGCCAGCCGTTCTCGAAGTCAGGTTTCCAGCGCGGCATGGAAGAGACGCGCGGCACGCTGTTCTTCAACATCTGCAAGATCCTCGAGGCGCGGCGCCCGAGCGTGGTGCTGCTGGAAAACGTTCGCAACATCGCCGGTCCTCGCCACACGCACGAGTGGAAGGTGATCATCCGGTCGCTGCGAGAGCTGGGCTACCAGGTCTCCTCGCAGCCGATCGTCTTCTCGCCGCATCTGCTCCCGCCCGACCGGGGAGGTCGGCCGCAGGTCCGCGAGCGCGTCTTCATCATGGGGACCTATGTCGGAGCGGACCGTTCGCACGTTGATGTTGACCCCGCTGTCCCGCACCGTGCCGTCGACGGCTGGTCCCCCGACGAATGGGATCTCGACGCGCACCTTCCGCTTCAGTCGGACAAGGAGCTGCGCCGCGGTCTCACGCTCAAGCTGTCCGCCGCCGAGCAGACCTGGGTCGACTGCTGGAACGACTTCGTGGTGTCCCTTCGAAACGCTGGTGTCGGCAAGCTGCCGGGCTTCCCCGTCTGGGTCGATGAGTTCGTGCACGAGGCCGATCTGTTCATCGAGGACGGCACTCCGGACTGGAAGGCGAACTTTCAGCGCAAGAACGCCGAGTTCTACACCAAGCACTTTGACGTGCTCGAGGAGTGGCTGGAGCGTTGGGACTACCTGCGCGACTTCCCGGCGTCCCGGCGGAAGTTCGAGTGGCAAGCGCAGCACGCTCGTTCCCTCGACGAGACCGTGATGCACCTGCGCCCGTCTGGGCTCCGTGCGAAGCGCGCCACCTATGTCCCTGCCCTGGTAGCCATCACTCAGACCAGCATCCTGGGAAACCGTCGACGACGACTCTCGCCTCGCGAGGTCGCTCGCCTCCAGGGCTTGCCCGAGTGGTTCGACTTCGGAGATCAGCCGGAGGCCGCCTCTTACAAGCAGGCCGGCAACGGCGTGAACGTCGGTGCCGCGTACCACGTCTTCCGTGAGCACGTTCTCGCGAATGTGAACGCAGTGAAGTCCTCGTCTCGCCAGCTCGCCAACGCGGTGTTGGGCTCCTTGCAGTCACCCGACGATGTGATGGAGACCTACGCCGGGCACGCGCCGGCCGCCTTCAGCCGCAGCCGGGCTACTGGCCGCGTCGCGGCTGAGGTTGCTGGGTAGTCTCGGTGAGTGCCCGCTGAACGTTGGATCAGCACTCAGTCTGGCCGTCACCTGGCCGGCAGAAGGAAGACTGACACAGCGCCGGAGGTTGCTCTGAGGAAGGCGCTCTTCGCTGAGGGCGCGCGGTTCCGTCTTCACCGCCAGCTGGCCAAGGGGTGCACCCCTGACATCGTGATGCCCAGCCGGCGCCTAGCGATATTCGTTGACGGATGCTTCTGGCACAGCTGCCCTGAGCACGGGCGTAAGACCCCCTTTACGGGACCGAACGCAGCCCTCTGGCAGCAAAAGATGATCCGCAACGCGGAACGGGACATTCGATCGACCGAGCTCGCTGAGTCGTTGGGCTGGAACGTCCGACGTCTGTGGGAATGCCAGGTCCGGCGCAATCCGTCTGCTGTAGCTCGCAACCTCCTGACTACTACGAGTCAGATGGGGACCTGACCCACGAGCAGGCTTCCGTCCCATCGCGCCTTCACGAGGTCCAAGGAGTACTTAGGCGGACGTAGGGCGCCCGATGTCTGCCGGCCTTGCCTCATCTCGCGCACGACACCTGAGGCGAGCGCGGCGTCGAGCGCATCCCGGTCTGCGATGAAGAAGCTCTCGAGGATGCTGGGCACGAATCGAGGCTTCGACTTCCGTACGTACTTCGGAGCATCTACTCGCACCTTTGCGACCTTGCCGTGCTCGGCGCGGAATTCGCGCTGCCAGGCTCGGAAGTCGCCATCGTCGTACTCCACCTGACCTGTGAGCACCAGGAACCCGACTCCACGGCCATCATCGAGGGCCTCGTTCATAGCAACCTGGTCGTTGAGTGGAGCGGTCGACGAGTCCGCCATGTGCACCTTGAGATCCCACGGGTGTGCAAGCCCGTAGTCGAATCGGGTATTGGCGTACTTCCTGGGTCCGCCGCCGAAGGTGTTGATCAGGGAGGGCAGGCCTCTGTACTCGAAGTAGAAGGCGGCCCACTCGTCCTGCGCCCATTGTGAGTACTCGGCGGCGTACATCTCCTCGACGCAGTCGCGACCCTCCCAGGCTCCAGAAATTGCAGCGGCAAGGACACCGAGCAACGCCATCCCCTCCTCGCGAAAAGAGAAGAAGAGTCCTCGGGCCGCTCGGCCGCGCCGAGCAAGGAACCGCTCCGCGCCTTCGATTACTCGATTGAGACCGATGAGCGTGATGGTGTCGCCGGCCGAGTGGCACGAGTCGTCCCACTCCGTCGAGAGTGCAGCACAGATGGCCTGCCCCAACTCTGGCTTAGAGACGGTGAGGTCGACACCAAGTCCGAGTCCGGTTGCAAGATTGATCAGCGCGCTCTTCCGCTCCTTGCTCCCCGGCCCTAACTCCTCAGGTGGTGCGTCTGTCAGAGAGCTGATTCGCGTGACTGCCTCGAGCTTGCTTCGGGCCGGAATGAAGGAGAAAAGGTCGTCGACTTCACCGTCAAACAGTTCGAGCGGAGGCGCGGTGCGCTGACGCTCAATGCGCCCCTCCGCCGCTAGCAAGATGCGGTTCAGACCCTCGAGGGTGACCGTGCTGCCTGCTGACCAGCAGGACCGATCCCAGCTCGCGCCAAGGGCCTCGGCAATATGTCCTCCGAGTTCCGGCTTTGACGCTTGCTGATCTACCAGCAGTTGAAGGTCTGTCGCGAGGTTGAGCAGTACTGACTTCCGCTCTTTGCTGCCTGGACCCAGCCGCTCGGGGCGCCGCCGCGTCAACGCGCTGATGCGTAGTACGGCCTCCAGCTTCCCCCGAGCAGGCAGTCGCTGACGATCCCGGATCGTCACAGAAGTCTTTTGAGCGCCGCAAGCATGACCGTGAGTCCTTCAGCGGTCACCGTGGACCCGCCTCCAGAGATCGATCCTCGACTGTCGCACTCTGCGCTCCATGTCAGCCCGGCCTTCTTTGCGATGGCCTCGCCGATCTCCGGCATCGACCCGCCTGGCACTGCGGCTGCTGAAGCCGCGGCGTCGAACATCTCGGAAGGAAGGCTGCTCCCGACTCCGATAGACATGCGTGAGATCCCGAGCAGATCGCAGATCGCGACCAGGAGATCCTGCTTGGACTGGCCCCCGAAGTAGCCGTAATTGCCGGCGGACGCACTGGCCGGACCCGTCTCAAGACCGTTGCAGATCGAACACCAGGCTGGGTCAATCCCGTGCTTGCACTCGTCCACCCTCTGAGGCTACGTCCGTTCTCGTGGCGTTGCTCAACGTGCGGCGCGGCGGGCCCTGCGGCGGAGCCTGCCCAGCGCACTGTGCTGTGTGCCGAGCCGAGACCGGCCCCGTTTGATGAAA
>CAZEPK010000033.1:0-22607 GCA_964514085.1 uncultured Nocardioides sp.
CTCCCCCAGGCGCACCGGTCGTGTCTGCTCGCTCCGGGGTGGTCGGTGGACTGGATCCCATGCTGCATTCTCTGCGGCGAGCCTCAGCAGGTCACGCGGTGGGGGCGAAGTTCTGGTTGAGGCGGAAGAGGTTGGTCGGGTCGTACCGGTTCTTCAGCTCCACGAGCCGCCGGTGGGTCTCGGGCGGGTAGGACGCCCGGACGAGAGACGGGTCGGAGTCCCCGGTGAAGTTGACGTAGGTGCTGACGTCGGGTCCGAGCGCAGCCACGACGCCGCGCGCCCAGGTGACGACCTCGTCGAAACCGGTCCCGTCTGGAGTGCGGGCGATGACGTTGACGATGAACTCCTGGTTGCGGAGGGCGTACGCGGTGTCCTGCGCGGCCACCGTGCCCACGGCGCCGCCCAGGTGCTGCACGTGGATCTCGGCCAGCGCGTTCGGCAGCGACGCGAACGACTCCTGCAGGACCCGCAGCGCCCGGTCGCCGAGGTCGGGCAGGAACGCTGCGCGGAAGTAGTTGTGGATCCCCCGTGGGTAGAGCGGGTCGAGGGCCTGCTGCCACCCCGCGTAGGGGTTGTCCGCGAACACGTCAGAGATCACGGTGCCCAGAGAGCGGAACGGCGCCGTGGCGGCCTCCCCGGCGTCGAGGTCGCCCGACCAGCAGCCTGCGACCGCGATGACCGGAGTGCCGTGCACGGACTCCGCCAGGAACGGCACCGGCGGAGCGGTGGTCAGGTTGACCAGCGTGGTCAGCTCGTCGGGAGCCGCTGCGCAGGCTGCGCGGTATCCCGCCAGCACCTGCTCGATCTCCTCAGCCGGGTAGAAGACCAGGCCGGAGAGGACGGTGGGGCCGACCTGGTGCAGCTGGTACTCGAAGGCGGTCACCACTCCGAAGTTGCCCCCGCCGCCGCGGAGCCCCCAGAACAGCTCCGCGTTCTCGGAGGGACTGGCGTGCACGAAGGTGCCGTCGGCGGTGACGACGTCGGCTCCGACGAGGTTGTCGCAGGCCAGTCCGTGCTTGCGCATGAGCCAGCCGATGCCACCGCCCGTGGTGAACCCGGCGATACCGGTCGAGGACACCAGGCCCCCGGTCACCGCCAGCCCGAACTGCTGCGTCTCCAGATCGAGGTCCCTCCACGTGCACCCGGCCTGGGCGGTCACGGTGCGTTCGCCTGGACGGACCTGGACGCCTGTCATCCGGGAGAGATCGAGGAGGATCCCGGCATCGAGGGTGGAGAAGCCGGGGATGGAGTGGCCTCCGCCGCGGACTGCGAGGGGGATCCCCTCGCTGCGGGCGAGGTTGACGGTGCGGATCACGTCGGCCACCCCGGCGCACGAGGCGATCAGCGCCGGGTGCCGGTCGTGCGCGCCGTTCCAGACGCTGCGCGCCTGGTCGTAGCCGGCGTCACCGGGCAGCACCGCGGTGCCGCGCAGCCCCGCGGCGAACGCAGCCAGCGTCTCGTCCCCGATCGGGTCCGCTGCGCGCCGGGCTGTCGTCGGGGTCGTGGTCGGGGTCGTGGTCGGGGTCGTCGTCTGGGTCGTGCTCATGATCGCTCCTGCTCGGGTTGGATGGGTGCGGACGTGGTCGGCTCCGAACCGCGATGAGGCCGCCGGCGCCGAGGTGGGCTACGGCGGGGGGCCTGTGAACATGGCGAAGGTCTGGGCGACGATCTTTCCGTCGTCGACCACGAACGTGTCCGTGCCCAGAGGGATCTCGCTGCCCACGCTCCACGTGATGTAGGCGATGCTCCCCTCGACCTGCAGGCTCCGGAGCTCGAACCGCTCCATGGCTCCGTCCGGGAGCCCGTCGATGAAGTCCACGAAGAATCCGTGGATCTCCTGCTTCCCCCGGTAGATCGTGGCCTCGGTGTGGAACCGGGCGGCGTCGTCGTAGTCCCTCACGACCGCGTCGACGCCCTGCTGCTCCAGGAAGGCTGTCAGGTGGTGCTGGACCACGGCGTCGGTGGCCGTCGATGCGGCGTCCATGTCGTTGCTCCCTGGCTGGCGTGGTGACGGTTGGTCGAGTGACGACCATGTCGTCATCCGCAGCTCGCGACGAGTGGCGATGCCGTACCGGTGAAGGCGGCCTCGAACAGCCGGAACCAGCGCGATCGGGCTCGGCCGAGCGGCTCGGCACGCGGGCACGGCCCCCCTCGCCAGTACAGGATCCGTACTACCCGCTCACCACCACGGGGAGGAGGATGAAGCGGTGACGAGCCGTCAGGAGTACTGCCCGATCGCCTCCGCCGTCGACGTGCTGGGTGACCGGTGGACGCCCTTGATCCTCCGGGAGCTGATGGTCGGCGCCTCCGGCTTCAACGAGATCCACCGCGGGATACCGCGGGCCAGCCGCACCCTGGTCGCTCAGCGGTTGCGTGACCTCGAGCGTCGCGGGTTGGTGGACCACACTGCGAACCGACCCGGCCGACCCGGGGCCTACGAGCTGACGGCTGCCGGCGAGGGTCTGACCCCGATCCTGTGGGCGATGGGTCAGTGGGCCGCCGAATGGGTGTTCGGTGATCCGACGGAGGAGGACTGCGACGGGTTGTCGCTGATCTGGCGCACCCACCAGCTCGCCGTGCCTGCCAAGCTGCCCAAGACGCGCACCGTCGTCCACTTCGTCCTCACCGGGTCCGGGGGCGCGCAGGGCTGGCTCGACATCGAGCGCCCGGGCATCACCGTCTGCAAGGACGACCAGGGACTGGCCGTCGACCTCGCCCTCGAGGCGGACACCGCGCAGATGCAGCGTTGGCTCCTCGGCCTCGTGCCGTTCCGCGACCTCATCGCGAACGGTCACGCCCGCTTCCTCGGTCCCAGCCGACTCGCCCGGAGCTTCCCCACCTGGTTCGACACCACGACGTACTCCCGCAGCCTGCGGATGGGCGAACGACGTCGACAGCGCGAGGCCGTCCCGGCCTGAGACGGCCGCTCAGTCGTCCGGGTCGTAGCCGAGGTTCGGCGAGAGCCAGCGCTCGGCCTCCTGCAGGGACCAGCCCTTGCGCTCGGCGTAGTCGGCCACCTGGTCGCGCCCGATCCGCCCCACGACGAAGTACTGCGACTGCGGGTGGCTGAAGTACCAGCCCGACACCGAGGCGCCCGGCCACATGGCCATCGACTCGGTGAGGGTGATCCCGGTGGCCGCCTCGACGTCGAGCAGCTCCCAGAGGGTCAGCTTCTCGGTGTGGTCGGGGCAGGCGGGGTAGCCCGGGGCCGGCCGGATGCCGGTGTAGCGCTCGGCGACGAGGTCCTCGTGCGACAGCGCCTCGTCGGGCACGTGACCCCAGAACTCGGTGCGGACGCGCTGGTGCAGCCGCTCGGCGAAGGCCTCGGCCAGCCGGTCGGCCAGCGCCTCGAGCAGGATCGCGTTGTAGTCGTCGAGGTCGTCCTTGAACGCCTTGACCCGCTCGGGCAGGCCGATGCCGGCCGTGACGGCGAACCCGCCGACGTGGTCGCGCAGGCCCGTCTCCTCCGGCGCCACGTAGTCGGCCAGCGAGCGGTGCGGCACCCCCTCGCGGTGCTCCCCCTGCTGGCGCAGGTGGTGCAGCGTCGCGGCGACGTCGGCGCGGTCGTCGTCGGAGAACACCACGGTGTCGTCGCCGCGGGCCGCGGCGGGGAAGAAGCCGTAGACGCCCTTGGCGGTCAGCCACTTCTCGCCGATGATCCGGTCGAGCATGGCCTGCGCGTCGTCGTAGAGCCTGCGCGCGGCCTCGCCGCTGGAGGGGTTGTTGAGGATGTCGGGGAACTTGCCCTTCATCTCCCAGGCGTTGAAGAACGGCTGCCAGTCGATGTAGTCGCGCAGCTCGGCGATGTCGTAGTCCTCGAGCACGTGGACGCCGGGTTCCTTGGGCGAGGGCGGCACGTAGCCCTCCCAGTCGACCGGGGTGGCCGAGGCGCGGGCCTGCTCGTAGGGCAGCAGCCGGCGGTCGCCCTTGGCGGCGTGCCGGGTGCGCAGCGAGTCGTAGTCGGCCTTGACGTCGGACATGAGCTTCTCGCGGCGCTCGTCGTGCAGCAGTGCGGCCGCGGTCGGCACCGAGCGCGACGCGTCCTTGACCCAGACCACGGGCCCGTCGTACTTCGGGTCGACCTTGACCGCGGTGTGCGCCCGCGAGGTGGTGGCCCCGCCGATGAGCAGCGGGATGCTCAGGCCCAGGCGCTGCATCTCCGAGGCCATGGTCACCATCTCGTCGAGGGAGGGCGTGATCAGGCCGGACAGGCCGATGATGTCGGCGCCCACCTCGGCGGCGGTGTCGAGGATCTTCTGCGCCGGCACCATGACCCCGAGGTCGATGACCTCGTAGTTGTTGCACTGGAGCACGACGCCCACGATGTTCTTGCCGATGTCGTGGACGTCGCCCTTGACCGTGGCCATGACGATGGTGCCGTTGGTCTCCTTGGCGGTCGCGAACTCCGGGTTGTCGAGCTTCTCCTGCTCGATGAACGGGATGAGGTAGGCCACGGCCTTCTTCATGACCCGCGCGGACTTCACCACCTGGGGCAGGAACATCTTGCCGGCGCCGAACAGGTCGCCCACGACGTCCATGCCGTCCATGAGCGGGCCCTCGATGACCTCGATCGGGCGGCCGCCGCGTGCGGCGATCTCCTGGCGCAGCTCCTCGGTGTCCTCCTCCACGAAGGCGTCGAGGCCCTTGACCAGCGCGTGGGTGATCCGCTCGCCGACCGGCAGGCCGCGCCACTCCTCCGCGACCTCCTCGGCCGCCTCGCCGGTCCTGTTGTGGGCCTCGGCGATCTCCAGCAGCCGCTCGGCGGCGTCGGGGCGGCGGTTGAGGACGACGTCCTCGATCCGCTCGCGCAGCTCGGGCTCGACCTGGTCGTAGACGACCAGGGCGCCGGCGTTCACGATGCCCATGTCCAGGCCGGCCTCGATCGCGTGGTACAGGAACACCGCGTGGATCGCCTCGCGGACCGGGTTGTTGCCGCGGAAGGAGAAGCTCACGTTGGAGATGCCGCCGGAGACCTTGGCGCCGGGGAGGTTCTCCTTGATCCAGCGGGTGGCCTCGATGAAGTCCAGGCCGTACGACGCGTGCTCCTCGATGCCCGTCGCGACCGCGAAGACGTTGGGATCGAAGATGATGTCCTCGGGTGGGAAGCCCACCTCGTCCACCAGGATCCGGTAGGCCCGCTCACAGATGGCCTTGCGGCGCTGGAGGTTGTCGGCCTGGCCGTCCTCGTCGAAGGCCATCACCACCGCGGCCGCGCCGTACTTGCGGCACAGGCGGGCCTGCTCGCGGAACTTCTCCTCGCCCTCCTTCATGGAGATCGAGTTGACGATCGGCTTGCCCTGGACGTTCTTCAGGCCCGCCTCGATGACCTCCCACTTGGAGGAGTCGACCATCACCGGGACCCGGCTGATGTCGGGCTCAGAGGCGACCAGCTTGAGGAAGCGGTCCATCGCGGCGACGCCGTCGATCATCCCCTCGTCCATGTTGACGTCGATGACCTGCGCGCCGTTCTCGACCTGCTGCGCGGCCACCGAGAGGGCGGTGTCGTAGTCGCCGTCCTTGATCAGGTTGCGGAACTTGGCCGAGCCGGTGATGTTGGTCCGCTCGCCTACGTTGACGAAGAGGCTGTCCTCGGTGATGGAGAACGGCTCGAGGCCGGCCAGCCGCATGGCCGGCGTGAGCTCGTGGGTGTCGCGGCGCCGCTTGCCCTCGACGGCCTGGGCGATCGCGGCGATGTGAGCCGGCGTGGTGCCGCAGCAGCCCCCGACCAGGTTGACGTAGCCGGCCTCGGCGAACTCGCCGATGATCGCCGCGGTCTCCTCCGGGGCCTCGTCGTACTCACCGAAGGCGTTGGGGAGCCCCGCGTTGGGGTAGCAGGAGACGAAGGAGTCGGCCACCCGGGCCATCTCGGCGATGTAGGGGCGCATCTCCTTGGCACCCAGCGCGCAGTTGAGCCCCACCGCGATCGGGTTCGCGTGGCGGATGGAGTCCCAGAAGGCCTCGGTCACCTGGCCCGAGAGGGTGCGCCCGGAGGCGTCGGTGATGGTGCCGGAGACGATCACCGGCCACCGCCGGCCGGCCTCCTCGAACACCGTCTCGACGGCGAAGATCGCCGCCTTGGCGTTGAGGGTGTCGAAGATCGTCTCGATGACGAGGAGGTCGGAGCCGCCGTCGAGCAGCCCCCGCGTGGAGTCGGAGTACGCCGCCACGAGCTGGTCGAAGCTGACGTTGCGGGCGGCCGGGTCGTTGACGTCCGGGGAGATCGAGGCGGTGCGGGTCGTGGGACCCAGGGCGCCGGCGACGTAGCGCGGCCGCTCGGGCGTGGCGACCTCGTCGGCCACCCGCCGCGCCAGCCGGGCCGCCTCGAGGTTGAGCTCGTAGGCGAGGTCCTCCAGGCCGTAGTCGGCCAGCGAGATCGCCGTGGCGTTGAAGGTGTTGGTCTCGATGATGTCGGCGCCGGCCTCGAGGTACTCGCGGTGGATCCCGGCGATGATCTCGGGCTGGGTCAGGCTGAGCAGGTCGTTGTTGCCCTGCAGGTCGCTGGGCCAGTCGGCGAACCGCTCGCCGCGGTAGCCCGCCTCGGAGGGGCGGTCGCGCTGGATGGCCGTCCCCATGGCCCCGTCGATGACCAGGATCCGCTCCTCGAGGGCGGCGCTGAGGGCCTCAGTGGCGTCGGGACGCCACGCCGGCTCGACGTCCGAGTGGTCGCTCACGGTGCCTCCTCCTGCGCCTGGTCCGGTGGGTGGTCAACGCCGCTGGGCGGCGAAGGTGACAAGCCTAGGAACAGCGTCCACGGGGTGGACCTGATTCCCAGATGGTGGCACCGGGCCGCGCCGCCCTCCGAATCCTGAGGACAGACCTAGACTCGACACGTGATCGAGCTCGAGGAGATCGAGGGTCTGGTGGACCCCGTCGTCATCGCGGCCTTCGAGGGCTGGAACGACGCCGCCGACGCCGCCTCGTCCGCGGTCGACCACCTGATGCGGGTCTGGAACGCCCGCGTCGTCGGGGCCATCGACCCCGACGAGTTCTACGACTTCCAGGTCAACCGGCCCATGGTCGGCAGCGACCCGACCGGCCACCGCCGCATCACCTGGCCCGGCACCACCCTGGCGATCGCCTCGCCGCCCGACCTCGACCGCGACATCATCCTGCTGCGCGGCATCGAGCCGAACATGAAGTGGCGCCAGTTCTGCGCCGAGCTGCTGGCGGCCTGCGACGACCTGGGTGGCCAGCTGGTGGTGACCCTCGGCGCCCTGCTGGCCGACACCCCCCACACCCGGCCGATCCCGGTCTCCGGGACCGCCACCGAGCCGGAGCTGGTGGACCGGCTCAAGCTCGAGCAGTCGACGTACGAAGGGCCGACCGGCATCGTCGGGGTGCTCCAGGACGCCTGCGTCCGGCTCGACATCCCGGCGGTCTCCTACTGGGCCGCGGTCCCCCACTACGTCGCCCAGCCGCCGTGCCCCAAGGCCACCCTGGCCCTGCTGGGCCAGCTCGAGGACCTGCTCGAGGCCAGCATCCCCCTCGGCGACCTGCCCGAGGACGCCCGCGCGTGGGAGCGCGGGGTGGACGAGCTGGCCGAGGAGGACGAGGACGTCGCCGACTACGTCCGCTCCCTGGAGGAGACCCGCGACACCACCGAGCTCCCGGAGGCCTCCGGCGAGGCCATCGCCCGCGAGTTCGAGCGCTACCTCAAGCGGCGCAACGGCGGCGAGTAGCCCGAGCGCCGCTGGCCGCCTACAGCGCCAGCCCGAGCGCGGCGTCGAGCAGCGAGTGCATGGTCAGCGCGGCGTCGGGGTCGCTGGTGTCGGCCAGGTGGCCGGTGGTGCCCAGCGTGGCGTCGACCCACGTCTGCACGGCGGCCACGGCCCGCGGGGCGTCGAGGTCGTCGGCCATCGCGGCCAGGACCTCCGTGACGACCGGGCCGGCCGGGGCACCGGCACCCAGGGAGAGCGCGCGCCGCCAGTCGGCGACCGTGTCGACGGCGTCCCACAGCTCGCTGTCCAGCCACTCCCAGTCGGAGCGGAAGTGGTGGCGCAGCAGCACCATCCGGATGGCCATCGGGTCCACGTCGCTGTTGCGCAGGGCCGAGACGAAGACCAGGTTGCCCTTGGACTTCGACATCTTCTCGCCGTCGTAGGCCACCATCCCGGCGTGGCTGTAGACCCGGGCGAACGGGCCCGACGGGTCCGCCACCTGGGCATGGCCCGCGCACATCTCGTGGTGCGGGAAGACCAGGTCGCTGCCGCCGCCCTGGACGTCGAAGGCCACCCCCAGGTGCTCGCGGGCGATGGCCGCGCACTCGACGTGCCAGCCCGGGCGGCCGGGCCCGAGGGGGCCGTCCCAGGACGGCTCGCCCTCGCGGGGCCCGCGCCAGACCACGCAGTCGAGCGGGTCCTTCTTGCCCGGCCGGTCGGGGTCGCCGCCGCGCTCGGGGTAGATCTCGAGCATCGTGGCGCGGTCCAGGCCGGACTCCTCGCCGAACGCCGGGTCGGCGGTGACCGAGAAGTAGAGGTCGTCCTCGACCTTGTAGACCGAGCCGGCCGCCTGGAGCCGCTCGATCAGCGCCACCGCGAGCGGGATCGACTCCACCGCGCCGATGTAGTGGTCGGGCGGGAGCACCCGCAGCGCCTGCATGTCCTGGCGGAACAGCTCGGTCTCGCGCTCGGCCAGCTCGGTCCAGTCCACGCCCACCTTGGTGGCCCGCTCCAGCAGCGGGTCGTCCACGTCGGTGATGTTCTCGACGAAGACCACGTCGTGGCCGGCGCTGCGCCAGGCCCGGTTGAGCAGGTCGAAGCCGACGTAGGTCGCGGCGTGGCCCATGTGCGTGGCGTCGTAGGGCGTGATGCCGCAGACGTAGAGCCGGGCCGGTCCCTCCGGCGCGGTCGTGACCCGGGTGCCGCTGGCCGTGTCGAACAGCACCACCTGAGGTCCCACCTCGGGCAGCCGGGGCACCACCGGGGCAGACCACGCACGCATGCCGCGAAGCCTAGATGCAGACGGTCAGAAAGGTGGCCACGGGATCGCCGGGTAGGAGCCGCGTGGGGCGGGCATCACCGCCCGGTCGACCAGCCGCCGGCACCGGCTGAACGCCGCGTCGATCTCCGGATCGGTCAGGTGCACGGACAAGACCTCGCCCAGCGGCCCGGCCAGCTCCTTGCCGACGCGCAGGACCTCGGCGAGGTCCTCGTCCGGCACCGGCTCGCCCAGCCAGCCCCACAGCACGGTGCGGAGCTTGTGCTCGACGTGGAAGGTGAGGCCGTGGTCCACGCCGTACCGGTGCCCGTCCACCATCTCCAGGACGTGGCCGCCCTTCCGGTCGGCGTTGTTCACCACCACGTCGAAGACGGCCATCCGGCGCAGTGGCTCGCTCTCCTCGTGCACCAGCGACACCGGCAGGTCGCGGCCGTCCACGCCGTCGAAGACGTGCCGCCACCCCGGCGGCAGGGCACCGCCCTCTACCAGGGTCACCGCCTCTTGCTCCGGGTCCGGCTCGCGCCACAGCTGCACCATGCCGGGGCCGTGCGGCCCGTCGCGCAGCCAGGTCGGCGGGACGACGTCCCAGCCCAGCGCCTCGGAGACGAGGTAGGCCGCGACCTCGCGGTCGGCCAGCGTGCCGCTCGGGAAGTCCCAGAGCGGGCGCTCGCCCGAGACCGGCTTGTAGACGACCTTCTCCTCGCCGATCTGGCCCAGGAAGGTGGCGTTGGACGCCGGCATGATCCGGCCGTGGAGGACGAGCTCACCGCACTCGAGGTCGGACGACGGAGCCGTGCTCACCGGGCTCTGCTCACTGGATGGGGCTCATCTGGGTGGGCTCACGGGTCCCGTCGCCGGAAGCCGTTGGCGCGCACGCACAGGTGGCCCTCGGGGTCGATCGGGTTGCCGCAGAAGGGGCAGCTCGGCCGCCCGGCCTCGATTACCTGCTCGGCCCGCTTGACGAAGGCCCGCGCGCTGCCGGCGTCGATGCGGACGAGGAACACCTCGTCGGGCTCCGGCTCGGTCAGCTCCTCGTCGAGCTGGTCGGGGCTCACCACGGCGGCCTCGGTGTAGGGGAAGACCTCGATGACCACGCGCTCGTCGTCGGGGTCCCACGACAGCGTCATGGTGCCGGCTCGGAACTCCTCCTCGATGGGCTGCTCCAGCGGGTGCGGGTCCTCGAGACCCAGCGGCGCGACGGCCGGCACCACCGTCGAGGTGGTGTCGCTGGCCATCACCTCGTCGAGGAGCTGGTCGATCCGCTCGCTCAGGGCGGCCACCTGCTGCTTCTCCAGGGAGACGCTGGTGATCCGGGCGCCGCTGCGGGCCTGCAGGAAGAAGGTGCGTGCGCCGGGCTCACCGACCGTCCCTGCGACGAACCGCTCAGGCGGGTCGAATCCGTGGATCAACGGCATGACCACACCCTAGGCGGCGCCGGGAAAACCTCAGGACGGCCCCGCACCGCCGCCGACGGCGGCGTCCTCGCCCCTGCGCCGGCGGGTCGTCTTCTTCTTCGGCGGCGGCTTGAGCCAGGACAGGTCGCCGGCGTGGGTGTTGGTGGCCAGCACGTAGGGCCGGGTCGAGGTGTAGCGGATGATCGAGACCGACGCCGGGTCCACGTTCAGCCGCTGGAACAGGTCCAGGTGCATGCCCAGGGCGTCGGCCAGCACGGACTTGATGATGTCCCCGTGGCTGACCGCCACCCACACCGCGCCCGGCCCGTGCTCGGCCTCGAGCCGCGCGTCGTGGCGACGCACGGCGGACACCGCCCGGGCCTGCATGGCCGAGAGCGACTCCCCCTCGGGGAAGGCCGCGGCCGAGGGCTGGGTCTGCACCGTCTTCCAGAGCGGCTCCTTGGCCAGCTCGCGCAGCGGCCGGCCCTGCCAGGCGCCGTAGTCGCACTCGGTGATGCCGCGCTCGGAGGCGGTCGACGGGCTCCCGTCCTGCGCCTTGAGGATCGCCCGGGCCGTCTGGCGGCAGCGCTCCAGCGGGCTGCTCACCACCGCGACCAGCGGCACCACCGCGAGCCGCTCGGCGGTCCGGTCGGCCTGGGCCACCCCGACGTCGTCCAGCTTGACCCCCGGCGTGCGGCCCGCCAGCACGCCGGACGCGTTGGCCGTCGTACGGCCGTGTCGCACGAGGATCACTGTGGCCACGCCCCAGACCCTAGGGCGTGGGTGGGGACTACCGTCGTGCCGTGATCGTCGACAGCGCCCTCTACCGCAAGGGCCAGCGCATCGAGGTCGACTGCTTCCCCCACGAGTTCGACAAGATCCGAGCCCAGGCGACCGAGCCTGAGGACTTCGTGTGGGTGGGGCTCTACAAGCCCAGCGAGGGCGAGCTCAACGAGGTGGCCGAGTCGTTCGGGCTGCACCCGCTGGCGGTCGAGGACGCGCTCAAGGCCCACCAGCGGCCGAAGCTGGAGCGGTACGACGACAGCCTGTTCCTCACCCTGAAGACCCTCTGGTACGTCGACGCGGAGGACGCGGTCGAGACCGGCGAGATCAACCTGTTCGCCGGTCACGACTTCGTGATCACCGTGCGCCACGGCCGGGGCTCGGAGCTGCACTCGGCCCGCTCCCGGCTCGAGGGGCAGGAGGCGGTCCTCAACCACGGGCCGTCGGCGGTGATCTACGCGGTCTGCGACACCGTGGTCGACGGCTACACCGAGGTCGTGGACGAGCTCCAGGTCGACGTCGACGAGATCGAGAGCTCGGTCTTCTCCCCCGCCCGGACCGACGACTCCACCCGGATCTACGTGCTCAAGCGCGAGATCTCCGAGGTGCGCCGGGCCGTGCTCCCGCTGCGCGAGCCGATGCGGAAGTTCGCCGACGGGCTGGTGAAGGGCGTGGAGCGCGAGGCCGGACCGTTCTTCCGCGACGTCCTGGACCACCTCAACCAGGCGGCCGAGGTCGTGGACACCCTCGACTCGCTGCTCTCGACCGCCTTCGACGCCCACCTGGCTCGGATCACGGTCCAGCAGAACGACGACATGCGGAAGATCTCGGCCGGGGTGGCGCTGGCCGCCGCCCCCACCCTCATCGCCGGCGTCTACGGGATGAACTTCCAGCACATGCCCGAGCTGGGCTGGGAGCTCGGCTACCCGCTGGCGGTGCTGCTCATGCTCGCCATCTCCGGCACCCTGTGGGTGCTGTTCAAGAAGTCCGGCTGGCTCTAGCCGCTCAGGTCGGGCTGAGCACGCCGGTGGACAGCAGGACGAGCAGCAGGACGCCCAGGCCCACGCGGTAGGGCACGAACCACGCGATCGTGTGGTGGGCCACGAAGCGCAGCAGCCAGGCGATCGAGGCGTAGGCCACGACGAACGCCACCGCGACCCCCACGAGGGCCTCGCCGACCCCGATGTCGCCGGAGAAGGCGTCCTTGAGCTCGAAGACGCCGGCGGCGAGGAGGGCCGGGATCGACATGAAGAAGCTCAGCTTGGTGGCGGTGACCCGGTCCAGGCCGCGGAACAGCCCGGCCGAGATGGTGGCGCCCGAGCGCGAGATGCCCGGGACCAGCGCCACCGCCTGGAACAGCCCGATGGTGACCGCATCGGTCATCCCGAGGTCCCGCTCGGGCCGGTCCTGGCGCGCGACACGCTCGGCGAACCACATCACGGCGCTCCAGCCGATCAGCGCCACGGCCACCACCCACAGGGAGCGCAGGTCGCCGGTGATCAGGTCCTTGGCCAGCAGCCCCACCACGCCGACGGGGATGGTGGCGACGATGACGTACCAGCCCATGCGGTGCTCGAGCTGGCCGCGGTACTCCGAGCGCACCAGCCCCAGCGTCCAGGCCCGGATGATCGCCCAGATGTCGCGGGCGAAGTAGACGATCACCGCGGCGATGGCGCCCATCTGGATGACGGCGGTGTAGCCGGTGACCGCCGGGTCGTCCAGCTCGAGGCCGAGCAGCTTCTCCGCGATCGTCAGGTGACCGGTGCTGGAGACGGGCAGGAACTCGGTGAGCCCCTCCACGACACCCAGGACCACGGCCTCGAAGTAGTCCACGCGACAGCAGCGTACGGAGGGGCGGGTGTCCGCGACCTGAACGGGTGGTCCCCGGGAACCCTCCACCGGGCGGCTACGGTGTGCCTCGTGCAGCACAGGTCCCTGGGTCGGTCCGGCCTTTCGGTCTCGCGACTCGGGCTCGGGCTGATGACGTGGGGCAACCAGACCGACGAGCACGAGGCGCGCGAGCAGCTGACCGCCTTCGTCGACGCCGGTGGCACCTTGCTCGACACCGCCCACACCTACGCCGGCGGCGCCTCGGAGGAGCTGCTCGGCCGGCTGCTCGGCCACGTCGTCCCGCGCCGCGACGTGGTGGTGGCGACCAAGGCCGGCGTCGGGACGCGCCGCGGGGCACGGGTCATGGACACCTCCCGCGGCTACCTGCTCGGCTGCCTCGACCTCTCCCTCCAGCGGCTCGGGGTCGACTCGGTCGACCTGTGGCAGGTGCACGTCTGGTCCGACCAGACCCCGATCGAGGAGACCCTCTCGGCGCTGGACACGGCCGTCTCGAGCGGCCGCGCGGCGTACGTCGGCGTCTCCAACTGGTCCGGGTGGCGCACCGCCCAGGGAGCGACCTGGCAGCGGGCGGTGCCCGGCCGGGCGCCCCTGGTCTCGACCCAGGTCGAGTACTCCCTGCTCAACCGGGGCATCGAGCACGAGGTGGTGCCCGCGGCGACCGAGCTGGGGCTCGGCGTCCTGCCCTGGTCCCCGCTGGGTCGGGGGGTCCTCACCGGCAAGTACCGCACCGGCACCCCGGCCGACTCCCGCGGTGCCTCGGAGATGTCCCAGTTCGTCGACGCCTACCGCGACGAGTCGTCCTCGGCCGTGGTCGAGGCGGTGGTGCGGGCCGCCGACGGACTGGGCTGGAGCCCGCTGGAGGTCGCGCTCGCGTGGGTCCGCGACCAGCCCGGGGTCACCGCACCGATCGTGGGCGCCCGGACGGCCGCGCAGCTGCGGCAGGCGCTCGCGGTCGAGGACAAGACGCTTCCGCCCGAGCTGATGGAGGCCCTCGACGACGTCTCGGCGGAGCGTTCGTGAGCTCCGCGCGCACCCACGGCCCCCGGCTGGGGCGGGGCGTGGAGTGGGAGTTCGACAAGGTGTCGTTCTCCAAGGAGTTCCCCCGGACGGTGGTCACCAAGCTGCTGGTCGAGCGGATCGAGCACGGCGGGTGGGAGCTCGACCGGGTCCGCATCACCGCCGACGGCACCCGCCGGGTGATCCTGCGGCGTCGGATCATCCGGGCCGTGCGGACCGCCTGAGCCCCGACCTGCCGGTCAGACCTCGTCGAGGAAGCGGTCCATCACCCGCACGCCGAACTCCAGCGCGTCGGTCGGCACCCGCTCGTCGACGCCGTGGAAGAGCGCGGTGAAGTCGAGGTCCGCCGGCAGCCGGAGCGGCGCGAAGCCGTAGGAGCGCATGCCGAGCTTGCGGAAGTGCTTGGCGTCGGTGCCGCCGCTCATCAGGAACGGCGCGACCAGGGCATCCGGGTCCTCGGCCAGCAGGCTGCGCTGCATGGCGTCGACGAGCCGGCCCTCGTACGGCGTCTCCCACGGCTCCTGGTTCGAGAGGTAGGTGACGTCGATGTCCTCGCCGATCAGCTCGCGGAGGGTGTCGAAGAACTCCTCCTCGTAGCCCGGCAGCGAGCGCGCGTCCACGTGGGCCGTGGCCTCGGTGGGGATCACGTTGACCTTGTAGCCGGCCGAGAGCATCGTCGGGTTGACGGTGTTGCTGATCACCGCGGCCAGCATCCGGGTGGCGCCGCCGAACTCCTCGACCAGGGCGCGGGCGTTGTCCGGGGTCACCTCGGTGCCGGCCAGCTCCGCGACAGTGCCGAGGAGCACCTCCATCGTGGGCGTGAGCCGGACCGGCCACTGGTGGGCGCCCAGCCGGGCCACGGCGGCGCTGAGCCGGGTGACCGCGTTCTGGTCGTTGATCATCGACCCGTGGCCGGCGCGACCACGGGCGGTGAGCTTCATCCAGGCCATCCCCTTCTCGGCGGCCTCGATGAGGTAGACCCGGCGCCCGCGCACCGTCGTGCTGAAGCCGCCCACCTCGCCGACGGCGTCCGTGACGCCCTCGAACTCGTCGGGGTGCTCGTTGACCAGCACCTCGGCGCCGCGGTGGCCGCCGGCCTCCTCGTCCGCGGTGAAGCACAGCCGGATGGGCCGGGTCGGCACGCGACCCTCGCGCTGCCGCTGGCGCACGATGGCCAGCAGCATCGCGTCGAAGTCCTTCATGTCGACCGCGCCGCGGCCCCACAGGTAGCCGTCCTCGACCTCCCCGCTGAAGGGGTCGATCCGCCAGTCGCTTGCCTCGGCGGGCACCACGTCGAGGTGGCCGTGCAGCAGCAGCCCGTCGCCGTCCTGGCCGCCCCACGTGGCCATGACCGAGGTCCGGCCGGGCTCGGACTCGTACATCCTGGCCTCGATCCCGACCTCGTCGAGCAGCCCGGCGACGTACTCCGCCGCCTTGCGCTCCCCGGGTCCGGAGTCGTCGCCGAAGTTCGACGTGTCGATCCGGATCAGCTCGCGGCAGAGGTCGACGACCTCGCTGTCCTGCCCCTGGTCGGCCATGTCCCGAGCATGTCATGACGACCTGCGCCGGGCACGCTCGCCGATGCGGGACCAGGGGTCCGGTTTTGCTATCGTTCCCGGGCACTCGTCCGGGTGGCGGAATTGGCAGACGCGCTAGCTTGAGGTGCTAGTGCCCTTTATCGGGCGTGGGGGTTCAAGTCCCCCCTCGGACACCACAGAGACGGACCCGTTCGGCCGATGGCCGGACGGGTCCTCTCGTCCAGACGCCCAGCCGTCGGGGCACCTCGCACGGACGACGAGTTCAGTCCGGCGGCTCGCCGCTCCCCGGCACGTTCGCCACGGCGTCCTCGCCGTCCTCGGGGCGTTCGGCTCGCTCCTCGGCCAGCAGTCGCGCCACCCGGCGCTCCGCCGCCTCGAACGCCTCTGCGGCGTGGGCCGGGCAGCTGAAGGCCGGCCGCGCGGCGGTGGTCATGCCGGGAACCGGATGGACCGGGCCAGGTCGCCGAGCCGCCGGCGCTCCTGGTCCTCTGCGGCCGACACGGCCGCGGCCCGGGTCCGGACCTCGTCCTCGATCTGGCGCCCGGCCCGCTCGACCGCCGCCACCAGGTCGGCGAGCTCGTGCGCGCGGGCGCCCACGCGCTCCAGCGTGGTGTCGCAGACCACCAGCTCCGAGCCGACGGGCAGCATCCGTCTGGCGAGGTGGGGAAGGGCCTGGCGCTCGTGGACGGTGAGCGGGCGGCTCAGCTCGAGCCGCACGTCGTAGGTGCCCGGTCCGTGGTGCGGCTCGGGCGGCACGACGCGGAGGACCCGCAGCCGTGGGCGCTGCTCGGCGTGCGCGTCAGGGACGACGGTGAGGTGGGTGGTCATGCTCGCTCCCAGGAGGAGTCGTGCGGCAGCCCGCTGCTCGAGCCACCGCCCGGTAACCGCGCCACCGTCCACGGTTCCTCCCCTGCAGGGGTGGTTCAGCGGAAGTCGCGCGAGGAGGACCGGGCCTGCAGCACCGCCCCGGCGCCCGGGACGACGACGTCGATGGCCTCGATGCGGTCGGCGATGAGGTTGGTCGCACCCTCCTCGCGCTCGAGGATCCCCCGCACCACCACGGCGATGCGGTTGCGGGCCGCCTGCCGGTGGGCCCGCATGACGCCGACGGAGCAGACCACGTTGAGCATGCCGGTCTCGTCCTCCAGGTTGAGGAACGTCGTGCCCTGGGCGGTGCCGGGCCGCTGCCGGTGGGTGATGAGCCCGGCCACGTGGACCCGGCGGTTGGGCTCGGCCTGCTGCAGGTCGCCCACCGACCGGATGCCGGCGCGGGTCAGCTCCTCGCGCAGGTGCTCGACGGGGTGCCGCTCGGGTGAGATCTGGGTGGCCCACAGGTCGGCCAGGGTCAGCTCGACCTCGGTCATGCCGGGAAGCTCGGGCGGAGCCGGGGCCGGCGTGGAGCCCGCGAGGTGGTCGGGGCGCTCGGCGGCGCCGGCCGCCCACAGCGCGCGCCGGCGGTCGAGGCCGAAGCCCTCGAAGGCGCCGGCCGTGGCCAGCGCCTCCAGCTGGGCGGAGGTGAGGGCGGCGCGGCGCGACAGGTCGGTGACGTCGGGGAACGGTGCCTGGTCGCGGGCCGCCACGATCCGGGCGGCCACGTCGGCCCCGATGCCGCGCACCGAGTCCAGCCCCAGGCGTACGGCGTGGTGCCCGTCCCGGCGGTGGTCCAGGGTGGGGTCGGGGGTGGTCGCGGACCACTCCGTGCGCTCGAAGTGCGGCTGCAGGCAGGCGTCGAGGCCGGTCGGTGCCGACGGGCTGTCCGACTCCAGCGGCTCGAGGTCGGCCTTGGCCGCGGAGCGCAGCAGGTCGGGCCGGCGCACGACGACGCCGTGGCGGCGCGCGTCGCCGACCAGCGACTGCGGCGAGTAGAAGCCCATCGGCTGGTTGCGCAGCAGACCGGCAAGGAACGCGGCCGGGTAGTGGAGCTTGAACCACGAGCTGGCGTAGACCAGGAGGGCGAAGCTGAGCGCGTGGGACTCGGCGAAGCCGAAGTTGGCGAAGGAGAGGATCTTGACGTAGATCGCGTCCGCGGCCTCGCCGACCAGGCCGCGGCGGGCCATCCCGGCGTACAGCGTCTTCTTGATGCTCTCGATCCGCTCGACCCCGCGCTTGGAGCCCATCGCCCGCCGCAGGAGGTCGGCGTCGTCGCGCGAGCAGTCGCCCAGCGCCACGGCCATGGCCATCAGCTGCTCCTGGAAGAGGGGTACGCCGCGGGTGCGCTCGAGCACCGGCACGAGGTCCGGGTGCTCGTAGGTGACCGGCTCGACGCCGGTGGCCCGCCGGACATAGGGGTGCACCGCGCCGCCCTGGATCGGACCCGGCCGGATCAGGGCGATCTCGATGGCCAGGTCGTAGAACTCGCGCGGTCGCAGCCGGGGCAGGGTGCCGATCTGGGCCCGGCTCTCGACCTGGAAGACCCCGACGGAGTCGGCCCGGCACAGCATGTCGTAGACGCCCGGCTCCTCCTTGGGCATCGTCGCGAGGTCCCAGGACTCCCCCGTGTGCTCGGCGGCCAGCCGCATCATGTGGTCGAGGGCGCCGAGCATGCCCAGCCCGAGGAGGTCGAACTTGACCAGCCCCATCGCCTCGCAGGCGTCCTTGTCCCACTGCAGGACGGTCCGCCGGTCCATCCGGGCCCGCTCGATGGGGCAGACCTCGCCGATCGGGCGCTCGGTGAGCACCATCCCGCCGGAGTGGATGCCGAGGTGGCGCGGCGCGCCCATCAGCTGGTCGGCCAGGGCCACGACCGGGGCCGGCACGTCGTGGGCGGCGGCGTCGCCCTGGTCGCCGGTGACCACGGCCTGCCACCCGTCGATCTGCTTGGACCAGGCGTCCTGCTGGCCCGGTGAGTGGCCCAGCGCCTTGGCCGCGTCGCGGACCGCCATCCGGGGCCGGTAGCTGATGACGTTGGCGACCTGGGCCGCGTTGCGGCGGCCATAGGTGTCGTAGACCCACTGGATCACCTCCTCGCGGCGGTCGGAGTCGAAGTCGACGTCGATGTCGGGCTCCTCGTCGCGGTGGGCGGAGATGAAGCGCTCGAAGGGCAGGCGGTAGAAGACGGCGTCGACGGCGGTGATGCCGAGGGCGTAGCAGACCGCCGAGCTGGCCGCGGACCCGCGGCCCTGGCAGAGGATGCCCTGGCTGCGCGCGAAGTCGACGATGTCGTGGACGATGACGAAGTAGCCGGCGAAGTCCTTCTCGGCCACCACCCGCAGCTCGTGCTCGATCCGCTCCCGGGCCACCTCCGCGTGGGGCGTACTGGCGTAGCGCTCCTCGAAGCCCCGCCACACCAGCTCGCGCAGCCACGTGTCGGCGGTGTGCCCCTCGGGGATGCGGTGCTTGGGCAGGCGCGGCGAGGCCTTGAGCAGGTCGAAGGCCAGCTCGTCGGCCAGCGTGACGCTGCGCGGGACGGCCTCGGGCCACCGGGCCAGCGCCTGCGCCACCTCGGCCCCGCTGCGCAGGTGGGCCGCGCCGGACAGGTCCAGCCAGCCGTCGAGCTCGGCCAGGCTGCGCCGCGCCCGGACCGCGGCCATGGCGGAGGCCAGCCGGGCCGAGGAAGGGCTGGCGTGGTGGACGTTGCCGGCCGCCACGACAGGCAGGCCGTGGTCGGCGGCCAGGCCGGCCAGCAGCGCGTTGGTCTCGTGGGCCGCGGGGTGCGGGCTCGGGGACAGCTCGACGACGACGTGGTCCAGGCCGAAGAGACCGGTGAGCCGATCGAGCTCCTCCGCCGCCGCCCGGGGACCGCCGCGGCCCAGGGCCGAGCGGACGGTGCCCTTGCGGCAGCCGGTCAGCACCACCCAGTGGTCGCGGCCCTGCTCGCCCAGCTCGGCCAGGTCGTAGGTGGGCCGGCCCTTCTCGTCACCTCGCAGGTGGGCGGCCGTCATCGCGGCGGCCAGCCGGTGGTAGCCCTCCACGCCCCGGGCCAGGACCAGGAGGTGCTGCCCCTCGGGGTCGGGCACGCCGTTCTGGGGTCCGCTCAGCCCCAGCGAGAGCTCGGCGCCGTAGACGGTGCGCAGGGTCGCCTCGGGGTGGGCCGCCACGGCCTCGGCCAGCATCGGGGCGCCGTAGAACCCGTCGTGGTCGGTCAGGGCCAGGCCGTGCAGCCCCAGCCGCACCGCCTCGTCGACCAGCTCGGTGGGCGAGGAGGCCCCGTCGAGGAAGCTGTAGTGGCTGTGGCAGTGCAGCTCGGCGTACGGCGTGTGGCCGGCACCCGGGTCGGGTGCGGTCCCGCGCGGCTCGGGACGGCGCCGCTTGCGGCGGGAGACCGGCGCGTCGTCGGCGCCGGGCAGCCCCGAGAGCCGGCGCTCGAGCTCCTTCCAGGAGACCGCCGGGTTGTTCCAGCCCATCAGTCGCCGTCCATCAGTCGTAGCCCGCCTCGACCCGCCAGCCCGAGGGCTCGCAGACCAGCAGCCAGGCCCGGCCGTCGGCGCCCACGACCTGGAACCGTGAGGCCCGGACCCCGCCCTCGGCCCACCACGACTCGTCGACCGGCCAGGGGCCGGCCCAGGCCACGACCGGCTGCCAGCCCGTCCCGAGCGCGTCGGCGAGCTGGAAGCGGGTGGGCTCGCCGGTCACCGCCCCGCGCTCGGTCACGGCCACCGCCCGCCCCGCCTGGTCGCGCACCTCGACGACCACCGGCTCGGCGAAGACCCGGCAGGGCGCCGGTCCGGGCAGCTGGCCGGGCCAGGGCCGGTCGCGGGGCCGGAGCCCGGTGGCCCGCTCGCCCCACGGCACGGCGGCCTGCCGGTCGGCCGGCCCGCGTCCGCCCTGGAGCACCGGGCGGGTCACGGCGTCGAACCCGACCATCGCCTGCACCCGCGCCACGCCCCGCTCGACCAGCTCCTCGCCGGCACCGCCCCACAGGCCCTCGCTGTGCGCGGCCGCCGGCTCGACCACCTCGGGCAGCAGCCGCACGCGCTCGACGGGCGCCCGGACCGCGCCGGCGTCGTGGCGCGAGCGCAGGCCCGCACTGCCCTGCAGCTGCCAGTGCACCCGGTCGACCAGGTCGCGCGCGGAGAAGTGCCTGGGGTGCAGCCAGGTGCGGGCCGAGGCCACCGCGCCGTCGTGCTCGGCCTCGATCCGCACCCCGGTCGCCACCAGCTGGCGCGACGCGAGGTCGGCCACCAGCCGCTCGGCGGTGGTGCGGACGCTGAAGCAGATGGCCTCGACCGAGTCGAGCGGCGGCTCGAAGCAGACCTCGGCGGTCAGGTCGGGTGGTGGGGTCCGGGGGGCCAGGTGGCCCTGCCCCTCTCCCCTGGCCCGGCGCCAGACCTGGACCCCGTAGCGGCCGAACCGGTCCTGGACGGAGTCGAGCGGCAGCGCGGCCACGTCACCGAGGCAGCGCAGGCCCAGGCGGCGCAGGAGGCTGACGGCCTCGCGCCCCTCGCTCCCGTCGGCCTCCAGCACCTCCACCGGCAGCTCGCGCAGGAACGCCGCCGAGCCGCCCTGGGCCACCACCTCGCACTCCTGGGGCGCGGCGCGCCGCGCGGCCTGCTCGGCGGTGAACAGGTCGTCGGCGACGCCCAGCCGGCAGTCGCGCACGCCGGCCTCGACCAGGACCTCAGCGACCAGCGCGGCCGCGTTGGCCTCGCCGCCCGCCCAGCGGCCCGGCGCGCGGACCGCCAGGAGGCCCGGACGCAGGCAGGCCACCCCTGGCCTCAGCCCCTCGACCACCTCGAGGACCGGCTCGAAGTGCCGGGCGTCGCGGTCGGGGTTGGCGTCGAGCAGCACCAGCTCGGGGCACCGCGCCTGGGCGTCACGGCGGCGCTGGCCGCGGCGCACCCCCTCGGCCCTCGCCGCGGCGTTGCAGACCTCCACCACCCCCGCGTGCAGCACCGCGGCCGGCTCGGCGGGCGAGCGCTCCGCGTCGGTCAGCGCGGCGACGACCGACCAGTCGGGGCACCACACCACGAGCACCCTCATCCCGAGGCCCGCCACGAGGGCTCGGCCCGCTGCACCACGGGCGCTAGCCGGGTCAGGGGTGCGTCCGCCCCGGGGAAGGCCACCTCGGCCCGCACCGCCGGCGCACTCCCGCGGCGTACGGCGACCCGCGCCCGGCGGGTGCGCAGCCGGCCGTGCCCGTGCTCGGGCCCGGTCCACCGCGCCTCCTCCAGGCTCAGCCGGGCGTCGCAGCGGGGCCAGTCGCCCCACACCACGAGCACCGAGGAGCGCTTGCGCAGGCGGGCGTCGAGGACGCCGGCCGACTTCGCGTCCACCCGGGCCGGTGGGCGGAGGACCACCACGCGCAGCACGTCGACCAGCGCGGCGGTGACCTCCAGCCAGTGCTGCCCGGTGTCGGGGACCAGGACGGTGCGGCCCAGGTCGACGCCGAGCTCGACGGCGGCCTCGGCGCCGAAATCGGGCCAGCCGGCGAAGCCCACCCACTCCCCCGCGGCGGAGGCCCCCGCAGCGAGGGCCAGCGCCAGTGAGGCAGAGTCGACCCCGTAGCTGCCGCCGGTGCGCAGCTGCACCAGGTCGCTCAGCTCCGGCAGCACCGGCACGGGCAGCCGCGTGGGGCCACCCTCCATCGCAGAGACCCGGTCGCGCAGCTGGTCCAGCACGGAGCGTGCCGGGTCCAACGTGGGCGACAGGGTCATCCGCCCATGTTCGAACACCTGTTCGAACGAGTCAAGCGGAGTGGCACTCTTGAATCATTCAAGTAAATGCGCTTGGGTGCTGGGGTGACCCACCCCGCGCACGAGCAGTCGCTGCGTGACGCGGGCCTCCGCGTGACCCAGCAGCGGGTCGCCGTCCTCGACGCCGTCCGCCGCCTCCCCCACGTCGACACCGACTCGGTCATCACCGCCGTGCGGGCCCGGACCGGGGAGATCAGCCACCAGGCCGTCTACGACGTGCTCAAGGTGCTGACCGAGGCGCGCCTGGTGCGCAAGATCCAGCCGCTCGGCACCGTCGCGCGCTACGAGTCACGGGTGGGCGACAACCACCACCACGTGGTCTGCCGTCGCTGCGGTGCCATCGCCGACGTGGACTGCGCCGTCGGCCACACCCCCTGCCTCACCGCCAGCGACACCCACGGCTTCGTCGTCGACGAGGCCGAGGTCATCTACTCGGGCACCTGCCCCGCCTGCTC
>CAZEPK010000034.1:0-22114 GCA_964514085.1 uncultured Nocardioides sp.
CGGGTGGCCCATCATGACCCCCGCGGCTAGGGTGTCCGTTCGGGCTCTTCAGCAGCCCGGTGGGAGGAACTGCACGTGACGGACGGACCCGGCTCTCGGGAGTTATCCACCGGACACGAGGCACCCCCTGAGCGGGGCCGTCCACAGGACGGGCCTACTTTTCCACAGGCGGGGGAGGACGAGGCCAGTGTGGTTCCACGTGAAACATCGGGCGATCCGACGTCCAGCTTCCGGCGGGTCCGCGAGCTCAGCGAGGTGACGCCCTCCTTGGCCGACCCCTACGGCGACGAGCCCACGCCACTGGCCCAGGCCGCGGAGCACATGCTCCTCGCTCGCAAGGGGGCACGCCTGCGCCCGGCCCTGCCGCGGCCCGAAGCGACGCGGGTCCTGGTCGTGGCCAACCAGAAGGGTGGCGTGGGCAAGACCACCTCCACGGTGAACGTGGCCGCCGCCCTGGCGCAGTTCGGCCAGCGGGTGTTGGTGGTGGACCTCGACCCGCAGGGCAACGCCTCGACCGCGCTGTCGGTGGAGCACCACCGCGGCACCCCCTCGACCTACGACCTGCTGGTCGAGGGTCGAGCGCTGGCCGAGGTGGTGACGCCGTGCCCCGACGTGGAGAACCTCTTCGTGGTGCCGGCCACCATCGACCTGGCAGGCGCCGAGATAGAGCTGGTCAGCGTGGTGGCCCGCGAGCAGCGCCTGCACAAGGCCCTGCACGCCGACCCGCGGGTCAGCACCGAGTCGGTCGAGCGCGCGGGGGAGGACCGGTTCGACTTCGTCCTCATCGACTGCCCGCCCTCGCTCGGGCTGCTCACCCTCAACGCCCTGGTGGCCGGGCAGGAGATGATGATCCCAATCCAGGCGGAGTACTACGCGCTCGAGGGGCTCGGGCAGCTCCTGTCCACCGTGGACATGGTCCGCGCCCACCTGAACCCGGACCTGGCCATCACCGCCATCCTCATCACCATGTACGACGCACGCACCCGGCTGGCGGCCGGCGTGGCGGAGGAGGTGCGGGCGCACTTCGGCGAGCAGGTGCTCAAGTCGAACATCCCGCGGTCGGTGCGGGTGTCGGAGGCGCCGTCCTACAGCCAGACCGTGATGACCTACGACCCGGGCTCCCCGGGCGCCATGAGCTACCTCGACGCCGCAAAGGAGCTGGCCGAGAAGGGGCTGCGGCTCCACGAAGGAGCGCAGTGAACTCGTCCCGCACCCAGCGCAGGGGCCTGGGCCGAGGCCTCGGCTCGCTCATCCCCACGAACGCACCGGCCGATGAGGAGCAGGTCGCCGACCGGGCCGCCAGCGCCGTCGACGCCGCCGGCCCCAGCAGCGCCTGGGCCGCGGACCCGCAGGACGGACCGGAGCTGGCGCCCGTCAGCGGCGCGTCCTTCGCGGAGCTGCCGATCGACGCCATCGGTCCCAACGCGGCCCAGCCGCGCCAGGTCTTCGACGAGGAGGCGCTGGCCGAGCTGGTGCACTCGATCCGGGAGGTCGGGCTGCTCCAGCCCGTCGTGGTGCGGCGCTCGGGGGAGGACCGGTACGAGCTGGTCATGGGGGAGCGCCGCTGGCGCGCCTCCCAGGAGGCCGGCCTGACCACGATCCCGGCGATCATCCGGGACACCGAGGACACAGACATGCTCCGGGACGCGCTCCTGGAGAACCTGCACCGCGCGGCCCTCAACCCGCTGGAGGAGGCCTCGGCCTACCAGCAGCTGCTCGAGGACTTCGGGTGCACCCACGACGAGCTGGCCTCGCGCATCGGACGGTCCCGGCCGCAGATCAGCAACACGATCCGGCTCCTCAAGCTGGGGCCCGCGGTGCAGCGCAAGGTCGCCGCCGGCGTCCTCTCGGCCGGGCACGCCCGCTCGCTGCTCTCCGTCGAGGACCCGGAGGTCCAGGACCGGCTGGCCCAGCGGGTCATCGCCGAGGGCATCAGCGTCCGCGGCCTCGAGGAGATCGTCGCGGTCGGTGAGACCGGCTCTCGAGCCGAGCGCCGGACCCAGCGGGCCAAGCCCACCGCGCCCGGGCTGACCGAGCTGGCCGACCGGCTCTCGGACCGGCTGGAGACCCGGGTCAAGGTGGACCTCGGACGGACCAAGGGCAAGATCACCGTGGAGTTCGCCAGCCTGGACGACCTGCGGCGCATCGTGGACGTGATGGATCCGGGCTGACTGTCTACCCCGGCGAGCTTCGACCTCGAGTCCTCGACGACTGCTTGCTCCGCTGCGCGGGCTGCGCGGTCGCCGAGGCCATCGAGGTCGATCGCCGGGAGCGCTCGCTCCGCTCGCCCGCCTCGCTGCGCTCGCTCGTTGGCGGGCGTTCGCCGTTGCGTTAGCCGTGTGACCTGCGGTGATGTAGTTGTGTCGGTTTGTCGACAAAGCAATAAAGCAATAGGTCAACTAGTCGACTTGCGCTGCGCACGGGCTCGCTTTTCGGCGGCGTCAAGCTCGGCGGCCTGCGCCAGGGTGGGGGCGGAGCCGCCGTACTTCTGGGGGAGCCACCAGGAGCCCGGGGGTTGCTCGTCGGGCGGGTAGGCCTTGATGGCCTCGTCGAGCATGGAGGACATCACGCGGTGGAGCTCGGCGGTCTCGGCCGCCGGGTCCTGGCCGCTGGGGTGCAGTGGGGCGCCGACCGTGATGGTGATGGTCTTGCCGCGGGAGAAGTCGCGGGGGTGGTCCTTGGTCATCATGCGCTGGGTGCCCCAGAGGATCACCGGGACCAGCGGGACCTCCGCGGCGGCGGCGATGCGCACCGCTCCGGTCTTGAGCTCCTTGATCTCCAGCGCCCGGGAGATGGTGGCCTCGGGGAAGATGCCGACCGCCTCGCCCGCGCGAAGGTAGTCCTGGGCGGTGGCCAGCGACGCCTCGCCCTCGGCCCGGTCGACCTCGATGTGGTGCAGCGAGCGCATCAGCGGCCCGCTCCAGCGGTGGTCGAAGAGCTCGCGCTTGGCCATGAAGCGGACCTTGCGACCTGAGGGGTTGGCGGCCAGGCCGCCGTAGACGAAGTCGACGTAGCCGATGTGGTTGACCGCGAGGAGCACGCCGCCGTGGCGGGGCACGTGGTGCGCCCCGGTGATGCGGATGCGCTGGCCCAGCAGCCGGAAGCCGGTTTTGGCCGCCACGATGATCGGCGGGTAGGTCAGGTCCCTCATCGGCCGGCGAGGTGCCGGCGGCTCAGGTGAGGTCACTGCTCGGACCGTCGTAGCCCTGGAGACCGGTCAGGCGCGGCGGCGCGTAGGAGTCGAACGTCGCGCGCAGCTCCAGCTCGGCCTCGATCACGCCGGCCAGGCGGCGTACGCCCTCGCGGATCCGCTCCGGCGTCGGGTAGCAGAAGGAGAGCCGCATGGCGCTGGAGCCGAAGCCGTCGGCGAAGAACGCCGTGCCCGGCACATAGGCGACCCTGGCGGTGACCGCCCGCGGCAGCATGGCCTTGGCGTCCACGCCCGGGGGCAGGGTCAGCCAGACGTAGAAGCCGCCGTCGGGCACGTTCCACCGGCAGGCCGCCGGCATCAGGTCGTGCAGCGCGTCGACCATCGCGTCGCGGCGCTCGCGGTACATCTCCCGGAACTGCTTGATCTGGCCCTGCCAGTCGTGTGCGGACAGGTAGGCCGAGACCGCCATCTGCGAGAACTGCGGGGGGCACAGCGTCGCCGACTCCTGGGCCAGCACCAGCTTCTCCCGCACGGTGTGCGGGGCCAGCGCCCAGCCGACCCGGAAGCCGGGGGCGAAGGTCTTGGAGAACGAGCCGAGGTAGATGACCCCCTCGGCCTCGTCGGCACGCAGGGCGCGCAGCGGCTCGCCCTCGAAGCCGAGCAGGCCGTAGGGGTTGTCCTCCAGCACCAGGATGTCCTCGCGGCGGCAGATCTCGAGGATCTGCGGGCGCCGGGCGGCTGAGAGCGTCACGCCGGCCGGGTTGTGGAAGTTGGGGATCGTGTAGAGGAACTTGATCTTCTTCCCCGCCGCCCGCGTCGCGGTGATGGCCTGCTGCAGGGCCTCGGGGACCAGCCCGTCGGCGTCCATCTCCGCGTGCACGACCTCGCACTGGTAGGCCTTGAAGACGCCCAGCGCGCCGACGTACGACGGCGCCTCGCAGATCACCACGTCGCCGGGGTCGCAGAAGACCCGCGTGACCAGGTCGACCGCCTGCTGCGAGCCGACCGTCACCACGACGTCGTCGGGGTGGGCCTGGATGCCCTCGAGCCGCATCACCTCGGTGATCTGCTCGCGCAGCAGCGGCACCCCCTGGCCCGAGCCGTACTGCATGGCCTCGGGCCCGTGGTGGGCCACCAGGTCGCCGATGGCGCGGCCGACGACGTCGAGGGGGAGGCCGGAGATGTTGGGCATGCCGCCGGCCAGCGAGACCACCTCGGGGCGGGAGGCCACCGCGAACAGGGCGCGGATCTCCGAGGCCGTCATGCCGGCCGTGCGGGCGGCGTACCGGTCGACGTAGGGGTCGAGTCGGTTCTGCGGGCGCGCCGGCGTGCTCTCCATGGTCGTCCAAGTGTGGACGACGCACCACGTCGGTGCACGTCATCGGTCCACCGAGTGGGTCACACCGCCGGTGATCCGGCCTACGCTGGGTCCATGTCCCGGAAGGTGGTGCGGCTGACCGTCGACCACCTCGCCGAGCTCGAGGGTCCGTGCCGCACCTGCCTGTTCTGGCAGCTCCACCCCGTCAGCCGCGACCGGGTGCCGGTCGCGGAGCGCGCCACCGAGAAGGAGGCCTGGGTCTCCCAGGTCCTGCGCGAGTGGGGCTCGTGCGGGCGGGTGGTGCTGGTCGACGAGCGACCCGTGGGCTACGCGATCTACGCGCCGGACGCGTTCGTGCCGGGCGCGGGCGCGTTCCCGACCGCTCCGGTCTCACCCGACGCGGTGTTGCTCACCCACATCTGGGTCCATCCCGCGCACGCCGGCGGAGGGCTGGGCCGGATGCTGGTCCAGGGGATGGCGCGCGACCTGATCAAGCGCGGCGGGATCAAGGCCGTCGAGGCCTTCGGCGACACCCGCGGTCCCGGCCGGCGCGGCAGCTGCGTGCTGCCCTCGGACTTCCTGGGCAGCGTGGGCTTCAAGACGCAGCGAGCGCACGGCGCCACCCCGCGGATGCGGATGGACCTCCGCACCGCGCTCTCCCTCAAGGACGAGGTGGAGGCGGCGCTGGAGCGCCTGGTGGGAGCCGTGCGCCCGGTGAAGGCCCACCCGGCCGAGGGCCGGATGAGCCGCGGGGAGCTGAACTGACCGGTCGGCCGACCGGTCAGCGGGATCAGCTGGTGTAGTCGGCGAGCTCGTTGAGCAGGGCCTGCTTGGGGCGGGCGCCGACGATCGACTTCACGACCTCGCCGTCCTTGTACAGGTTGATCGTCGGGATGCCGGTGACGCGGTAGGAGGACGGCGTGACGGGGTTCTCGTCGACGTTCATCTTCAAGAAGGTGATCTTGTCGCCGTGCGCGGCCGCGATCTCGTCGAGGATCGGCGCCACCTGCTTGCAGGGGCCGCACCACTCCGCCCAGAAGTCGACCAGGACGGGCTTGTCGGACTTGAGGACCTGCGCGTCGAACTCGGCGTCGGTCACGGACTCGATGTGTCCCACGATGGGTCACCTTTCTGCTGGTGGGTCGACCCCGAACCGGGTCGACGAGCATGAAGCCTGATCAAGTCAACCTCACCCCGGGGCGGAATGTTCCCGCCCCGCGCGGGCGGGGCCGCCCTCGCTGGGGCCAGGCCGGTCAGGCTCCGGCGGTCTGCACGTCCTCGAGCAGGGCCTCGGCGTCGGCGCGGGCCTGGGCGTCGGCGGGGTCGCCCACGTGCGCCAGCTCGGCCAGGTAGCGCTCGGCGTCGAGAGCGGCCTGGCAGCCGGTGCCGGCCGCGGTGATGGCCTGGCGGTAGTGGTGGTCGACCAGGTCGCCGGCCGCGAACACGCCGATCAGGTTGGTGCGGGTCGAGGGGTGCTCGACCAGCACGTAGCCGTTGTCGTCGAGGTCCACCTGCCCGGTGAGCAGCTCCGAGCGCGGGTCGTGGCCGATGGCGATGAACAGCCCGGTCGCGTCGAGGTCGCTCGTCTCGCCGGTCACGGTGTCCTTGAGGGTCACCGACTCCAGGCGGTCCTCGCCGTTGATGGTCTCGACGGTGGAGTTCCAGATGATGTCGAGCTTCGGGTCGTCGAAGGCGCGCTCCTGCATGATCTTGGAGGCGCGCAGCTCGTCGCGGCGCACGATCAGGGAGACCTTGGACCCGAACCGGGTGAGGAACGTCGCCTCCTCCAGCGCGGAGTCCCCACCGCCGACCACGGCGATGTGCTGGTCGCGGAAGAAGAAGCCGTCGCAGGTGGCGCACCAGGAGACGCCGCGCCCGGAGAACTCGTCCTCGCGGGGCAGGCCCAGCTTGCGGTAGCCCGAGCCCATGGCCAGGATCACCGCGTGCGCCGTGTAGGTCTCGGTGTGGGTCTTGACCACCTTCAGGTCACCGGTGAGGTCGACCTCGATGACGTCGTCGGGCACCAGCTCGGCGCCGAAGCGCTCGGCCTGGGCGCGCATCTCGTCCATGAGGGCCGGACCCATGATCCCGTCGCGGAAGCCGGGGAAGTTCTCCACGTCGGTGGTGTTCATCAGCGCGCCGCCGGCGGTCACCGAGCCCTCGAAGACCAGGGGCTCGAGGCTGGCGCGGGCGGCGTAGACGGCGGCGGTGTAGCCGGTCGGGCCGGACCCGATGATGATGACGTTGCGGGGCTCGGACATGGGTCGGAGATCTCCTCGGATGGGTGGTACTGCTCCAACCGATCCTAGGGCGTGGAGATTCCCGGACGCACCGCTCAGCGGGTGGGGACGGTGACGCTGGCCAGCGAGTCCGCGGTGGCGCAGTCGAGCACGTCCGCCTGCTGGCTGGCTCCGTCGGCGGGCCGCAGCGCGAGCACGGCGGGCGTGCCGTCGAAGAGCGCCGGGTACAGCGCCCCGAGACCGTACTTCTGGGCCGGGCTGGCGGGCAGCGGGCACCCCACCTCGGCGAAGGCCTTGGCGTCGGGCGCGCGGCTCGAGCCCGCGGTGTAGCCCGTCGCGATGAGCTGGTCGGTGATGTCGCTCTGGAGCTGGCCCGAGCGCAGGCGCAGCGGTGTCTCCGCCCCGTCAAGCGGGGCGGACGCGGTCGACCCACCCGTGGCCGACTCGGGTGCCGTGTCGTCGCCGGCGCCGCCCGCGTCGCCGGACCCCCGCGAGGAGTCGACCTGGGCGCTGGACCCGGCGTCGTCGGCGGTGCCGCCCACGTCGATGACCTGGCCCACGGCGAACCCCGCCACGATGACGGCCGCGGCGCCGGCCAGCAGGGCGGCGGCGTTGCGGCGACGGCGGCGGGCGGCCAGGTCGATCACCGGAGCGATGCCGGTCGAGCCCGGCTCGTCACGGGTCAGGCCGGCCAGGACGGCGTCGAGGCGGGTGGCCACGTCGTCGGGGATCGGGTCGTCGTGGCGTGCGTCCGCGAGCAGGCGGCGTACGTCGGACTCCTGCTCGGGGGTGAGCTCGGGCAGCGAGCCGTCAGCGGGCTGGTCGCTCATGGGACGTACGCCTCCTCTCGAGGGTCAGGAGCTGGTGGCTGTCGGGACGTGGGCTGGACGGGGTCAGCCTGGATCCGGCGGAGCCCGGGACGGGTCCGCAGATCGGACGGCCGTGCCGAGGTCGGGGTTCCGCGCCCCGGCGTGTCCCGGGTCACTCCCCGGGCGGAGCAGGTCGAGGAGCACGGCCAGGCGGGCCCGGCCGCGCGAGCAGCGCGACTTCACCGTGCCCACCGCGCAGTCGAGCATCGCGGCCACCTCGGCCACGGGGTAGCCCTCCATGTCGACCAGGATGAGCGCGGCCTTCTGGTCGGGGGGCAGCTGGTCGAGGGCCGCCAGCACGGTCCGGCGCCGCTCGTCGACGACGGCCAGGTCGGCCGGGTCGGCGGCGTCGGTGGTGGAGGTGGCCAGGGAGCCGCGGTTGCCGACCTCCTCGAGGTCCTCGGGCAGCGGGTCGGCCCGGCGCACCTTCATCGCCCGCAGCCGGTCCAGGCAGGCGTTGACGACCACCCGGTGCAGCCAGGTGGTCACCGCGGCGTCGCCGCGGAAGGAACCGGCCCGGCGGTAGGCCGCGATCATGCCGTCCTGCAACCCGTCGGCGGCGTCCTCCGGGTTGCCCATCGTGCGCAGGGCCACCGCCCACAGCCGGTCGCGGTGGCGGCGGATGAGGATCGCGAACGCGTCGGGGTCGCCGTCGACGTGGGCCAGCAGCAGCTCGTGGTCGCTCTGCTCGGCCTGGGCCGGAGCGTTCATGCGGGTCCGGGTCCCGCGGGGAGCGCGCGCGCAGCGCCCCACTCGTGCAGCTCCGTGGGGAGGCTCATCCGGACACCACGAGGTCCACGATCCCACCCTGGACGCCTCCGGGCACAGTCGGGAGGGAGGTGAGCCAGATCGTGAGGTAGCGACCGGTGGGGGCCTCGTCGAGGTCCACGCTGCTCGTGGCGGCGGCGCCGTCGAGCCCGCCGACCGGCGTGAGCCGCTCGGGGTCGGTCGGGACGGTGTCGGTGAGGTAGACCGACAGGCTGGTGGGCTGGCCCACGAGCGCGAGGTCGACACGGCGCACGGCGCGCGCCTGGCCGAGGTCGACGACCAGGCCGATCCCGCGCTTGAGGCCGTTCGGGCCGAGCTGCTGCTTGTAGGTCAGGGTGGTCCACGAGGTCGCCGGGTCACCGTCGACGGCGCCGGCGACGTCCTCGGGGTGCTCCGAGCCGTCGCCCTGCGGGTCGAGGTCGGTGGCGGTCAGGCCGGTCAGCGGGGTGGGCGCCGCGGCCGGCGCGGAGGTCGACGCCGTCGCCGACGGGGTCGGCTCGTCGTCGGGGTCGGCCCCCAGCGGCGTCTTGCCCCGGCTGAGGTTGAACGCGATCGCCACCGCCACCAGCAGCACCAGCGCCACGCCGACGAGCATCGCCAGCCGCAGCCAGCTGCGGCCGGGCACCTGCTCGCGGGTGTCGCCGAGGTCGTCGACGGCCGGGAGCATCCCGCTGCCCGAGGAGCGGTCGCGGTCGTAGGGCCAGTACTCGTCGCCGCGCGAGACCACCGGGCCGGTGTCGGTGCGGGCGTAGCGCGGCTTGCGCGCCTCGGCGGCGTAGAGCGGTCGCTCCGGAGGCTCCTCGAACGGCGGGGGCGGCGGCGCCGGCTCGTCACGGGCTCGCAGCCACGACACCTCGTCGTTCTCGTCGTCGAAGATGGGCAGGCCGGCCTGGGTGGGCACTCCCGGGGGCTCGGCCTCTTCCACCTCGGCCTCGGTCTCGGGCTCGGCCTCGGGCTCCGGCTCGGGCGGCGGCACCCAGTCGTCCGGGTGCGGCCGGGCCAGGATCTCCGGCACGTCGGGCAGCACGACGGTCTCGTTCTTCTCCGGCAGGCCCGCCGCGATCGCCGGCCCCAGGCCGGCCGGGTCGCCGACGTAGTCGGCCAGGACGCTCTGGATGCCGCGGGCGCTGCCCAGGTCGCGCACGTCGCGCAGGCGCTGTCCCCGCGGGTTGAGCAGCTCGTCGCACAGGTCGTCCAGCCCCTTGGGCACCCCGGCCCGCACCTGCCGCGGCCGCAGCACCCGGCCGCGCGCCTCCGGCGCCCGCGGGACGTCGGACGGCGAGACCCCGGCCCAGCTGCCGGTCAGCGTGGCGTGCAGGAGCCCGGCCAGGTCCACCACGTCGTGGTGCGGGTCGCCGGGCGGCATGCCGTGCAGGGCGGCGTCGACGCAGAAGCCGATGATCCGGACCGAGCCGTTGCCGTCGACGAGCACGTTCTCCGGCGAGAGCAGGCCGTGGGCCACGCCGTGCGCGTGGGCCACCGCGATCGAGTCGGCGACCTCGCTGACCAGCCAGGCGCCGCGGCGCGGTGAGAGCGGCCCGTTGCTGGCCAGCATGATGTCGAGCGAGGTCCCGGACCCCCACTCGTTGACCACGAAGCAGTACTCCTCGACCTGCTCCGCGTCGAGGACCCGCAGGATCCGCTGGTCCAGGACGGTGGCCGAGCGCCGGGCCGCCTCGAGGAGGAGGCCGGACCGCTCGTCATCGGCCGCGATCACGTGCAGGGCCACGTGGCGCTCCAGGATGCGGTCGTGGGCGCGCCAGAACCGGCCGCCCCCGCTCTCGCTCAGGAGGTCGACCAGCCGGTACCGGTCGGCGAGCACGTCGCCGGCCCGGGTCGCGTGCGGCACGCTGCTGTTCCCGACCCCCCTCGTGGTCCTGCGGCTGGTGTGGTCCCGAGGGGTCCATCGTAGGACCGGTGGGACCGGACGGCACGAGTCCCGCGTCGACGGGCGGCTAGCGGGTGCGGGCGCGCCGGGTGAAGGTGGCCAGCACGTCGCTGACCTCGGTGAGCCGGAGCAGCCGGGCGAAGACCAGGAAGAGCAGCACGTCCACCGCGCCCACGCACAGCAGCCGCACGGCCGCCACGGCCAGCCCGGGGTCGTCCGCCAGCCCGTCGAGCACCCGCGCGACCGGGAGGGTCAGGCCGGTGGCCAGGCCCGTCGCCACGACGAGCCGGCCGCCGAACACCGCGAGGCGACGGCTGCGCAGGCCGCCCAGCCGGTGCCGCAGCAGCAGGTAGGAGACCAGCGAGCCCACGGCGTACGACACGGCGTAGGCCCCGACCAGGGCCGGCGAGGTGTGCTCGGCCGAGGTGGCGTGCACCAGCGCGACCGCGGAGACGACGTTGGTGGCGGCCACCCCGCACTGGACGAAGAACACCGACCGGTTCTGCTCCAGGGAGTAGAAGCCGCGCAGCACCAGGTAGTGGAAGGTGAAGAACAGGATCCCGACGCCGAACAGCGACAGCGTCGGCACGTAGGCGTCGACGCCGCCCTCCGCGGCCGCGCCGTGGGCGAAGACCACGCGGGCCAGGTCGGGCGCGATGACCGGGAGCAGCGCGACGAAGGGCACCACCACGGCCAGGGCCGAGCGGAGCGTGCTGGAGAGCGAGCCGGCCAGGGAGGCCAGGTCGCCCGTCGCCGCGTGGGCCGAGAGCCGCGGCAGCATCGCGGTGGCCAGCGACACCGTGATGATCGAGTGGGGGACCATCACCACCAGGAACGAGTTGGAGTAGACGGTGAAGCCCGTGCCGTCGGCCGAGGCCGCCGCGCCGCCGGTGGCCAGGCGCTGGACCACGACGTAGGCGATCTGGTTGACCACCACGAACAGCACGGTCCACACCCCGAGCCGCAGCGTGTGCCCCAGGCCGCTACCGCGCAGGTCCAGCCGGGGCCGGTAGACGAAGCCCGAGCGCCGCAGGTAGGGCACCAGGATCAGCAGCTGCACGGCGATGCCCAGCGTGGACCCCAGCCCGAGCAGCACCTCCTGCCCCGAGGAGTAGCCGCCCAGCACCTCGCTGCCCTCGGCCTGGCCGAAGCCGAGGATGTAGACGAGCACCACCACCACGGCGATCACGTTGTTGGCGATGGGCGCCCACATCATCGGGCCGAACGAGCCGCGGGCGTTGAGGATCTGACCCACGAGGACGTACATGCCGTAGAAGAAGACCTGGGGCAGGCAGAAGCGGGTGAACGCGATGGCTGAGTCGCGCACGCCACCGTCGTACGACGGCGCGACGAGGTCGACGATCAGCGGCGCGGCCACCACGAGCAGGGTCGTGACCGCGACGAGGAAGAGCGCGGCCACGGTGACGACCCGGCTGGTGTAGGCGTCGCCGCGGTCGGGGTCGTTGCGCAGCGCCCGCACCAGCTGGGGCACCAGGACGGCGTTGAACACACCGCCGGCCAGCAGGATGTAGAGCATGTTGGGCAGCGAGTTGGCGACGGTGAAGACGTCCGCGTGCAGCTGGCGGCCCAGGGCGTAGGACAGCAGCGCGGCCCGCAGGAAGCCGCTGAGCCGCGAGACCGTGGTCCCCGCCGCCATCACGGCGCTGTTGGACAGCAGGCTCGACTGCTCCTCGGCCTCGTCGAGCGGCTGGGCGGGCTCGAGCTCCTGGGCCTGGTCCTGGGCCTGCTCCCGCGGCTGGTCCGTCACCGCAGGCCGGCCTCGGCCGGCTCCCGTTGCGTGCCGGTCGCGGCGGCGTCATCGGCACCGGCCGGTGCGCGCCGCGCGCCGCGCACCCGGCGGAACAGGCGGACCCCGATCGCGCCGAAGAGGAGGGCCATCCCGGTGCCGAGGAACAACCAGATCACGTTGCTGACCTGGGCCGAGCGGACGGTCAGCGCGGTGCTGCCACCTAGGGGCGTGCCGCGCTTGTCGGTGACCAGGAGCGTGACCTTGTGGATGCCGTTCTCGTCGGTGCGGGCGGTGAGCAGCACGGCCTGCCGGCCACCGGCCGGGATCTCGACGCGCCGCGGCCCGTCGATGGCCACGCCGCCGTCGGCCTCGGCGTCGAGGGCCACGGTCACCGGCTGGTCGAGGTCGTTGGTGACGGTGGCCTGGAAGCGCCCGCTGGAGCTGGAGAGCGTCACCGCCTTGCCGGACACCGAGACGCTGACCTCGCGCAGCTTGCCGTCGATCCAGGTGCGGGACTGGTCGGCGGAGGCGCGGTTGATGATCGGCTTGGTGCGGGCGGAGTACGACGTCGTGCCGAGGGCCTGGTCGGCGACGGTGCCGGAGACGACGTTGTTGAGCGTGAGCAGGCTCTGCAGCGAGGCGCCGCTGCGGATCAGGGCGTCGGCCGAGGCGAAGTTGGGCTGGTCCAGCTCCGCCGCCTGCTGCCACCGCGGGTAGCGCAGCGTCGTGCCCGCCACGGTGCGGGGGGTGCCGGTCCGGGCCACCGCGCCGACCGAGGTGAGGTCGAGCCAGTCCGCGTCCAGCCCGGAGAAGAAGGAGCCACCGCCGGCGGGGTTCCAGTCGTGGGGCAGCATCATCGTCACCGGGGCCTGGTCGCCGCGCAGGAAGCGCACGGCGGCCTCGGCCAGCAGCCGCTGACGCATGGCCACCAGGGCGGTCCGGCTGTCGGGGCCGGGCCCGCCGGCGGCCGCGCCCTCCGAGGTGACGACCACCCGGTGCCCGTCGGTGTCGGCCACCGCGGGCGCGGGGGCGGCGAACATCGCGTCGGTGAGGAGGACGGTGGTGTCGGGGTCGGTGGCGGAGAGGGCCTGGGTGCTGAGGTAGCCGCTCGGCGAGGAGACGACGGGGGTGGTGGTCACGTCGAAGCCGGGCAGCGACGTGCCGGCCCGGGCCACGGCCCGCTGGTAGAGGGACGGGTCGTGCGCCGCGGCGGCGGCCACGTCGACGTCGCCGTACGGCAGCGTGAGCACCTCGTCCTCCGGGCGCATCGCGGCACCCAAGCGGGCCAGCCAGGCCTGGGCGGCGCTGGCGGCGGCCTTCACCACCGGGTCGAGCGCGTCGAGGTCGAGCGGGCTGTCGGGCTCGGCCTCCGGGTCGGCGGTGGGGGCGGGGTCCTCGGTCGCGGCGTCGGAGGAGGAGGGGTCGGCGCTCGCGCCGCTGCCGTCGGTCTGGCCTCCCTCGCCGTCCCCGGTGTCCTCGCCGTCGTCCTGGCCGGGGTCGAGGTTCGGCTCCAGGGACCGGGGCGGGTTGCCCCGGGCCAGGCGGCGCACCGCGTCGATCAGCGCCGGGTCGACCACCCAGCTGACGGTCCGGTCGCCGCTGCTGGCCCCGAAGTCGACCAGCGAGCGCAGCCGGCCGTCGGGCTTGAGCGTCTGGGTCCAGGCGGCCAGGTCGTCGAGCGAGCCGTCGTCCTGGTAGACGAGCTGGTGCCGCAGCGGGATCACCACGGCCGCCTGCTCCTGACCGGGACGGGCGTCGGGCACCAGCGGGAGGAAGGTGCGGGCCCGCCCGTCGGTGAAGTCGTCGCGGCCCTCCGGACCCTCGCCCAGGGCGTGCACGCCGAACCAGTACACGCCGGGGGTGGAGACGCCCAGGGCGCTGCGCGGCACCGCGATGCTGTACGGCGCGGAGTCGCCCGGCGCGAGCTCCTCGATGAAGTACTTGTACCGCTCGTCGCTGATCCGGTCGCCGACGACCTGGTCGGCCGGCAGGGTCGCGGCCTCGGCCAGCTGCGCGGGGTCGGTGAGGGGCGTGGCGGAGATGAAGGGCCGCACGTTGATGGTCGACCACGTGGTGGTGTCGTTGTTGGTCACGAAGCCCGAGATGCGCACCATCCCGCGGTCGGGGATGGCCGAGGGCGTGAGCTGGTCGATGGTGATCGCGAGCGGGGCGTCGTCCGCGGCCTTGGCCCGGTTCGCGCGGCGGCTCACCACCTGCTTGCGCGCAGGGGCGACGCGCTGCTGCTTGCTCGCCTGCAGCAGGGCCGCGGGGTCGTCGCTCGCCGCCGGCGCGGGGTCGCGTCGCGGGTCGGCCTGGGCAGGCCCCGCGAGCAGCCCGCCCACCAGCACCGGCACCGTCAGCGCCGCCAGGGCAGCACTGAGCGAGAGCCGGCGGAGCATGCGTAGAGGGTAGTGCGCCTCGCTGTGGCTCCGGTCCGCCTCGATCGCGGGCACGCCCTAGAGTTGACCCTCGTGTCCGGACCCGAGCGCACGACCCGCACGGTCGTCGAGCTCCAGCGCAACGCGGAGGCGGCGCTCGAGGACATCGCGCCGGTCGTCGAGGACCTCGGCCGGGTCTTCGCGGCCGCCGGGCACGAGCTGGCCCTGGTGGGCGGGCCGGTCCGCGACGCGATGCTGGGCCGGCCGCACCACGACCTCGACTTCGCCACCTCGGCCCGGCCCGACGACACCGAGCGGCTGCTGGACGCCTGGGGCGACGTCACCTGGGACATGGGCCGCGACTTCGGCACCATCGGCTGCCGCAAGGGCGAGTGGACCGTCGAGGTCACCACCTACCGGTCGGAGGCCTACGACCCGTCCTCGCGCAAGCCGACCGTCGACTTCGGCGACACCCTCGAGGGCGACCTGGGGCGCCGCGACTTCACCGTCAACGCGATGGCGGTCCGGCTGCCGGGCCGCGTGGTGGAGGACCCGTACGGCGGGGTGGTCGACCTGGCCTCGGGCGTGCTGCGGACCCCCGGCACGCCCCACGACTCCTTCTCCGACGACCCGCTGCGGATGATGCGGGCGGCCCGCTTCGCCGCCCAGCTCGGCTTCACGGTCGCCCCCGAGGTGGTCGCGGCGATGCGCGAGATGGCCGCCCGGATCGAGATCATCTCCGCCGAGCGGGTCCGCGACGAGCTGGTGAAGCTGATCTCCGCGCCGCACCCCCGGCTGGGGCTGGCCCTGCTGGTGGAGACCGGACTAGCGGCGTACGTCCTGCCGGAGCTGCCCGCGCTGGCGCTGGAGCGCGACGAGCACCACCGCCACAAGGACGTCTACGAGCACACGCTGACCGTGCTGGAGCAGGCGATCGACCTCGAGGCGCGGCTGGGCGGCGGCCCGGACTTCGTGTCGCGCTTCGCCGCGCTGATGCACGACGTCGGGAAGCCGCGGACCCGCAAGTTCCTCGACGACGGCTCGGTCACCTTCCACCACCACGACGTGGTGGGCGCCAAGATCACCCGCAAGCGGATGCAGGCGCTGCGCTTCTCCAAGGACGAGATCGAGGCGGTCACCACCCTGGTCGAGCTGCACCTGCGCTTCCACGGCTACGGCTCGGGGGAGTGGACCGACTCGGCGGTGCGCCGCTACGTGCGCGACGCCGGCGACCAGCTCGAGCGGCTGCACGTGCTGACCCGCGCCGACTGCACCACCCGCAACCGCGGCAAGGCCGACCGGCTGCGCCGCTCCTACGACGACCTCGAGGCGCGGATCGCCGTCCTCCAGCAGGAGGAGGAGCTCGGCGCCATCCGGCCCGACCTCGACGGCAACCAGATCATGGAGCTGCTGGGCATCCGTCCGGGGCGCGAGGTGGGTCAGGCCTACGCGTTCCTGCTCGAGCTGCGCCTGGACCACGGCCCGATGTCGCAGGAGGACGCCGCGGCCGCGCTCCGGGAGTGGTGGGCCGCCCGCGGCTGATCGCCCGCGGGCCGCCGGCTGGACCGGCACAATGTGCCGGTGCGCAGTGACCTCTTCGACCAGACCAACCTCGAGCGGCAGAGCGAGGACCGGTTCGTCCTGCAGAACAGCCAGATGCTGCGGGTCTCCCTCGGCCCCGACGTGCTGGCCACCAAGGGCGCGATGGTGGCGTTCCAGGGGCAGGTGCGTTTCGACCACGAGAAGAGCGGCAGCCTGGCCAAGCTGGCCAAGAAGCTCGTGTCCTCCGAGGACGTCTCGCTGATGCGGGTCTCGGGCCAGGGCGAGGTCTTCTTCGCCGACCAGGCCGGCTACGTCTTCCTGCTGCAGCTCGAGGGCGAGGCGATCACCATCAACAGCCGCAACCTGATGGCCTTCGACGCCGCCCTGGAGTGGGACATCAAGCGGACCAAGGGCGCCGGCATGGCCTCGGGTGGCTTCTTCAACACCACGGTCTCGGGCACGGGCACCGTGGCCATCAACGTGGTCGGCAAGCCGCTGGTGCTCGACTGCTCCCAGCAGCCGACGTTCGTCGACACCCAGGCCGCGGTGTGCTGGTCGGCCGGCCTGGTGCCGGGCATCAACAACACCATGAACATGCGCTCGATGCTCCGCGGCGGCAGCGGCGAGGCCTTCCAGTACGCCTTCCACGGCCCGGGCTTCGTCGTGGTCCAGGCCTACGAGTGGGGCGCCGGCGGCCAGGCCCAGGGCCAGAGCGGCGGCGGCGGCGGCGGAGTGCTGGGCAGCCTCCTCGGCGACTGACCTCCCCCGCCCGTCTCCCGTCGAGATACGGATTCTGGCTGTCCCTGGACCACCAGGTCAGCCATTTCCCGCATCTCGACGATCGCGGCGGTCGAGCTCGGCGTCCAGGCACCGCGGCGGACGACCGAGCCTCCAGCGCTGGGGCAGGAGCGTGGCCCGCTCGGCGGCGTCGGTCATGCGCAGGCGGACCCGAGGTACGTCGTCCAGGTCGCGGCGCACGACCTCGACGACCTGCAGGCCCACGCGGAGGAAGCGGTCCGCGCGCCCGAGGTCGTCCTCGTGCTGCTCGGCCAGCCGGTGGCCGGCTCCCGCGAACTCCCCGGCCACCCCGCGCTTCGGGTCGAGGAGGTCGGGGATGCCGACGAACCCGCCGCCGAGGTCGCGCACCTCCTGGTTGACCAACGGGTCGAGCCAGCCGACCTCCTGGACCCAGACCAGTCGGAAGTCGGTCTCGGGACGGGACCTCGAGTGCTCGCTGGCCAACGGCAGGACGCGGTCGAGGCGGCGCACGTCGCGGTACCAGTAGCGGGCCCACCGGTAGCGGCGCATCCTCCGGATCGAGGTGAGCTCGCCGCCGAAGGCCATGTCGGCGGCGACCACCTGGTCCTCGAGCCGACCGAGCCGCCGGATCTCGTCGAAGAGCGCCCGCTCCGCGGTCGCACACCGCATGCCGTGGACGATCACCACCTCGTCCTCCGGGATCCGGTCGCGGGTGAGGAGCACGCCGGCTCGCGGGTCGACCCGTCCGCCGTTCGCGGCGATGGGCACCGGCAACCGCGTGACGCCGTCCCTGGCCAGGCCGTCGAAGAACCCGCCTCCCAGGAGGCGCAGCGCCGCCCAGCCCGTCACCACCGCGTCAGGCCCGGCACCCGCGACCGCCTCGAGGATCCGCTGCTCGACGGGCTCGTCGCTGATGTCGGCGGGCACGACCAGACCCGCCGACGTACGCCGCCAGCCCGACCCGCGCGCCTGCCCCCGCGTCGGACCCTTCTTGCCCTCGGGATCGACGCGCACGGGAGCCACCAGTCCGCTGACCGGCGGGGCGATGAGGCTCCAGGGGTGGTCCACCCCCGAGCCCTGCCCGGAGCCCCCGCCCCGAACCAGCCGGTTGCCGCGCCTGTGGATGACCCGTCGAGATACGGAAAATGGCTGCCCCGGTCAGCCCAGGACAGCCATTCTCCGTATCTCGACGCCAGAAGGGCGCCGGAAGGGTTACTCCTCGCCGCGGATGAAGGCCTCCACGCGGGCGCGGCCCTCGTCGTCGGGGAGCTGCACCGGCGGGGACTTCATCAGGTAGGAGGACGCCGAGATGATCGGGCCACCGAGGCCGCGGTCCTTGGCGATCTTCGCCGCGCGGATCGCGTCGATGATGATGCCGGCCGAGTTGGGGGAGTCCCAGACCTCGAGCTTGTACTCCAGGCTCAGGGGGACGTCGCCGAACGCGCGGCCCTCGAGGCGCACGTAGGCCCACTTGCGGTCGTCGAGCCAGGCGACGTAGTCGGAGGGGCCGATGTGGACGTTGCGGTCGTGGGCGCCGACGCCGGCCAGCGAGCCGGTGAGGTTGGAGGTCACGGCCTGGGTCTTGGAGACCTTCTTGGACTCCAGGCGCTCGCGCTCGAGCATGTTCTTGAAGTCCATGTTGCCGCCGACGTTGAGCTGGTAGGTGCGGTCCAGCGTCACGCCGCGGTCCTCGAACAGCTTGGCCAGCACCCGGTGGGTGATGGTGGCGCCGACCTGGGACTTGATGTCGTCACCGACGATCGGGACGCCGGCGTCCTCGAACTTCTTGGCCCACTCGGGGTCGGAGGCGATGAAGACGGGCAGGGCGTTGACGAAGGCGACCTTCGCGTCGATCGCGCACTGGGCGTAGAACTTGTCGGCCTCCTCCGAGCCCACCGGCAGGTAGGAGACGAGCACGTCGGCCTGGGTGTCCTTGAGGACCTGGACCACGTCGACCGGCTCGGCCGCGGACTCCTCGATCGTCTCGCGGTAGTACTTGCCCAGACCGTCGAGGGTGTGGCCGCGCTGCACCTCGATGCCCAGGGTCGGGACGTCGCAGATCTTGATGGTGTTGTTCTCGGAGGCGTTGATGGCCTCGGAGAGGTCCTTGCCGACCTTGGTGTCGTCGACGTCGAAGGCGGCGACGAACTCGACGTCCTTGACGTGGTAGTCACCGAAGGTGACGTGCATCAGCCCGGGGACCGACGCGGTGGGGTCGGCGTCCCGGTAGTAGTGGACGCCCTGGATCAGGGACGTCGCACAGTTGCCGACTCCGACGATTGCTACTCGAACCGAACCCATGGGGTGCGCTTCCCTTCTCTGTGGTGACGCGGGTGGTGGTGTGCCTCAGGACGTTTCTGCGGTGGTGGGCGGGGTGCCCAGGCCGGGCGTGGGCGGGGTGCTCCGCTCGGCCTTGATCAGGTCGGACAGCCAGTTGACCTCGCGCTCGACCGACTCGACGCCGTGCCGCTGGAGCTCCCCGGCGTAGCGGTCGGCCTCCTTCTGCGTCATGGCCAGCTCACGCTGGATCCGGTCGAGCCGCTCCTGGAGGCGCATCCGCCGCCCCTCGAGCACGCGGAGCCGGATCTCCATGTCGGTGGAGGAGAAGAACGCGAAGCGGATGTCGAAGTTGTCGTCCTCCCACGCGGTGGGACCGACCTCCGACATCAGGCGCTCGAACTCGGCGGTGCCGGCCTCGGTCACCTCGTAGACGATCTTCGGCCGGCGCGAGAGCGGCGTGGAGGCGGTGGACTCCTCGATGAGCTGGCCGCGCAGCATCTTCTTCAGGGTGGGGTAGAGCGAGCCGTAGGACAGGACCCGGCCCCAGCCGAGCATCAGGTTGAGCCGCTTGCGCAGCTCGTAGCCGTGCATGGGTCCCTCGTGCAGCAGCCCGAGGACTGCCAGCTCGATGGTCTCTGCGCGACGTGCCACGGACCTATCGTAGCGATATATCCCCTGAACGCGAACACCTGGTACATCGCGGCGCAATGACATGGCCGCACCCATGTCCGGTGCGCGTCGCCCGGCCGCGCCAGCACCCGCCGCCTCCCGCCTCTCCCGCGTGGACTCGGCCTTTCTGGGCGCGGTTGCGTACCCTCGTGCGACGTGGCAGGCAAGCGCAGAGCGGGATCGGACGACGGCAACAGCCGGCCCCCCGCCAAGAAGGCCTCCCCGAAGGCCTCGAGGTCCGCCTCGGCCGGAGCGACCACCAAGGGCGCGGGCGCCAGGCCCGGCGGCAAGGCCGGGGCCAAGCCGGCCAAGCTGGGCCGCAACGGCAAGCCCAAGAAGGTCCGCACCCGGGGCCAGAAGGTGCGCCGCGTCCTGGCCTACCTGCTGGCGCTGGCGCTGTTCGGCACCCTGCTCGTCGGCGGCGGCCTGGTCTACCTCTACAAGACCACCGACCTGCCCGACCCCAACGCCGACTTCGAGACCAACACCTCGTTCGTCTACTACGACGGCGGCAAGACCGAGATCGGCCAGTTCGCCGTCCAGAACCGTGACGCCATCGCCTACGACGACATGCCGCAGGACATCAAGGACGCGGTGGTCGCGATCGAGAACCGCACGTTCTGGAGCGACAGCGGCATCGACTACAAGGGCATCGTCCGCGCGCTGTTCAACAACGCCTCGGGCAACGCCACTCAGGGCGCGTCGACCATCACCCAGCAGTACATCAAGATCCTCTACCTGACCTCCGAGCGCTCCTACACGCGCAAGCTCAAGGAGGCGATCCTCTCCCTCAAGCTGGGCAAGCAGGTCAGCAAGCAGGAGATCCTCGAGGGCTACCTCAACACCATCTACTTCGGCCGCGGCGCGTACGGCGTCCAGGCGGCCGCGAACGCCTACTTCGACAAGGACGCCGCCGACCTCAGCCTCGGCGAGGCGGCGACCCTGGCGGCGGTCATCAACAACCCGACGCAGTACGACCCCGACGGCGGCAAGGACTCCCGCAAGGCGCTGCGCGAGCGCGTGCGCAAGGTCCTCGACGGCATGGTGGCCGCGGACAAGATCACCGAGGACGACGCGGCCAAGGCCGGGCGCAAGCTGCCCAAGTTCGCCCCGCCGCAGACCGACAACCGGTACGGCGGCCAGAAGGGCCACGTGCTCACGATGGTCAAGAACGAGCTCGGGACCCTCACCAACAAGGAGACCGGCGAGCCGTTCACCGAGGGTGAGATCGACGGCGGCGGGCTCCGCGTCACCACGACGTTCACGCAGAAGGCGATGGACGCCGCTGCCGAGGGCGTGAAGGAGGTCCGCCCGGAGGGCCCGCAGTTCACCGACAAGAACCTCCACATCGGCGTGGCCAGCGTCGACGTCGGCACCGGCGCGGTGCGCGGCCTCTTCGCCGGCCAGGACTTCCTGCAGAGCCAGATCAACTGGGCCATCGCGGGAGGCCAGGCCGGCTCGTCGGTCAAGCCCTTCGCGCTCGCGGCGGCGCTCAAGGCGGGCTACTCCCTCAAGGACACCTTCGAGGGCAACTCGCCCTACACCTTCGACAACGGCGACGAGGTCGTCAACGAGCAGGACAACGACTACGGCTCCGCGGTCAGCCTGCTGACCGCGACCGAGGAGTCCATCAACACCGCCTACACCGACCTCACCGTCTCGCTGCCCAACGGCCCGCAGGACGTGCTCGACATGATGAACGCGATGGGCATCCCGCCCAACAAGGGTCCCGGCAAGCACTACGGCTTCCCACGGGCCAGCGCCGGGCTGGACGCGTTCCCCAGCATCACGCTGGGCAGCGCGACGATCAGCCCGATCAACATGGCCAACGCCTACGCCACCATCGCGAACGCCGGCCGCTTCCACGAGCCGTACATCATCGAGAAGGTCGAGTCCAAGGACGGCGAGACGCTCTACGACCACTCCGTCAGCGACAAGCAGGCCATCGACCAAGACCTCGGCACCGACATCGCCGCCGACGTGAGCTACGCGCTCCAGCAGGTCGTGAAGTCCGGCACCGGCACCGCCGCCCTGGGCCTGGACCGTCCGGCCGCCGGCAAGACCGGCACCGCCACCAACGGCCTGAACCAGGTCGACTCGGCCTGGTTCACCGGCTACACCCCGCAGCTGTCCACCTCGGTCATGTACGTCCGCGGCAAGGGCAACGAGCAGCTCGACGGCTGGCTGCCGTCGTACTTCGGCGGCGACTACCCGGCCGACACCTGGACCGACATCATGAAGCGCGACATGGAGGGCGTCGAGGAGGAGGAGTTCCCCCCGGCGGCCAACCTCGACGGCGAGGCGCCCGACGACGGCCACCAGCCGACGCTGCCCCCGCCGCCGCCGACCAAGAAGCCCACGCCGTCCAACGAGCCGAGCGACACCGGCCGGCCGACCAAGACGCCGACCTCGGTGCCGACGCCGCCGACCACGTCGACCCAGGACCCGACGACCGAGGTGCCGACCACGGCCCCGCCGCCGCCGCCGACCACCGAGGTGCCG
>CAZEPK010000035.1:0-21972 GCA_964514085.1 uncultured Nocardioides sp.
CTGGCGCGAGGGCTACGACCCCGACGCCTGGCTGGACCGCGAGGTCAACGCCACCCGGACCGCCGTCTTCCCGCTGCACGGCCTGGATCCGTTGCCCTGAGCCGTCCTGCTGGGGGGCCGCGAGCGCAAGTCGACACGCCAGACAACTTGGAGCACTTTCCTGAACCGCTTCCCCATGAGTCACAGGAACCCCTATTCTCCCTTAGGAGTGGCACGGGGAGCATCGGTGGGGAAGCCGGTGGCGTGTCACAAAAGGAAAGAGCGGTGCACGATGGCTGGATCTGGCGACATGTCGGACGCGAAGTTCCTCACCGTGGCGGAGGTTGCGGCGATGATGCGTGTCTCGAAGATGACCGTCTACCGCCTGGTCCACAACGGTGACCTGCCCGCGGTGCGCGTCGGCCGCTCGTTCCGTGTGGTCGAGGAAGACGTCAACGAGTACCTCCGGAAGAGCTTCTACAGCGCTGGTTGATTTGCGGCGCCTCCGGCGCCGCGTGCTCGGCGCGCTCTGACGAACCGTCTCGGCCACCTCTTTTCCACGCCGGGGCTCGCGCTGTGCTTTCGTCCCGCACGGCGTGGAAAAGACGGCGTCCGAGCCGGTTCGGCGCGCCGAGCTGTGCTTTTGGCGCTCGCTCCGCTCGCGCGTGCTCTTCGCGCTGTGACGAACCGTCTCGGTCACCGCTTTTCCACGCCGTGGCTCTTGCTGCGCTCGCGTGACGTCGGGCGTGGAAAGACGGCGTCCGAGCCGGTTCGGCGCGCCGAGCCGGGAGGTTGGTCACACCGACGCAGGCCCGTCATCCCCGGTGGCTGGACCCCCGCCCCGTCCGGGACCGGTCCTCCATTCGGCGCCTCGACGTGCGGCGGATAGGCTGATGCGGTCCTGCGGGCCTCCCGCGGGGCGCTGAGGCTGCTCCGCGGAGCGCCTCGGCCTTTTTGTCGAAAGGTCAGTTCGTGGGTTCGGTCATCAAGAAGCGGCGCAAGCGCATGGCGAAGAAGAAGCACCGCAAGCTGCTGAAGAAGACGCGCGTGCAGCGTCGCAAGCTCGGCAAGTAAGCACCGCCCACCAACTCCCTCTCCACGGTCAGGGTCCAGATGGCGAGCACCTCCCAGGGCGCACCGGGCAGCAAGGTGGTCCTCGTGACCGGGGTCTCGCGCGACCTCGGGCGCCGGTCGGCGCGCGCCATCGCGACCGACCCGACCGTGGCCCGGGTGATCGGCGTCGACGTCGTGCCCCCGCGGGGCGACGTCGGCGACGTGTCGTTCGTGCGCGCCGACATCCGGAACCCGGTGATCGCCAAGGTGATCGCCAAGGAGAACGTCGACACGGTCGTGCACATGAGCGTCATCTCGACGCCCGGGAGCGCCGGCGGCCGGGGCACCATGAAGGAGCTCAACGTCATCGGCACGATGCAGCTGCTCGCTGCGTGCCAGAAGGCGCCGAGCGTCCAGCACCTCGTGGTGAAGTCGACCACCACGATGTACGGCGCCAGCAACCGCGACCCGGCGATGTTCACCGAGGAGATGGAGCCGCGGCGCGGCGCCCGCAGCGGCTACGCCAAGGACGTCGCGGAGATCGAGGGCTACGTCCGCGGCTTCGCCCGGCGCCGTCCCGACGTGAGCGTCACCACGCTGCGCTGCGCCAACGTCATCGGCCCGCACGTCGTGAGCCCGCTGACGTCGTACTTCCGGCTGCCGGTGATCCCGAGCGTGCTCGGCTTCGACGCGCGCCTGCAGTTCCTGCACGAGCAGGACCTCATGGACGTGCTGATCCACGCGGTGCGCACCGAGCGGCCCGGCACCTTCAACGTCGCCGGTGACGGCATCCTCATGCTCTCCCAGGCCCTGCGCCGGCTCAAGCGCCCCACGGTCAAGATGCCCGGGTTCGCGGTCGGCGGCGTCGGGTCGGTGCTGCGCAGCGCCCGGCTGGCCGACTTCTCACCCGAGCAGCTCGGCTTCCTGACCTACGGCCGCGGGGTCGACACCACCCGGATGCGCGCCGAGCTCGGCTTCGAGCCGGCCTTCACCACCGCGGAGGCGTTCGCCGACTTCGCCGCCGGGCTCACGCCCACCGGTGGCCGGCTCGAGCGCGCCCTCACCGCCGCCCTCGACCAGCTCCCGCCCGTCGAGGAGCCGCCCGCGCTGAGCGAGGTGGGTGGTCGCCGTGGGTGACGCCGAGATCATCCCGATCGGTACGCGCGGCCGCCCCGGCCGCGGCCAGGGCAACGGCAAGCCGTCCGCCGCCTCGCGGAGCCTGGCCGCCGGCGGCAGCCGCAAGCCGGCCGCCAAGCCGGCCGCCAAGCGTGAGCGCCCGGCCAGCACGCCGACCGGCGCCGACGCACCTCGGCCCACGCCGGCCCGGGACACCTCCGACCAGCCGGTCACCAGGTCCCCGCAGGCCGCCGACCCGACGCCCGCCGCGGCCCGCGCGCCGGCCCGCACCGAGGAGCGCCTGCCCCAGGGCGGCATCCCCGCCGGGGACTGGCTGGCCGGCTTCCAGCAGGCCGCGCGGGAGCTGTTCGGTGAGCAGTGGGAGCCCCAGCTGGCGCGCTTCCTGGCCTTCCTGCGCCGCCGGGTGACCGGCGACTACGTGGTCGACGAGTACGGCTTCGACCAGGAGGTCACCGAGCGCTTCCTCATGTCCGCGCTGCGCCCGGTGGCCCAGAAGTGGTTCCGCATCGAGGTCCGCGGCATCGAGAACATCCCCGCCGAGGGCGGCGCGCTGGTCGTCTCCAACCACTCCGGCACCATCCCGGTCGACGGGCTGATGACGCTGGTGACGATCCACGACCACACCGGCCGCTTCCTGCGCCCGCTCGGCGCCGACCTGGTCTTCAAGTCGCCGGTGGTGAGCTCGCTGGCCCGCAAGAGCGGCGCCACGCTGGCGTGCAACGAGGACGCCGAGCGGATGCTGCGCGCCGGCGAGCTGGTCGGCGTCTGGCCCGAGGGCTTCAAGGGCATCGGCAAGCCGTACGCCGAGCGCTACAAGCTGCAGCGCTTCGGGCGCGGCGGGTTCGTCTCGGCCGCCCTGCGCACCCAAGTGCCGATCATCCCGCTCTCGGTGGTGGGCGCCGAGGAGATCTACCCGCTCGTGGCCAACCTGCCCTCGCTGGCCCGGGTGCTCGGGGTGCCCTACATCCCGGTGACGCCGCTGTTCCCGTGGCTGGGGCCGCTGGGTCTGGTGCCGCTGCCCTCGAAGTGGCTGCTGGAGTTCGGTGAGCCCATCCGCACCGACGAGTTCGACGCCGGCGCGGCCGAGGACCCGATGCTGGTCTTCAACGTCACCGACGAGGTGCGCGAGACGATCCAGTCGACGCTGTACTCGCTGCTCATGCAGCGCCAGTCCGTCTTCCGCTAGGGCCGGACCCGACGGGCCGAGGGGCTCGGCTCAGCCGCCGTTGCCGGTCAGGCCGTTGAGCACGCCCGCGACCCCCGCGACGACGCCGCTCACGACCTGGTTCACCGTGTCGGTGACCGGGGTGAGGTCGACCGGCTTGTGCTTGCCGCCCTTCCCGCCACCGCCGCCACCGCCGTCACCGGAGCTGCTGCCGCCGCCGGTGGTCCCGCCGCCCTGGTCGGTGCCCGGGAGGACGTCACCGAGCCCCGAGGACTCGCTCGGGGTGGCGGGCGGGAGGGTGATCGGGGTCTCGGGCGGGTTCATGCCGCTCGGGTCGTGGTCGCCCTTGCCGCCCGTGTCGCCCTGCGGCTGCTGGGCGCCCGCCGTCTCGCTCGGCGTACCGGTGCCGGGCAGCGCACCGCCGGCCACCGCCCCGAGGTCGTCCCCGAGGGCGGAGGTCACGCCCGACACCAGGTCGGCCGGCAGCTCGAGCAGCGGCTCACCGCAGTCGGGGTCGGGGCAGACGTTCGCCGCGTCGGAGTCGACCGCGAAGATGTTGATCGCCGCCTCCTGCAGCGCGCCCAGGGCGGACTGCGGGACCACGGCGGAGAGGGCCTGCAGCGTGTCCATGCTGTCCGAGGCGTTGGTGTGCAGCTGCTGGATCGAGGCCGGGTCGCCGTGCTGCTCGTAGTCGGCGAGGAGTGACTGGCTGCCGTCGGTGAACTGCTGGGTGAAGGTGTCGAGGGTCTGCTGGACCAGCTTGCCGTCCGGCTTGTCCTCCTTGCTCAGCTTGCCGACCTCGTCGAGCCGCTCCGAGGCGTTGCCCAGCATGCTCTGGCCCTTGGCGTCGTCGCCGACGGCGAAACCGGACTGGGTGTTCTCGATCGCTCGCTTGACCGGGTAGAGCGCGTCACCCGGGATGGCGCCCTGCGACGCGACCGCCATGGAGGTGGAGGCGCCGATGATGGCCACGGCCCCCAGGGCCACGCCCAGGCGGCGCTCGCGGCGCGTGCGGGTCGGCTTGATGGTGAGGCGGGCGACGTCGTCGCGCTGCCTCGCCGCCAGCGGGACCGGCGTCAGCTCGGTCTGGGCGGCGGCCATGAGCTGCTCGCGCAGGTCGGCCACGAACGCCGGCCGCGGCTGCGACTCGGGTGCGGAGCGGAGCGCGCCGACGACCTCCAGCAGCTCGGCCGTGGCGCGGTCGACGTCATCTCGTCGTCCGCCCTCGACCAGGGAGTCGAAGTGCTCGGCACGCCGTCGTGCCGGGAACAGGGGGGTCATCGCTGTGGTCCTGTCGTGTGGTTGCCGGTGCCATCCCCGTGATGCGACATCGACGTACGGCACAACGACCCGGCGGAGCGCCGAGTTACGCGCCCGACCTCCACGCTTCGGTAACGAGACTGCCTCACGACGCCCCTCACCGGATCCCCTCCGGCATCAGCTTGGCCAGGTTGCGCACGCCCCGCAGCTGGAGCTGCTTGACGGCGCCCTCGCTGCGCCCCAGGACGGCCGCGGTCTCCGCGATGCTCATGCCCTGGAGGAACCGCATGATGAGGCAGTCCTTCTGCTCGCTCGGCAGCTCGGTGAGCGCCTTGAGCAGCAGCTCGTTGGTCAGGCTGGCCAGGACGGCGTGCTCCGGGCCCTCGGTGGCGTCGTCGTGCAGCCCCATGTCCTCGGTGGCCATCTCGAGGCGCGTGCGACCGGCCTTGAAGTGGTCGGTCGCGAGGTTGCGGGCGATGGTCATCAGCCAGGCGCCGAAGTCCTTGCCCTGCCAGCGGAAGTTCTGCATGTTGCGCAGCGCGCGGAAGAAGGTCTCGGAGGTGAGGTCCTCGGCCAGCGTGCTGGAGCGGGTGCGGTAGAAGAGGAAGCGGTAGACCGAGCCCTGGTAGTGGTCGTAGAGCAGTCCGAAGGCGTCGGCGTCGCCGGTCCGGGCCAGCTCGACGAGCGCGATCAGCCGGGTGCGGTCCTCCTCGCTGTCCTCCGAGGACGCGGCCTGGTCCGCGTCACCGAAGCCGGCGGAGCCCTCCGGACCCGTGCCGCCCTCGCTGGCCACACCGTTGGTGGCGACCTCGCTGAGCAGCCAGCCCAGGGGGTGGCGGGCCTGCGGGGAGCTCGCGCCGCTGGACGCGACGGCGTACGCCGGACGGGGGCCACCGGGGCCACCCAGGCCACCGAGGAGCGCGCACGCGACCGCCTCGCGCAGGGCGTCGAGCCCTCGCGTGACGTCGTGTCCGGCTCCGGGCACAGGAGTCCCTCCCTCGGTCCCCCAGGATGCGTTACCCCACAGTAGAGCGGTTCGTCACATCACGGAAACGAATCGTTGCTTTCGCCACATCGCCCGGCGCCCCGGCGTTCCCGGGCTGCGACCTCAGTCGCGCCGGCCCCGGAGGGACACGCCGGCCGCCACCGCGCCGGTCACCGCCCCGGCCACGGCGCCCACCACCAGGCCGGCCCGGGCCGCCTTGCGACCGGTGCGGTAGTCGCGGATCCGCCACCCCTGCTCCCGGGCGTGCGCGCGCAGCCGGGCGTCGGGGTTGATGGCGCACGGGTCGCCGACCATCGAGAGCATCGGGAGGTCGTTGTAGGAGTCGGAGTACGCCGAGCAGCGGCTCAGGTCGAGGGCCTCGCGGGCGGCCAGGGCGTTGATGGCCTCGGCCTTCGCCGGGCCGTGCAGCATGTCGCCCACCAGCCTGCCGGTGTAGACGCCGTCGACGTGCTCGGCCACCGTGCCCATGGCGCCGGTCAGCCCCAGCCGCCGCGCGATGATCTGGGCGATCTCGATCGGCGCCGCGGTGACGAGCCAGACCCGCTGGCCCTCGTCGAGGTGCAGCTGGGCCAGGGCCCGGGTGCCCGGCCAGATCCGGTGGGCCATGGCCTCCTCGAAGATCTCCTCGCCGAGGTCCTGGAGCTCCTTGACCGTGTGCCCCGCGATGAAGCCGAGGGCGGAGTTGCGGGCGTCGGCCACGTGGTCCGGGTCCTCCACACCGACCACCCGGAAGTACGCCTGCTTCCAGGCCGCCCCGAGGATGTCGCGGGTCGTGAAGAACTCGCGCCGGTGCAGCCCGCGGGCGAGGTGGAAGATGCTGGCGCCCTGCATGACGGTGTTGTCCACGTCGAAGAACGCCGCGGCCGTCGGGTCCTGCGGCTGGTCCAGGGCCGTCTCCACGAAGGCCTCGGAGGCGGCCGCCTCGCCGGCGAGTATCGAGCGCTGCTGCAGGTTCAGCTTGGCTCGAGGCCGGTCGGGGGGCGCCACGGTTCCAACCTAACGGGGTTCGCCGTGTGGAAGTATCCGTCCATGGTTGACGGACCGGCGGCGGGACCTGCGGTCGACATCGCGGACCTGCTCGTGCAGGCCGCCGCCGAGGACCCCGGCCGGCTGGCCATCGTGGAGTCCGGCGGTCGCCGCGTCACCTGGGGCGAGCTCGACGACGAGGTCGGCCGCCTGGCCACCGGCCTCGGCGCCGCCGGGATCGTGGCCGGCCACCGCGTCATGGTGGTGCTGGGCAACCGGATCGAGTTCGTCACCACCTACCTCGCCGTGCTCCGCACGCAGGCGGTCGCGGTGCCGGTCAACCCCACCTCGCAGGCCGGCGAGCTGGCGAGGATGATCGCCGACTCGGGCTCGCGGATGGTGGTGGCCGACGTCGACACCGTGACCTCGGTCCGCGGCGCGGTCAAGGCGCTCGAGGAGGCCCGGGGCACGGAGTACCCGCCCGGCTCCATCGAGAGCGACCTGATGGCCCGGCTGGTAATCCCGCGCATCGTCGTCGTGGGCGGCACCCTGCTGCCGGGTGAGCGCTCCTACGACCACCTGCGCGCCGACGCCGCCCGCGCCGTACCCCAGCTGCAGGACCCGGAGAAGCTCGCCGCGCTCCTCTACACCAGCGGCACGTCGGGCCGGCCGCGCGCCGCGATGCTCACCCACCGGGCCCTGCTGGCGAACATCGAGCAGGTCGCCGCCGTCGAGCCGCCGATGATCCACGGCGACGACGTGGTGCTCGGCGTGCTGCCGCTCTTCCACGTCTACGGGCTCAACGCCGTCCTCGGTGTGGTGATGCGCCACCGGGCCAAGCTGGTGCTCACCGCGCGGTTCGAGCCGCAGGGCACCCTCGACCTGATCGAGGACGAGGCCTGCAGCGTCATCCCCGTCGCCCCGCCGGTCTTCGCCTACTGGCGCGACGTCGAGGGGCTCCGCGAGCGGCTCGGGCCGGTGCGGCTGATGCTCTCCGGCTCCGCGCCGCTGGCGCCCGAGCTGGCCCGGGAGTTCAGCGAGCTCACCGGCATCCCGATCCACCAGGGCTACGGGCTGACCGAGGCCTCACCGGTGGTCACCTCCACGCTGTGCAGCCAGGACCACCAGCTCGGCTCGGTCGGCGCGGCCCTGCCCGGCATCGAGGTCCGCCTGGTCGACGAGACCGGCCGCCCGCCCGAGGGCGAGGACCCGGGCCAGATCCAGATCCGGGGCGCCAACCTGTTCAGCGGCTACTGGCCCGACGGCGGCAGCGGCCCCGACCAGGACGGCTGGTGGTCGACCGGCGACGTCGGCTTCCTCGACGCGACCGGCGACCTGTTCCTGGTGGACCGGCTCAAGGAGCTGGTCATCGTCTCCGGCTTCAACGTCTACCCGGTCGAGGTCGAGGACGTCATCCGCGAGGTCCCTGGCGTCTCCGAGGCCGCGGTCATCGGCGTCGAGGACCCGCAGACCGGCGAGGCGGTGGTGGCCTACGTCGTCTCCTCGGGCGACGCGGTCGCGCTGGCGGACGCCGTACGCGCGCACTGCGAGCAGCGGCTGGCCCGCTTCAAGCAGCCGGTGCGGATCGAGGTCGTCCCCGAGCTGCCCGTCGGGGTGACCGGCAAGGTCCAGAAGGGGCGGCTGCGCGGCATGGAGCGGCGCCGGGCGCTCGGGCTCCTGGAGTAGGTCCCTCGATGTCCGACCCCGACGTCCGGTCCCGAGCGCGCGTCACCCTCTACTCCAAGCCCGGGTGCCACCTCTGCGACGACGCCCGCGCGGTGGTCGAGCGGGTCTGCGCGGACCTGGGGGAGTCCTTCGAGGAGCTCTCCATCCTGGAGGACCCTGCGCTGCAGGAGCGGTACGGCGAGGAGATCCCGGTGACCCTCGTCGACGGCCGCCAGCACGACTTCTGGCGGGTCGACGAGGCCCGGCTCCGCGCCGCCTTGGCCGCCCCGCCCCGCTTGTAACTCCGTGTCCGGGTCACTAGGTCGTGGTCAGGACCCCGACCTAGTGGTCGCAACACGGAGTTACAAGTGACCGGCCGGGCGGGAGCTACTGGCGAGTAGACGTGGGGGATCCCACGCTCCCGCGGTTTTGTTCCCGCGTTCACAAACTCCTACAGTGGCAGGGCCGACGGCGTGGCGCGGGCCCTGACGGACCCCCTCCGCCGGCTGGAGACGAGGTCTGGTGAGCGCACGCACGACGGACAGCTCCCGGGAGATCCCGGAGGCCACCGTTGCGCGCCTGCCCGTCTACCTCCGGGCCCTCACCACGCTCGAGGAGCAGGGCACGGCGACGTGCTCCAGCGAGGAGCTGGCCGCCGCCGCGGGCGTCAACAGCGCCAAGCTCCGCAAGGACCTCTCCTACCTCGGCAGCTACGGCACCCGCGGGGTCGGGTACGACGTGGACTACCTGCGCTACCAGATCGCCCGCGAGATCGGCGTGACCCAGGACTGGCCGGTCGTCATCGTGGGCATCGGCAACCTCGGCCACGCGCTGGCCAACTTCTCCGGCTTCCGCAGCCGCGGCTTCCGGGTGGTGGCCCTGCTCGACGCCGACCCCGGCCGGCGCGGTGAGAGCGTCGCCGGGATCGACGTCCGCGACTTCGCCGACCTCGACGCGATCGTGCGCGAGCACGGCGTCGCCATCGGCGTCATCGCGACGCCCGCCACCGCCGCCCAGGACGTCGCCGACCAGATGGTCGAGGCCGGCATCAGCAGCATCCTCAACTTCGCGCCCACCGTGATCGCGGTGCCCGACGGCGTCGACGTCCGCAAGGTCGACCTCTCCATCGAGCTCCAGATCCTGGCCTACCACGAGCAGCGCAAGCAGGCGGAGGCCAGCGCATGACCACCCCACGGAACTGCTCGGTGCGGGCGCTGCGCGCCGTGGGCTCGCACTTCCGCGGGGACCCCGGTGAGAAGCGATGAGCGTCCTGGTCGTGGGGGTGTCCCACAACTCCGCGCCGATGGCCCTGCTCGAGCGGGTCGCGCCCGAGCCGGGCGCCGCTCCCAAGCTGGTCCAGGCCGTCGCCGCCGGCGAGCACGTCACCGAGGCGACCCTCATCGCCACGTGCAACCGCGTCGAGATCTACGCCGACGTGGACCGCTTCCACGGCTCGGTCGAGGAGCTGTCGCGGCTGCTGGTCGAGCGGTCCGGCCAGTCCACCGAGGCGATGCTGCCGCACCTCTACGTCCACTACGACGACGGCGCGGTCTCCCACCTCTTCCAGGTCGCGGCCGGGCTGGACTCCATGGCCGTCGGCGAGGGCCAGATTCTCGGCCAGACGCGCGACGCGCTCCGCATGGGCCAGGAGCTCGGCACCGTCGGCCCCGCCCTCAACGTGCTCTTCCAGCAGGCGCTGCGGGTGGGCAAGAGGACCCGCACCGAGACCGACATCGACAGCGCCGCGCCCACCCTGGTCGGCGCCGCGCTCGACCGCGCCGCCCGCGAGGGCATCGCGGTGGAGGGCAGCCGGGTCGCCGTGGTCGGCGCCGGCACCATGGCTGGCCTGGCCACCGCCACCGTCTCCCGCCGCGGGGCCGCCGAGGTCGTGGTGGTCAACCGCACCCTGGCCCGGGCCCAGCGGCTGGCTTCTGAGTACGCCGGCCGGGCCGCGACCCTGGCCGAGCTCCCGCAGGTGGTCGCCGAGGCCGACCTGGTCATCGCCTGTGCCGGTGCCTCCGGGCTGCTGATCTCGCGCGAGCTGGTGGAGGCCTCCCGCGGCGACGGGCGACCCGTGGCCTTCGTCGACCTGGCCCTGCCGCACGACATCGACCCGACCGTGGCGGGGCTCGAGGGCGTGACCCGGATCGACCTCGTCGACCTGGCCGACGACCTCGAGGCCTCCGACGCCGGTCGCGAGGTGGCGGAGGTGCGCCGCATCGTGACCGAGGAGGTCGCGGCGTTCCTCTCCGCCCGCCGCTCGGCCAGCGTCACGCCGACCGTGGTGGCGCTGCGCTCGATGGCCACCTCGGTCGTGGACGCCGAGATGGAGCGCCTCGACCACCGGCTCCCCGACCTGTCGCCCGAGGCCCGCGCCGAGGTGCTGCGGTCGGTGCGCCGCGTGGCCGACAAGCTCCTCCACGAGCCCACCGTCCGGGTCCGCGAGCTGGCCAACGAGACCGGTGCGGTCTCCTACGCGGCCGCCCTGGCGGAGCTCTTCGCGCTCGACCCCGACGCCGTCCAGGCCGTCACCCGACCCGAGGGGCTCTCGTGAGCGCCACCGCGCAGGCCGAGACGGTCCGGATCGGCACCCGCGCCTCCCTCCTCGCCACCACCCAGTCCGAGCTGGTCGCCGGCATGATCCGCGACCGGCTGGGTCGGCAGACCGAGCTGGTGGAGATCAGCACCGAGGGCGACCGGTCCCAGAGCGCCGGCACGCCCCTGGAGCAGGCCGGCGGTACGGGCGTCTTCGTGAGCGCGCTGCGCGAGGCCCTGCTCCGCGGTGAGGTCGACGTGGCGGTGCACTCGCTCAAGGACCTGCCCACCGCGACGGCCGAGGGCATCGCGCTCGCTGCCGTACCCGAGCGCGAGGACCCGCGCGACGTCGTCGTGGCCCGCGACGGCCTCACGCTGGGCGAGCTGCCCGTCGGCTCCCGGGTGGGCACCGGCTCGCCGCGGCGGGTCGCCCAGCTGCACGCCCTCGGCCTCGGTTTGGACGTGGTCGGCGTTCGTGGCAACGTCGACACCCGGATCGGCAAGGTCCGTTCCGGGGAGTACGACGCCGTGCTCCTCGCCCGTGCCGGGCTGGCCCGCCTGGGCAGGCTCGAGGAGGTCACCGAGGTGCTCGACCCGCTGCAGATGCTGCCTGCCCCCGGGCAGGGAGCGCTGGCCGTGGAGTGCCGCGCCGACGACGACCTCCTCGACGCGCTGGCCGCGCTCGACGACCGGCGCAGCCGGGTCGCGGTCGAGGCCGAGCGCGCGGTCCTGGCCACCCTGGAGGGTGGTTGCACCGCGCCGATCGGGGCACTGGCGGAGGTGGTCGAGGGCGAGGACGGCGACGAGCTGTGGGTCCGCGCCACCGCCCTGTCCGCCGACGGCGGACTGTCGGTCCGGATGTCCGCCACCGGCGCCCCGGACGACGCGGCCGGCGTCGGGACCCGGCTCGCGAAGGAGATGCTCGCCGACGGCGCGGGCGAGCTCGACGCCCAGCCCGAGACCCAGCCCGACACCCAGTCCCACACCGCAGGCCCCGAGGTCGACCACCCCTAGTCACACCCGCAGCACGAGCCCACCAGCACAGGCCCCGTAGTAGACCCAGTAGTAGACAAGGTGCTCGACGCATGACGCGAGGCAAGACCGCCACCACCACCGAGCAGACGACGTCCGGCAACGGGCGCGGCTGGGTGTCCTTCGTCGGCAGCGGGCCGGGTGACCCCGACCTGCTGACCGTCCGTGCCGTCACGCTGCTCGGGCAGGCGGAGGTGGTGGTCACCGAGTCGCCCGAGCACCTCGAGCTGGTGCGCCGGCTGCTGGCGCTGCCCGCCGAGTGCGAGACGCCGGTCTTCGTCGACGGCGGCTTCGGCGAGGACGGCCAGCCGCTCACCCACGCCGCCCGCGCCAAGGTCGTGGTCCGCCACGCCAAGAAGGGCCAGCGCGTGGTCCGGCTGATGTCGGGCGACCCGTTCCTCTACGCCTCCGGGCCCGAGGAGGCGCAGGCCTGCGTCAAGGCCGGCCTGGGCTTCGAGATCGTGCCCGGTGTCTCCTCGGTCTCCGCGGTCCCGGCCTACGCCGGCATCCCGCTGACCACCAAGGACCACCGCGAGGTCGCGGTCGTCACCGCCCACGAGAAGGTCGACTGGGCGCCGTACGCCGACGAGCGCACGCTGGTCATCCTCTCCGGCGTCAACATGGTCGGCGAGATCGCCAAGGCGCTGGTGCAGGCCGGTCGCGACCCCGAGACGCCGGTCGCGATGACCCGGGTCGGCACCACCACGGAGCAGACCACCGTCATCTCGACGCTGTCGGGCATCGCCGCCGACGCCCGCGCCGCGCGGATGGCGCCGCCGGCCGTCATCGTCGTCGGCCGGGTCGTCGACCTGCGCGAGACGCTGTCGTGGTTCGAGACCAAGCCGCTCTTCGGCTGGCGTGTGCTGGTGCCCCGCACCAAGGACCAGGCCGGCCCGCTCGTCGCGCGCCTGCGCGGCTACGGCGCGGTGCCCGACGAGGTCCCCACGATCTCGGTGGAGCCGCCCCGCAACCCGCTGCAGATGGACAAGGCCGTGCGCGGCCTGGTCGAGGGCCGCTACGAGTGGATCGCCTTCACCTCGGTCAACGCCGTGAAGGCGGTGCGCGAGAAGTTCGAGGAGTACGGCCTCGACGCGCGGGCCTTCTCCGGCCTCAAGATCGCGGCGGTCGGCGACAAGACCGCGCAGGCGATCTCGGCCTGGGGCCTGCGCGCCGACCTGGTGCCCTCCGGTGAGCAGTCCGCGGCCGGGCTGCTGGCGGACTGGCCCGAGTTCGACGAGCTCCTCGACCCCATCAACCGGGTCTTCCTCCCGCGGGCCGACATCGCCACCGAGACCCTGGTGGCCGGCCTGATCGACCTGGGTTGGGAGGTCGACGACGTGACGGCCTACCGCACGGTCCGGGCCACCCCGCCGCCGGCCAGCACCCGCGACGCCATCAAGACCGGCAAGTTCGACGCGGTGGTCTTCACCTCGAGCTCGACGGTGCGCAACCTGGTCGGCATCGCCGGCAAGCCGCACCCCTCGACGGTGATCGCGGTGATCGGCCCGGCCACGGCCAAGACGGCCGAGGAGCACGGCCTCCGGGTCGACGTCCTGGCCCCGCAGCCCGACGCCGACGTCCTCGTCGACGCGCTGGCCGACTTCGGTGCGGCCCGCCGCCTCGCGATGCTGGAGTCGGGCGAGCCGGTCACCCGGCCGTCGGAGCGCAAGCCGTCGGCGCGGCGGTCGAAGGCCCGCTGATCGTGGTGGGGGACGACGCCGCCGAGGTGACCGGGCCGCTGGTCCGGCCGCGCCGGCTGCGTCGTACCCCCGGGCTGCGCCAGATGGTGGCGGAGACGCGCGTCGTCCCGCGCCAGCTGGTGCTGCCCGCCTTCGTGCGCGAGGGGATCACCGACCCGGTGCCGATCGCGTCCATGCCGGGCGTGGTCCAGCACACCCGGGACACGCTGCGCCGGGCGGCCGCCGAGGCGGCCGAGCTGGGCCTCGGTGGCGTGATGATCTACGGCATCCCGGAGCACAAGGACGCCGTCGGCTCGGGCGCCGTCGACCCGGCCGGCATCCTCAACGTGGCGATCGCCGACGTGGTCGCCGAGGTCGGCGACAGCCTCACGGTCATGAGCGACCTGTGCCTCGACGAGTTCACCGACCACGGGCACTGCGGGGTGCTCACCCCCGACGGCCGGGTGGACAACGACCGGACCCTCACGGCGTACGCCGAGATGGCGCGCGCCCACGCCGACGCCGGCGTGGACATGGTCGGCCCGAGCGGGATGATGGACGGACAGGTGCGGGTGGTGCGCGACGCGCTCGACGCCCACGGCCACCCCGACATCGCGATCCTGGCCTACTCCGCGAAGTACGCCTCCACCTTCTACGGCCCCTTCCGCGAGGCGGTGTCCTCCTCCCTCGAGGGCGACCGGCGCACCTACCAGCAGGACGCCGCCAACGGCCTCGAGGGCGTCCGCGAGGCCCTGCTCGACGTCGAGCAGGGCGCCGACCTCGTCATGGTCAAGCCGGCCCTCGGCTACCTCGACGTGGTCCGCCGGGTGCGCGACGCGGTCGACGTGCCGGTCGCGGCCTACAACGTCTCGGGCGAGTACGCCATGCTCGAGGCCGCCGCCGCCCAGGGCTGGATCGACCGCGAGCCGGCCATCCTGGAGACGCTCACGTCCATCCGCCGCGCCGGCGCCGACGTCGTCCTCACCTACTGGGCCGCCGAAGCAGCGGTGCTCCTGCGCCAGCAGGGGTAACTCACCGTTCGGTCTGCTTCCCTGGCGTTCGAACGCCGTGGAAGCAGACCGGACGGTGAGTTACCCGACTGACGGCCGCTGCTCGACCAGACCCACGAGGTTGCCCTCGGTGTCGCGGACGAAGGCCTGCCACTCGTCGGCGCCGGCCGGCCCGAGGGTGTCGTCCGCGTGGCTGAAGATGACGTGGGGCTCGCCCTCGACGACCACGCCGTTGCCGCGCAGCCGCTCGACGGTGGCGGGCAGGTCGTCCACGGCCAGGTAGATCACCGCGGACGCGGCGCCGGCCTCGAGCAGGAGCCGGACCCCGTCTAGGTCGAAGAAGACCAGCCCGGGTGGGTCGTAGGTCGCGGTCGGCAGGGCGCCGAGCAGGTCGGCGTAGAACGCGGTGGCTCGCTCGAGGTCCTCGACCCGCTGGGCCACCTGCACCAGTCGCACCGGCCCAGCATGACTGCCGAGGACCGGTGACGCGAGGGTCAGGAGGCCGGAGCGTGCTGCAGCGGCGCCTCGGCCGCCGAGGACGCCTCAGTTCTGCGGGGCGGCCGTGCGCGGGTGCATGTAGTGGTCGACGCAGGCGTTGAACGCCGTGAGGTTCAGCTGGCTGACCCCGTCGAGCAGGCACTGGGCGGTCGCCTGGGTCAGGGTCAGGGCCTGGTCGACCGGCGGGAGGTTGGTGGTCGGCAGGGGCGGGATCGAGACGTGGGTGCCGGGGACGTGCACGCCGCCACCGCCGCCGTTGCCGCCGCCACCGCCGCCGCCACCGGTCGTGCCGCCGCCGGTGCTGCCGGTGTCGTCGCTGCTGCTGTCGTCGTCAGCGCCGTCGGTGGTCGGGTCGTCGACGGTGTCGTCCGTCGCGTGGCTGGTGGGCGGGTCGACGTGCTGCTGGTCCTGGTGGTGCGGGGTGCCGGGCACGTGCAGCGGCGGCGGGGTCCGGGTGATCTCGCCGGCCATCACGGTGCCGTTGGGGATCGAGGTGAAGTCGCCGGCCAGGTAGGCGTCCCTGATGTCCAGCACGAGCTGGACGTAGGACTGGCTGTGGTTGTAGCGGTAGACCGCGGCCCGGCGGCCGGCCTCGGTGCCGAGGTCGTCGGCGCCCGAGCACAGGTAGACGGCGGTGCCGAGCGCCGCGTCGTCGATGTCCTGGGGGTTGCGCACGCCGTCGCCGTCGGCGTCCACGCCCACGACCGACCAGGTCGAGGGGATGAACTGCATCGGGCCCACCGCCCGGTCGTAGGACGTGTCGTTGTCGAACTGGCCGGCGTCGGTGTCGACGATCTCGGTGGTGCTGTTGGCGCCGTTGAGCGCGATGCCGTAGATGCCGGGCGTGGCCAGGCCGTCGTCGGAGAGCGTGTTGCCGTCGACGCGGCCGTGGTTGGACTCCACCCGCCCGATCGCCGCGAGCAGCTGCCAGTCGAGGTCGCAGCTCTGGTCGGCGGCGTTGATCACGGTCTCGGCGCGCTGGTAGGCGGCCAGGGCGGCCGAGGGGATGCCGGAGGTCGAGGAGCTGGCCACGATCTGGGCGGCGTCGGCGTTGCCGACCCCGGGGCCGAGCAGGCTGCCGTCCGAGACGCTGGCGGGGGCCTCGATGGCCTGCGCCGGGACGCTGGTGCCGTCGGGGAGCGTCGGGTCGGGGCGCTCGCCGGCCGCGGCCAGCGGTGCGTTGACGCCGACGAGGTTCGCGGTCCAGGCGGCCGAGAGCAGCGCCATCGGGACGAGCGCGGTCGCCTTGTGCAGACGGCCGAATCGCTGTGCGGACATGAAGCTCTCTCCCATGGCTACCGAGGCGTCCCCTCCAGACCCCTCGAGAACCCAACGAATCGTGTCACAGACAAGTTACGCGGGGGTGCGGAATCCGGACGGCCCGAGTGACCGTCATCACGAACAGAACGAGGATTCCCCTCGGACGTGACGCCAAACCGGGCAGTTCCCGCCCGGGTCCAGACCAGGGCGCCCGAAGCCCGGTCCGGGGGGATGCGGGGGTCCTCAGGTGCCTCGGAGAGAATGAGGTGTGCCCCTGAACGCCGCCGAGTCCGCCGCGCTGTTCGAGCGCGCCCGGGCGGTCACGCCCGGAGGCGTGAACTCGCCGGTCCGGGCGTTCAACGCCGTCGGCGGCACCCCCCGGTTCATCGCCTCCGCGAAGGGGGCCTGGCTGACCGACGTGGACGGCAACCGGTACGTCGACCTGATCTGCTCGTGGGGGCCGATGCTGCTCGGGCACGCGCACCCCGAGGTCGAGGCCGCCGTGCGCGACGCGGTCTCCCGCGGCACGTCGTACGGCACCCCCACCCGTCCCGAGGTCGAGCTGGCCGAGGAGATCGTGGCCCGGACGCCGGTGGAGCGGGTCCGCTTCGTCTCCTCCGGCACCGAGGCCACCATGTCGGCGCTCCGGCTGGCCCGCGGCTTCACCGGCCGCGACGTGGTGGTGAAGTTCGCCGGCTGCTACCACGGCCACGTCGACTCGCTGCTGGCCTCGGCCGGCTCCGGGGTGGCGACCTTCGCGCTGCCCGGCACCCCCGGCGTACCCGCCTCCTCGACCGAGCTGACCCTGGTGCTGCCCTACAACGACCGGGCGGCGGTGGAGAAGGCGTTCGCCGAGCACGGGCACCGGATCGCCTGCCTCATGACCGAGGCCGCCCCCGGCAACATGGGCGTGGTCCCGCCGGAGCCCGGCTTCAACGCCTTCCTGGCCGAGACCTGCCGCACCCACGGCGCGCTGTTCATCAGCGACGAGGTGATGACCGGCTTCCGGGCCACGCGCCAGGGCCAGTGGGGGCTCGACGGCGCCCTCGAGGGCTGGCGGCCCGACCTGATGACCTTCGGCAAGGTGATGGGCGGCGGCTTCCCGGCCGCGGCGTTCGGTGGCCGGGCCGACGTCATGCACCACCTCGCGCCGGAGGGGCCGGTCTACCAGGCCGGCACGCTCTCGGGGAACCCGGTGGCGACCACCGCGGGCCTGGCCACGCTCCGGCTGGCCACCGACGAGGTCTACGCGCACCTCGACCGCACCGCCGACGTCCTCAAGGCGGCCGCCTCCGAGGCGCTGGCCGCCGCGGGCGTCGCCCACACGGTCCAGTCGACCGGCACCATGTTCTCGGTGTTCTTCGCCGAGGGCGCCGTCCGGGACTTCGACGACGCCCAGCGCACCGACTCCGCGGCCTACGGCGCGTTCTTCCACGCGATGCTCGACCGCGGGGTGCACCTGCCGCCCTCGGCCTACGAGGCGTGGTTCGTCTCCGCGGCCCACGACGACAGCGCCGTCCAGACGGTGCTCGATGCCCTGCCCGACGCGGCCCGCGCCGCCGCCGCAGCCCAGGAGAGGCCCCGCCCATGAGCCAGACCCCGGACACCGTGGTCCACCTGATCCGCCACGGCGAGGTGCACAACCCTGAGGGCGTCCTCTACGGACGCCGCGACGGCTACCACCTCTCCGACCTCGGACGGCAGATGGCCGAGCGGGTCGCGGCCGCCACCGCCGACCGCGACATCACCCACCTCCGCTCCTCGCCGCTGGAGCGGGCCCAGGAGACCGCGGCGCCCATCGCCGCGGCGCACGGGCTCGAGATCCGCACCGACGAGCGGGTGCTGGAGTCGACCAACGTCTTCGAGGGCAAGCGCTTCGCCAACAGCAACAACGCACTGCTCCGGCCGTCGTCGTGGCGCTACCTGTACAACCCCTGGAAGCCCTCCTGGGGCGAGCCCTACGCCCAGGTCGTCTCGCGGATGATGGCCGCGGTCCACGACGCCCGGGTCGAGGCCCAGGGCCACGAGGCCGTCATCGTCTCCCACCAGCTACCGATCTGGATCACCCGCCTGCACGTGGAGAAGCGCTCCTTCGTCCACGACCCCCGGCGCCGCCAGTGCACGCTGTGCTCGGTCACCTCCTTCCACTTCGTCGGCGACGCGATCACCCAGGTCTCCTACTCCGAGCCGGCCGGCGACCTGATCCCGGTCAAGGACCGGAAGTCGCCGTTCTCCGCGGGCAACGCGCCCGAGGACAACAAGCCCGTCTGATGAGCGGCCGCCGCCTGCCCCTGCTCGCCGCCGCCCTCGCGGTGACGGCGGCGGCGGCGAGCGCCTGCACCTCCGCGAACGGCACCAACGGCAAGGACTACGTCAGCGGCGACGGGCGCGTCATCCAGATCGTCGAGGGCGACCGGGGCGATCCGGTCGAGGTGGCCGGGACGACGCTGGACGGCGACCCGCTGGACCTGGCGGACCTGCGCGGGCAGGTGGTGGTGGTCAACATCTGGGGCTCCTGGTGCCCCGAGTGCCGCACCGAGATGCCGCTGCTGGTCGACGCCGCCGACGAGCTGCCGTCGGGGGCCACGATGGTCGGCGTCGACATCCGCGAGACCAGCAAGGACAACGCGCTGGCCTTCGAGCGCACCAACGACGTGCCCTACCCCTCGATCTACGACCCGGGCAGCACCACGCTGCTGCGCTTCCCCACGCCGTACAACCCGCGCGAGACCCCCAGCACGCTGGTGCTCGACAGCCAGGGCCGGGTGGCCGCGCTGATCCGCGGCGAGCTGCCCTCCAAGCTGACCCTGCTCGACATCGTGCAGGACGTGGCGGGCGAAGGGGGACAGGCCGATGGCTGAGTGGCTCAGCGACGCCGCGCTGTCCGGCTCCATGCTGGTGGCGGTCCCGGTCGCGGTCCTGGCCGGCCTGGTGTCCTTCTTCTCGCCCTGCGTGATCCCGCTGCTCCCCGGCTACCTCTCCTACGCCACGGGTCTCTCGGGCGCCGACCTGGCCGACTCCGAGGCCACCCCGCACCGGGGCCGGATGCTGGCCGGCTCCTCGCTGTTCGTGCTCGGCTTCTCGGTGGTCTTCGTCGGGCTGGGGGTGCTGTCGGCCGGGGTGAGCCGGTGGTTCTTCGAGTACTCGCGGACCTTCACGGTCGTCACCGGGGTGCTGGCCGTGGTCCTCGGCCTGGCCTTCATGGGCCTGGTGCCGCTGCTCCAGCGCGACGTGCGGATCCACCGCGTGCCGGCCGTGGGCCTGGCGGCCGCCCCGCTGCTCGGCTTCCTCTTCGGGCTGGGCTGGACGCCCTGCATCGGCCCGACCCTGGGCGTGATCCTGGGGCTGGCCTACAACGGCGAGGACGTGGCTCGGGGCGGGGTGCTGCTGGCCTTCTACTCCCTCGGCCTCGGGGCGCCGTTCATCCTGGCGGCGCTGGCCTGGCGGCGCGCGCTGGGCGGCCTGGCCTTCGTGCGGCGCCACCAGCAGTGGGTCACCCGCATCGGCGGCCTGATGCTCGTCCTCGTCGGCGTCCTGCTGCTCACCGGCTGGTGGGACCAGATGGTGCAGTGGCTGCAGATCCACCTCATCAACGGCTACACCGTGAGCGTCTGAGGTGACGACCACCGAGCAGCGCCCCCAGGCGCCCGCTCCCGAGCGCCGCGCCGGCGAGCTCACCATCCGCGAGCTGCTGCGCTGGACCTGGCGCCAGCTCACCTCGATGCGGATCGCCCTGATCCTCCTGCTCATGCTGGCCCTGGCCGCGGTGCCGGGCTCGCTGGTGCCCCAGGAGCGGGTCGACTCGCTCAAGGCCTCGCAGTGGAAGGACCAGCACGAGACGCTGGCGCCGATCTACGAGCGGCTCGGCATCTTCAACGTCTACGGCTCCGCGTGGTTCGCCGCGATCTACATCCTGCTGGTCGTCTCGCTGCTCGGCTGCATCATCCCGCGCACCTTCGTCTACGCGCGCGGGATGCGCGCCCAGCCGCCCGCGGCGCCGCGCAACCTCGCCCGGATGCCTAGCCACGCGTCGTACACCACGTCCGAGCCGGCGGACGTCGTGCTGGAGCGCGCCCGCACGATGCTCAAGCGCAAGCACTACCGGCTGCGGGCCGGCGCCGCCGGGGAGGCGGTCAGCGCCGAGCGCGGCTACCTGCGCGAGCTCGGCAACCTGATCTTCCACCTCGCGGTGCTCGTGGTGCTGGTCGGCTTCGCCACCGGCACGCTGTTCGGCTACAAGGGCGGCGTGATCCTGGTGCAGGGGGTCCCCTTCAGCAACAACCTCACGCAGTACGACGACTTCGTGCCTGGCAGCCTCTTCGACTCCGACGGGATGGACCCCTTCTCCTTCACCGTCGACAAGTTCGACGTGGACTGGCTGACCTCGGGGCCGAAGGCGGGCATGGCCCGCGGCTTCAACGCCCACCTCGACTACACCGAGTCGCCGGGCGAGGCGGAGAAGTCCTACGACCTGCGGGTCAACCACCCGCTCACGATCGGCAGCACCGAGCTGTTCCTCATCGGCCACGGCTACGCGCCGGTGGTGACCGTCCGCGACGGCAACGGCGAGGTCGCGGCCTCGGGGCCGGCGCCGTTCCTGCCCATGGGCCCGGACCTGTTCTCCTTCGGCGTCATCAAGGCCGCCGACGCCCGCCCGGGGCAGCTCGGGCTGGAGGGCTACTTCTACCCGAACTTCGCCGACATCGGCGGCAGCCCGGTCAACCTGGGCGGCGACGACAAGAACCCGCTGCTGTCCCTCAAGGTCTACACCGGCGACCTCAACGCCACCGCCGCGCAGTCGGTCTACACCCTCGACAAGTCCCGGGCCACCGAGGTGACGGGGGAGGGCGGCTCCAACCTGGTGCTGAACCTGCAGCAGGGGGAGACCGTGCAGCTGCCCGACGGCCTGGGCAGCGTGACCTTCGACGGCGTCGTGTCTTGGCAGCGCATCCAGATCAGCCAGTCCCCGGGCAAGGACGTCGCGCTGCTGGGGGTGGTGCTCGCGCTGCTGGGACTGATGGGCTCGCTGTTCATCCGGTCGCGCCGGGTGTGGGTCCGGGTCACCGAAGGGGCCGACGGCACCCTGGTCGAGATGGCCGCACTGGACCGCTCCGGGGGCGCGGACACCGACGCCGTACTCTCGGGACTGGTGGCTGATCTGCAGGAGGAAGGTTCATGACCGACGCGGCGTGGGGCACGTTGAGCAACCAGGCGGTCGCGGCCGCGGCGGTGGTCTACTTCCTCGCGCTGCTGGCCCACGTCGTGGAGTGGTCCTCGCTGCGGCAGGTCGGCAAGGTGCAGGCCGTGATGGTCGGCGCCGGCGGTGGCGAGGTCCCGCCGCCCGCCTCCGCGCCCGGCCCCGACGTGGAGAAGCAGCGCGTCCGGGTGGCGATGTTCGGCCGGCTCGGGCTGCTGCTCACCGGCATCGCGGTGGTCATCCACTTCCTGGCCCTGGCCGCCCGCGGGATGAGCGCGGACCCCAACCGGGTGCCGTGGGGCAACATGTACGAGTTCACGCTGGCGGGGACCTTCGTGGTCGCGGCGTTCTACCTCGTGATGAGCCGCCGCTACGCCCTGGACTGGCTCGGACCGGTCGTGGTCACCTTCGTGCTGGCCCTGCTGATGGTGGCCGTGGTCTGGCTCTACGACCCCACCGGCCCGCTGCCCGAGGCGCTCAACTCCTACTGGCTGGTCATCCACGGGGTCTCGGCGATCACCGCGACCGGG
>CAZEPK010000036.1:0-21934 GCA_964514085.1 uncultured Nocardioides sp.
AGGGAGGCGGGAAGGCGATCCAGCGGGAGAGGACCTCCGACATCGCGTCCGCCGAGTCGATGCGGCCCATCGCCGGGCTCAGCCAGCGGGTCACCGCCTCGTCGCCGAAGACGTCCAGCGCAGCGGGGGCGTCCTCGGGCGCCCACGGCCTGAGCAGCAGCCGGGAGGTGCGGATCGTGTCGCCGTCGGTCGTCACGTCGTGTGGGGTCGCCATGGTGATCAGTCACAACGGAGCCCCCGGACGTGACATTCCCCGACCCCTCTAGACCGACTCGCGACCTCGCGCCGCCGGGTCTACGGTCGGGACCTTGGGGGGTAGGCGCGCCGCCCGCGGAGCTCGGGTCCTGCCGGGCGGCGCTCCACTCCCTGCTCCTCCGAGGAGTCCGGGTACGAGCCGGATCGCCGCCGAGGGTGACTGTCGGTGGTCGGTGCTTGAGTGGAGTCGTGCCCGAGCCCACCAGCTACCTCGCCGTCGAGGACCTCGACGCGGAGGCGACGCTGGTGGCTGCGGAGGCGGCCGTGCGGGACTGCCGGGCCGTCGAGCTGCACGAGCTGGAGCTGGTGCTGCACTGGGCCGACCTGCACTCCACCGATCCGCGCGACGAGGGCCGCCGAGTGGTGCCCGGTGGTCCGCGGCTGGTGCAGCTGGGTGGTGCGGGCACGCCGCGGGTGCAGGACCTGTGGGTCTGCGAGCTCGCCGTGGCCCGGGGCCAGCACACCCTGACCACCCGCGCGTGGATGGCCGACGGGCTCGACCTGCGCCACCGGCTCCCCGCGACCTGGTCCGCCCTCCGCGAGGGCCGCCTCGACCTGTGGGTGGCCCGCAAGATCGCCTCGATGACGCGCCAGCTGGACCGCGAGGGAGCCGCCCTGGTCGACAGCGCCGTCGCAGCCGCCGCCGACCAGGCACCGGGCCGGCTGCTGACGATCGCCGAGGCCAAGGTGATGGAGGCCGACACCGAGGCTGCCCGCGCCGAGCGCGAAGCGGGTCGTCGCAAGCGGTACGTCGCAGTGACGCCGACCGACGAGGACGGGCTGCGGACGGTCATCGCCCCGGTGGTGCCCGCCGACGCGGTGTGGCTCGACGCGATCGTCGACCAGGTCGCCGATGCCCTGGCCGCCCGACCCGACCTCATCCCCGACGTCGGCGCGGACGCGTCCCGCGACGAGCTCCGCTCGGTCGCGCTCGGGTGGCTGGCCCACCCCGCCGACGTCCTGGCCCTGCTCGCGGGTGAGGAGGAGGCCCGCGGCCACGGCTCGTCGACGGGCGACGCCGTCGTGCACGTCCACCTCCACCAGGGGTCCTCCGAGGGTGCGCCGGGGGTGGCGCGGGTCGAGGAGCTCGGTCCGGTGCTCCTCACCGAGCTGGCCGGGCTGCTGGGCCACGCCCGCATCACCCTGGCGCCTGTCATCGACCTCGCCACGAGCGTCGCCGTCAACGGCTACGAGCACCCCGTGAAGGTCCGCGAGCGGACCCACCTGCGCACCGTGGGCGACGTCTTCCCCCACGCTGCGAGCACCAGCCGCAGGCTCGACCTGGACCACCCCTCTCCCTACGCGACGAACGGACCGCCCGGGCAGACCGGCGACCACAACGCCGCCCCGCTCGGCCGCCGGCACCACCGCGCCAAGACCCACCTCGCCTACAGCTGCACCCAGCTCGGCTTGGCGCGCTACCTGTGGCGCACACCCCACGGACGACTCCGTCTGGTGGACCCCGACGGCACGCACGAGCTCGACCCTGCCCAGGCGCTCGAGCTCGCGCACCCGGGCGCGCTCGACGCCGCCCTCAGGCTGGTCGCAGACCGGGCAGGTCGAGCCGCCCGGCGAGCTCGTCGTACGTCGACCCGAAGGTCTCGAGGACCACGACGTCCTCGGTCCCCGGGGTGAGCTGGAAGACGGCGTGGTCGGTGTAGACCCGGTCCACGCAGCCCACCCCGGTCAGCGGGTAGGTGCACTCGGGCACCAGCTTGGGGGTGCCGTCCTTGGCGAAGAGGCTCATCATCACGAAGACCCGCTTCGCGCCGATGGCCAGGTCCATCGCCCCACCCACCGCGGGGATCGCCTCGGGTGCACCGGTGTGCCAGTTGGCCAGGTCTCCGCCGACCGAGACCTGGAACGCCCCGAGCACACACACGTCGAGGTGGCCGCCGCGCATCATGGCGAAGGAGTCGGCGTGGTGGAAGTAGGCCGCCCCGGGCAGCTCGGTGACCGGCTCCTTGCCCGCGTTGGTCAGGTCCAGGTCCTCCTCCCCCGGCGGCGCGGCGGGACCCATGTTCAGCATCCCGTTCTCGGTGTGCAGCACCACGCCGCTGCCCGGCTCCAGGTGGTCGGCCACCGTGGTGGGCTGCCCGATCCCCAGGTTCACGAACGAGCCGGGCTCGATGTCGCGGGCCACCAGCCGCGCGATGTCCGTGGTCGTCAGCGTCATGTGGTCACCACCCGGTCCACGTAGATCGACGGGGTCACCACGACCTCCGGGTCGAGCTGGCCGATCTCCACGACCTCCCTGACCTCGGCCACCACCGTGGTCGCCGCAGTGGCCATCACCGGCCCGAAGTTCCGCGCGGTCTTGCGGTAGACCAGGTTGCCCATCCGGTCCGCCCGGTGCGCCCCGATCAGGGCCAGGTCCCCGTGGATCGGGTACTCCAGGACGTAGGTCCGGCCCCCGATCTCCCGCGTCTCCTTGCCCTCCGTCAGTGGCGTGCCGACGCCGGTGGGGCAGAAGAAGGCGCCGATCCCCGCCCCGGCGGCCCGGATCCGCTCGGCCAGGTTGCCCTGGGGCACCAGCTCCAGCTCGATCTCTCCCCGGCGGTAGAGGTCGTCGAAGACCCACGAGTCCTTCTGCCGCGGGAACGAGCAGACCACCTTCCGCACCCGGCCCTTGGCCAGCAGCGCCGCCAGGCCGGTGTCGCCGTTGCCCGCGTTGTTGTTCACCACCGTCAGGTCCGAAGCACCTTGCCGGATGAGCGCGTCGATCAACGCGTACGGCATCCCCGCCGGACCGAAGCCGCCCACCAGCACCGTCGAACCGTCCGCCACGTCGGCCACCGCCTCGTCGGCGTCGTCCAGGAACACCGTCCGGGTCACGACACGTTCTCCAGCACCACGGCCAGCCCCTGGCCCACGCCGATGCAGATGGCGGCCACCCCCCAGCGCTCACCCGACTCCCGGAGGCGGTGGGCCAGCGTCCCGAGGACGCGCCCACCGGAGGCGCCGAGCGGGTGGCCGATCGCGATCGCACCGCCCTTGGCGTTGACCACGTCGGGGTCGACGCCCCAGGCGTCGATGCAGGCCAGCGACTGAACGGCGAACGCCTCGTTGAGCTCGATGGCCGCCACGTCGGACCATCCGATCCCGGCCCGCGCGAGCGCGCGGTCGGCCGCCTCGACGGGCGCGATCCCGAACATCGGCGGCTCGTTGGCGGCCACTCCGCGGCCGGCGATGCGGGCCAGCGGCGCCAGGCCGACGGTGCCCGCCGCGGACTCCGAGCCCAGGACCAGCGCCGAGGCACCGTCGTTGAGCGGCGAGGCGTTGCCGGCGGTGATGGTCCCGTCGGGGCGGAACGACGGCTTCAGCCCGGCCAGCTTCTCCGCCGTGGTCCCGGACCGGATGCTCTCGTCGCGGCCGAGCTCCACACCCGGCACGTCGACGACCAGGTCGGCGTAGAAGCCGTCGGCCCACGCGCGCTCGGCCCGCTCGTGCGACCCCACCGCGAACTCGTCCTGCCGCTCCCGCGAGATCCCCGTCTTCTCGGCCAGGACCTCGTTGGACTCCCCCAGCGAGGAGGTCCACTCGGCCGGCATGTTCTCGTTGACCAGCCGCCACCCCAGCGTGGTGGAGACGGCCGTCGCGTCGCCCGCCGGGAAGGCCCGCGACGGCTTGGGCAGCACCCACGGCGCGCGGGTCATCGACTCCACGCCGCCGGCCACGACCACGTCGGCGTCGCCGGTCTCGATGCTGCGCGAGGCGATCATGGCGGCGTCGAGCGAGGACCCGCAGAGTCGGTTGACGGTGGTGGCCGGCACCTCGACGGGCAGGCCGGCCAGGAGCACGGCCATCCGGCCGACGTTCCGGTTGTCCTCGCCGGCCTGGTTCGCGCAGCCCCAGACCACGTCGCCGATGCGGGCCGGGTCGAGCGCGGGCGCCTTGGCCAGCACGCCCCGGAGCGCGATCGCCGCCAGGTCGTCGGGACGGACCTGGGCCAGCGCCCCGCCGAAGCGGCCGAACGGCGTCCGGGCGGCGGCGTACAGGAAGGCCTCAGCCATCGGACTCCCCCGCTCCTGACTGGTCCGGCGCGGGCTCCTCGAGCACCGACTGGGCGATGCGGAACGCCGTGTTGGCGTCCGGCACCCCGCAGTAGATCGCGGTCTGCAACAACGTCTCCTTGATCTCCTCGACGGTCAGCCCGTTGCGCAGCGCGGCCCGCAGGTGCATCGCCAGCTCCTCGTGGTGGCCGCGGGCCACCAGCGCGGTGAGCGTGATGAGGCTACGGCTGCGGCGGTCGAGCCCGGGTCGCGTCCAGATGGCGCCCCAGGCGTACTCGGTGATGAGCTCCTGGAAGTCACGGGTGAGCTCGGTGGCGCCCGCGGTGGCCCGGTCGACGTGCTCGGCGCCGAGCACCTCGCGCCGCACGGCCATGCCGTCGTCGTACCTCGTCATGCGACCTCCTCGATCAGCTCACGGATCAGTGCGGCGACCCGCTCGGGCGCCTCGGCGGGCGCCTGGTGGCCCACGTCCTCGAGCACCACCAGCCGGCCGCGCTGCACACCGTCGGCGAGCTCACGCAGCAGCGCGGGCGTGCAGACCGGGTCGTAGGCCCCCGCGACCGCCACCACGGGCGCGGCGATCTGGCCCAGCCTGTCACGCACGTCGAACGCCGCCAGCGCGCCGCACACGGCGACGTACCCGTCGTCGTCGGTGTCGCGCAGGGAGTCCAGCAGGGCCGAGGCCCGCTCGGGCTGGCGCTCCACGAACCCAGGGGCGAACCACCGCGCGGCGCTGGCCGTGACGAGGGACGCCGTACCTCCCGCGCGGACCTGCGCGATCCGGTCGCGCCACCCCGTCTCGTCGCCGATGCGCGCGCCGGTGCAGCACAGCACGGCGCCGAGCACGCGGTCGGGCGCATCGAGCAGCAGCTGGAGGCCGAGCTCGCCACCGACGGAGTCGCCGGCGAAGACGAAGGGCCCGTCCACGAAGCCGAGGACCTGCGCGGCGAGGTCACCCACGGTCAGCGCGTCGGGGACGTCGGTCCCGGCCGAGAGGCCGTGACCCGGCAGGTCGAAGCCGATGACCCGGAGGTCGTCGGGCAGCAGGTCGACGGTGGGGCCCCAGCAGGCCGCGCCGGAGGTCCCCAGGGAGGGGCCGACCACCAGCGTGGTCACCGCGCCGCCTCGGCGGCGGCCAGGTTGGCGGCCATCCGGGCCTCGTGGACCCTCAACCCGGCCAGGAGCTCGGCGGTCTGGCTCGTGGTCACCACCGTGCGGCGCGCGAGGAGGCGCAGCGTGTCCCACTCGGCGTGCCAGGCGCCGTCCGCCCGCTCGTCGACCTGGTCGGCGGCCGCCAGGTGCAGCGTCGCGGCGAGCATCGGGGTGGTCAGCGCGGCCCGGCGGATGAGCACGGACAGGACCGGGTTGGCCTTGTGCGGCATCGAGGAGGACCCGCCGCCGACCGCCTCGCTGAGCTCGCCCAGCTCCGGGCGGCCCATGACCAGCACGTCCCGCGCGATCCGGCCGCAGGCGTCGGTGGCGGCGACCAGCGCGTCACCGGCCCGGGTGACCGGCCGGCGCTGGGTGTGCCAGGCGGGCGCGTCGACCAGCCCGAGCCGCCCCGCCAGCTCGGCGGCGCCGTCGTGGGCGGTGCCGACCGGTCCACCGACCTGCACCGGGAAGGTGAGCGCCTGCAGGTCGGCCAGTGCCTCGGCCAGGCCGGCGCGCCAGACCGACACCTTGGCGCCGAAGGTGATCGGCAGTGCCGGCTGCGTGAGCGTCCGGCCGGTCATCGGGGTGCTGCCGTGGTCGGAGCTCAGCCGCGCCAGCACCTCGACGGCGTGGCTGAGGTGGTCCACCACCTCGGCCACCGCGTCGCGCAGCAGCACCATCAGCGCGGAGTCGAGGACGTCCTGACTGGTGAGCCCGTGGTGCAGCACGAGGTCGGGGTGCTCGGCGCGGAGCGCCTCGAGCAGCGGGATCACGGGGTTGCCGCCGGCCTCCACCGCGAGCTCCACCTCGGGCACCGCCAGCTCGACGTCGACCCAGGCCGACTCGACCGCGACCATCGCCTCGAGGAGCGCCCGGTCGCCGAACAGCCCGCCCGCCCGGTGGTCGCCGGGCCAGAACAGCTCCGTCATCAAGCCTCGTGACGCGGGTAGGCCAGGAACACGGTCTCCCGCTCGCCCTGCAGGTGCACGTCGAACACGTAGCCAGTCTGGTCCTGGGTGGTCACCAGCGTCGAGCGGCGGTCCGGGTCGAGGCTCATCAGCAGTGCGTCGTCGGTCGCGCCGGGCAGGTAGGCGCGGGTGAAGAGCCGGTTCAGCAGGCCCCGCGCGAAGACCGTGACGGCGAAGAACGGCGCGCCGGGCACGAGGGTGGTGAAGGAGTAGTGGCCGGTGCGGTCGGTGGAGGCCCGGCCCCAGCCGGTGAACGTCCACCCGTCGCGGTGCAGCGAGCCGGGCTCCTGCACCACGTGCCCCTCGCCGTCGGTCTGCCAGAGCTCCACGAGCGCGTCCGGGACGCCGGCACCCGCGCCGTCGCGGACGGTGCCGTGCAGGCGCACGGCACCCGGCGTACCGGGCGGCACCAGGTGCTCGTCGCCGGGGAAGGGCAGGGCGTAGCCGAAGAAGGGACCGATGGTCTGACCCGGCGTGGGCGGGAGCGTCACTCGGCGGCCTCCATCAGGGTCCGGTGCGGACCGGTCAGCACGATGTCCCACCGGTAGCCCATGAGGACCTCCGGCTGGGTCAGGTCGTGGTCGTAGGTCGCCACCATCCGCTCGCGCGCCGCGGGGTCCACCACGGACTGGTAGATGGGGTCCAGCGGGAAGAGCGGATCCCCCGGGAAGTACATCTGCGTGATCATCCGCTGGGTGAACTCGGTGCCGAAGAGCGAGAAGTGCACGTGCGCCGGGCGCCAGGCGTTGCGGTGGTTGCGCCAGGGGTACGGGCCGGGCTTGATGGTGGTGAAGAGGTAGCGGCCCTCGTCGTCGGTGAGGCAGCGGCCCGTGCCGGTGAAGTTCGAGTCCAGGGGCGCCGGGTGCTGGTCGCGCTGGTGCAGGTAGCGACCGGCCGAGTTGGCCTGCCAGATCTCGACGAGCTGGTGCCGCACCGGTCGGCCGTCGGCGTCGAGCACGCGGCCCGCCACGACGATCCGCTCGCCCAGCGGCTCCCCGCGGTGCTGGATGGTCAGGTCGGCCTCGAGGGGGTCGACGTCGCGCTCCCCGAACACCGGCGCCCACAGCTCGACGCCCTCCGGGTCGGCCTGGTGCAGCGCCTTGGTCGGGTGGCGCAGGAGGCTGGAGCGGTACGGCGCGTAGTCCAGCCGCGGCTGGGTCTCCGGCTCGGCGTACGTCGCGGCGACGGCCTCGATCTCCGCGGTGACCTCGGCCTGGCTGCTGAGGGCAGGGTCGGAGGAGGCGGGGGCGGCGGTCACCCGACGACGGTAGGGGGCCGGGGTGGGCGCCTCCGCGCCGGCCTTCCGGCCAGCGGAAGCGGTGCTCAGAAGTCGTCCTGCTTCCGGAGCGGCTTGGGCCGACCGTCGGGGTCGTGGCCCATCAGGTAGAACGGCATCGCCAGCGCGCGCTTGACCGGGCCGACCTCGGGCGGGGACAGGCGGCGGAGCCGGCCCGCCGGGCGCGGACCGACCCGACCACCGGCGTGCCAGTCGTCGAGCGCGGCGGCGCACGCGGCGTACGTCGCGAACATCCCGGTCGGCTCCCGGCAGTCGTCCATCGGGTCGTGCTCGGGATCCCGGTCCAGGTGCTCGGCGGCCAGGGTCAGCCGCAGGTCGCGCGCGTAGTCACCGGCGGTGTCGAGCACCACGGCCGAGAGCTCGGAGTCGTGGGTCCAGGAGCGGCGGTTGAAGTTGTCCGACCCGATCGTGGTCCAGGTGTCGTCGACGATGCAGGCCTTGGCGTGCACGTAGATCGGCGTCCCCGCTGCGTTCTCGATGCCGTAGACGGCCACCCGGTCCGGAGCCGCCCGCGCCATGTCCAGCATCGCGCGGCGACGCCCCACCATCTGGGCGGTGCGGCTGAAGCCGGTGACGTCGGGGTGCATCGGCACCACGGCGATGACCTGCAGGTCGGGGTGGGCGTCCAGCGCCTCGGTGAAGATGCTGCCGACGTGGTCGCCCCAGAGGTACTGGTCCTCGACGTAGATGAGGTGCCGGGCGCGCTCCACCGCCTTGGTGTAGCCGCGGGCCACGCTCCGCTCCCCGCCCCGGGCGAAGGCGTAGTCGCGACCGCGCCGCAGGTTGGGGTAGGTGCGCAGGAGCTGGACGACGTGGGTGGCTCCCTCGACCGGTGGTGGCGGCGGCGCCTGCTCGGGCAGCGGGTCGGGCGTGGTGTCGAGGCCGCGGAGCCGGTCGCGCAGGAGGATGACCGGGCTGCGGGTGAGCGTCGTGGGGTCCTCCCAGCGCTCGCGGAAGACCGTCTCCACGTCGTGCACCGCCGGCCCGGTGATCGCGGCCTGCACGTCATGCCAGGGCGGGGTCTCGCCGTACTCGTCGGCCATCGTGTCGAGGGCCTGCGGGTCACCGCCGTGCGCGGCGTCGTCGCGGCGGGAGTGGCACAGGTCGATGCCGCCGACGTAGGCGATGTCGCGGGTCGGGTCGTCGGCGTGCCGGATGACGACCAGCTTCTGGTGGTGCGACCCGCCGGTGCGGACCCGCATGTCGAGGATCGCCTCGACGCCCCGCTTCTGCAGCGTGCGGCCCAGGCGCAGGTTCTCCTCGGACGTGAAGCCGATGAAGCCGCTGTGCGAGCGCCAGACCAGGCCCCGGACGTCGACCCCGCGCTCGTCGGCCCGCCCGAGCACCTCCGAGACCTCGCTGCCCGGCTCGCCGGTCAGCCGCTCGTCGGCGTCGCCCTGCCAGTCGGTGAAGAACACGAGGTCGCCGGGCCGAGTTGCCTCGATCCGCTCGTACAGCTCGGCGAAGTACGTCGCCCCGTGGATCAGGGGGCGGACCAGGTTGCCCTCCGACCAGGCCTCGTCCCCCGGGTGCGCGTCGTCGAGCCGGGTCGCGGGGTTGCCCCGCTCGTGCTGCGTCAGCAGCCAGTCGGAGAGCTCGTCGGGCACGGGCCCACTCTGCCCCACGCCGACCGGAGGGCTGCGACTACCGGCGCCCTTCCGGTGAGTGGAAGAGTGGCGGCGTGGCCGGGAACAGCTCCTCCCCCGGCGCCACGGTCACCAGCCGGGCGCTGGCGCTGGTCGGCGCCTTCGACGAGGAGCACCGCCGGCTGACGCTGACCGAGCTGGCCGAGCGGGCCGGGCTGCCGGTGCCGACGGCCCACCGGCTGGTGGGTGAGCTCCTCGACTGGGGCGCCCTGGCGCGGACGTCGGCGGGCGCCTACGTGATCGGCCGGCGGCTCTGGGACCTCGGGCTGCTGGCCCCGCACCGGGCGGGACTGGTCGAGCTGGCCTCGCCGTACCTCCACGACCTGTACGGCGCCACGCTGGCCACCGTGCACCTGGCCGTCCGCGAGGGCACCGAGGTGCTCTACGTCGACCGGCTGCGCGGCAGCACCTCGGTGCCGATCGTGAGCACCATCGGGAGCCGTCTGCCCATGCACGCGACCGGGGTGGGCAAGGTGCTGCTGGCGCACGCCCCGCCGGAGGTGCAGCAGGCGGTCCTCGGCGACCTGCGACGGATCACGGCGTACACGATCACCCAGCCCGGGACGCTCCAGCGCCAGCTCCTCGCGGTGCGGCGCGACGACCACGCCACCACCGTCGAGGAGATGAGCCTCGGCGCCTGCTCGGTGGCGGTGCCGGTGCGCCGCGCGCGCCCCCACGGGCACGACGACGTGGTGGCCGCCCTCGGCATCGTGGTGCCGAGCCTGAAGCGGGACCGGGCGCGGCTCGTCGCGGCCCTCCAGGTGGCCGCCCGCGGCATCGGCCGGGCGATCGCCTGATGCGCGCCGTGGTGTTCGAGGCCTTCGGCGTGCCGCCCGAGCTGACCGACGTCGCCGACCCGGCCTGCCCTCCGGACGGCGTGGTGGTGGCCGTCGAGGCGACGGGCCTGTGCCGCAGCGACTGGCACGGCTGGCAGGGCCACGACGACGACATCGCCCTCCCCCACGTGCCCGGCCACGAGCTGGCCGGCACGGTGGTGGAGGTCGGTCCGCAGGTCACCCGGTGGCAGGTGGGTGACCGGGTCACCACCCCGTTCGTGCTGGCCTGCGGCCGGTGCTCCGCGTGCGCCCGCGGCGACGGTCAGGTCTGCGCCCACCAGCTCCAGCCGGGGTTCACCCAGTGGGGCTCCTTCGCCGAGCTCGTGGCCCTGCCCCGCGCCGACGTCAACCTGGTCCGCGTCCCCGACGAGGTCTCCGCCGACGTGGCGGCCACCCTGGGCTGCCGCTTCGCCACCGCCTACCGGGCCGTGGCGCACGTGGCCCGGGTGCGGGCCGGCGAGACGGTCGTGGTGCACGGCTGCGGTGGCGTCGGCCTGTCGGCGGTGGTGGTCGCCCGGGCCCTCGGGGCCCGGGTGCTCGCGGTCGACCCCGACCCGGCCTCCCTCGCGCTGGCCGGACAGCTCGGCGCGGAGCCGGCGCCGAAGGGGGTCGGCGACGTCGACGTGACCATCGACGCCTACGGCAGCCCGGCCAACCTGGCCGTCGCGCTGAGGTCGCTGCGGCCGCGCGGACGCCACGTGCAGGTCGGCCTGCTCGGCGGGGCCGACGCCTCCCCCGCGGTGGACGTCGGCCGAGTGCTCCGGCTCGAGCTCCAGCTGCTCGGCAGCCACGGGATGCCCGCGTCGGACTACCCCGAGCTGATGGCCCTGGTCGCCGACGGCACCCTCGACCCGGGGCGCCTGCTGCGCGACCGGATCGGCCTGGCCGAGGCCGGTCCGCGGCTGGCCGCGCTCGGGCAGCCGGGCGCGGGCGCCGGTGGCATGACGGTGGTCCGCCCCGACCTCGGCTGAGCTCCGCGACGGGGATGACGGGCGGCCGGTACGGCCCAGCTGCGCGGACTTCCGGCTTCGCCTGCCGCGACGCCTCGGATGTCCGATCGTGGAGCCACTCGCAGCCGGCATCGGGCCGGCGGCGCCGATCCGAGGAGCCCCCCGTGCCTCACCGACTCCGGTCAGCCACCTCCCGTGGACTTTCCGTCGCCACCCCACTGGTCCTCGCCGCCTGGTGCGCGGCCGCCCTGCCCGCGTCCGCCGCCCAGCCCGCCGAGGCCGGAGGCCCCGGTGGAAACAACGGCACCGTCAAGATCACGCCGCGCGGCGAGGCCGACGGCATCCCCCAGAACACCCCGCACGTCCCGTGCGCCTTCGACGTCGAGTGGTACGGCTTCGACGAGGGCGCGGACGTCGTCTCGACCGTCACGTTCACGATGCAGGCGCCGACCGCCGACGTCGGGCTGTCGGTGACCGGTCCGTCGAGCGTCTTCGTGGGCGAGGACCCGGCCGGGGGCGCCGGCAACGACCCCGACGGCGAGGCGACCTACACACTCGCGTTCACCGGCGCGGGCCAGCCGCAGCAGGGCTACCACGTCAAGCTCACCGTCGAGACGCCCGGAGCGCGCGGCGCGGACACCAAGCACAAGGTCTTCTGGGTCCAGGGGCCGTGCGACGGGCCGCCCGGACCCGGCGCCTGAGGTCCCGGCCCGGCCCGGCCTCCTCGGAAGCCGGGCCGGGCCAGGATCGGTCAGCGAGCTCCCGTGACCGTGAAGGTGGCCTTCAGCGTGGCCTGCGAGGAGTCACCGGCGTAGACCTCGATCTGACCGGGCTCGACCACGTAGTCGCCCCGGTTGTCGTAGAACCCGAAGTCGCTGCGGTCGAGCGTGAAGGTCACCTGCCGCGACTCGTGCGGCTGGAGGGTGACGCGCTCGAACCCCCGCAGCCGTCGGACCGGCTGGGAGATGCTGGCCACCGGGTCGTGCAGGTAGAGCTGCACCACCTCGTCGCCCGCGACGTCACCGGTGTTGGTCACCGTCATGGTCGCGCGCACCCGCCCGGACGGCGACACGCTCGTCCGGTCGAGCCGGAGGCCGTCCACGGAGAACGTGGTGTAGCTCAGCCCGTAGCCGAAGGCGTACAACGGGTCGCACGAGCGCAGGTCGCGGTAGCGGGAGACGTACTTCTGCGTCACGTCGCAGGGCCGCCCGGTGGGCAGGTGGTTGTAGTAGATCGGCACCTGGCCCAGCCGCTGCGGGAACGAGACGGGCAGCTTGCCGCCCGGGTTGGTCCTCCCGAAGACGACGTCGGCCACCGCGTTGCCGGCCTCCACCCCCGGGAACCACGCCTCGAGGATCGCCGGTGAGCTCGCGGCCACGTCACCGAGCGTGAGCGGCCTGCCGTTGAACAGCACCACCACGAACGGCTTCCCGGTGGCCTCCACCGCGTCGATCAGCTCCTGCTGCTGGCCCGGGAGGTCGATCGTCGACCGGCTGGTCGCCTCGCCGCTCATCTCCCGGGTCTCGCCGAGGGCCAGCACCACCTGGTCGGCCGAGCTGGCCGCGGCGACGGCCGCCGCGAAGCCGTCGGCGGAGGTGCAGTCGTCGGCCGGGTCGTACGCCGGCGGCTCCTCGTTGCTCAGGGTGCAGCCCTGGACGAACGTCGTCCCGGGCGACTGGGCGGTGAGGCCGTCGAGCACGCTCACGGCGTCGGCGTCCTCCCCGCGCCCCCACCAGGGACCGAGCATGTCGTGCTGGTCGTCGCCGAGCGGGCCGATGACCACCGTCTTCTTGGCCGGGTCGAAGGGCAGCGTCGGCTTGCCGCCGGTCGGGTCGTTCTTCAGGAGCACCATCGACCTCCCGGCTGCGGTCCGGGCTGCTGCCCGGTCGGCCGCCGTGAGGAAGCTCGCCGGGTCGACGGCCTTGGCCTGGTCGACGTAGGGGTGCTCGAAGAGGCCGGCGCGGAACTTGACCCGCAGGATCCGGCGGACCGCGTCGTCGAGCCGCTTCATGGTGATCCGGTGCTGGGCCAGCAGCTGGGAGCCGTAGTCACGGATGTTCGTGCTGACCATCTCGGAGTCGGTGCCGGCCATCAACGCGTCCGCGCCGGCCTCGGGCCCGTCGGCCGCGGTGCCGTGGCCGCACGGTCCCTCGTCGGGCTTGACCGGGGGGCAGGCCCGCGTCTCGGCCACCGCGGTGTAGTCGCTCTCGATGAAGCCGTCGAAGCCCCACTCGTCCTTGAGGATGTCGGTCTCGGTGTAGGGGTTCGCGCACCCGGGGACGCCGTTGATGGTGTTGAACGAGCACATCACCGTGTCGGAGCCCGCGTCGATGGCGGCCTTGAACGGCGGCAGGTAGAGGTTGCGCAGCGTCGACTCGGACATGTCCGTGGCGCCGTAGTCCCGCCCGCCCTCGGGCTGGCCGTAGCCCACGAAGTGCTTGACGCTGGTCACGACCTTGTCCGGCTTCGAGTAGTCATTCCCCTGGGCGCCCTTGACCCGGGCCGCCGCCATCACCGAGCCGACGTAGGGGTCCTCGCCGTTGCCCTCGACGATCCGGCCCCAGCGGGGCTCGTGGGACACGTCGACCATCGGGCTGTAGACCTGCTTGAGGCCGACCGTCGCTGACTCCCGGGCACCGATGGCGGCGTCGGCCTGGGCCACCGCGGGGTCGAACGAGCTCGCGGCGCCCAGCGGGACCGGGAAGATCGTGCGGTAGCCGTGGATGGTGTCGTAGGCGAACAGGATGGGGATGTGCAGCCGGGACTGCTCCACGGCCACGTGCTGGAGGTGGTCGATCTGGGCCGGGTCCACCAGGCTGAAGACCCCACCGACGCCCGCCTTGGCGTCGGCGTCGGTGACCTGGCCGTCGGACAGCAGCTGCACCTGCTGCAGCTTCTCCTGGGTCGTCATCTTGGCGAGCAGGGCGTTGACCTTGCCCTCGATGCCGCGGCTGGGGGCGCCCCGCGTCGGCGCCAGGGCGGTCTCGTCGCTCGGAGGCGCCGAGCTCGGTGAGCTGCTGGCCACCGAGGCGATGGTGAGGACCGTGGCCAGGGCCAGGGTCGGGCTGACAAGGCGTTTCTTCATGGGGCAACCTCCGAGTAGGGATCCCGTGGGCCACCACCGGCGCGCTGCCGGCGGCGGGCGTCCACGGGCACGCCCCACTCACGCCCGCATCGGCACTCACCGGTACCCCGCGCGGCGCGGCCTCAGCCCACGCGGCCCTAACCCAGGCGGCGCAGCGCGCTGACGTGCCCGGGCTCGAGCTCGTCGAGCGAGCGGACGCCGAGCAGCCGCATCGTGCGCTCGATCTGGCCCTGGAGGATCTCGATGGTGCGGTCCACGCCGGGCCGGCCACCGGCCATCAGTCCGTAGAGGTACGCGCGGCCGATGAGGGTGAAGTGCGCGCCGTGCGCCAGGGCGGCCACGATGTCCTGGCCCGACATGATCCCGGTGTCGAGGTGCACCTCGAGGTCGGAGCCGACCTGCTTGACGACCTCGGGAAGCAGGTGGAAGGGCACCGGCGCCCGGTCGAGCTGGCGGCCGCCGTGGTTGGACAGGATGATCGCGTCCACGCCGGCCTCGGCCAGCCGCGCGGCGTCGGCCACGGTCTGCACGCCCTTGACCGAGATCTTCCCGGGCCACTGGTCACGGATCCAGGCCAGGTCGTCGTAGGTCACGGTGGGGTCGAACATCGTGTCCAGCAGCTCGGCCACCGTGCCCGACCAGGCGTCGAGCGAGGCGAAGGCCAGCGGTTCGGTGGTCAGGAAGTTGAACCACCACGCCGGCCGCGGGATCGCGTTGGCCACGGTGCGCGGGGTCAGGGTGGGCGGGATGGTCATCCCGTTGCGGACGTCGCGCAGCCGCGCACCCGCGACGGGCACGTCCACGGTGACCAGCAGGGTGTCGAAGCCGGCCTTGGCGGCGCGGTCGACCAGCGCCATGGACCGGTCGCGGTCCTTCCACATGTAGAGCTGGAACCACTTCCGCGCACCCGGCGCCGCGGCGGCGACGTCCTCGATCGAGGTGGTGCCCATCGTCGAGAGGCTGAACGGGATCCCGGCCGCCTCGGCCGCGGTCACCCCCGCGACCTCGCCCTCGGTCTGCATCATCCGGGTGAACCCCGTCGGCGCGATCCCGAACGGCAGCGCCGAGGTCCGACCGAGGACCTCGCGGCTGGTGTCGACCTCGGAGACGTCGCGCAGGATCGCGGGGTGGAACTCCACGTCGGCGAACGCCTGGCGTGCCCGCGCCAGCGACACCTCACCGTCGGCCGCGCCGTCGGTGTAGTCGAACGCCGGCTTCGGCGTGCGCCGCTTCGCCACCCGCCGCAGGTCCTCGATGGTCAGGGCCTTCTCCAACCGCCGGGTGCGCGGTGAGAGCTCGGGCTTCTTGAACTGCAGCAGGGGCCTCAGGTCGTGGGCCTTGGGCAGCTGGCGCTTCATCGGACTCCGTGGGGCTCGTGGCGGACGATTCGCTGGGTGCGCGCGACCAGCGCGCGCAGTTCTTCGAGACTGCCTGACAGTGCCCCGTGGGTGCGACCCTGCACCAGCACGTTGCCCAGGGCGGTGGCCTCGACGGGGCCGGCCAGCACCGGCAGCCCCAGCCGGTCGGCGAGCAGCCGGCACAGCAGGGAGTTCTGGGCGCCACCGCCGACCACGTGCACGCGCCGCACCTCGGTGCCGGACAGCGCAGCCGCCTGCTCGACCGCGGTGGCGAAGCCCGCGGCCAGGCTGGCTACGATGCTGCGGACCAGGGCCACCCGACCCTCGGGCGCCGCGACGCCGCGCTCGGCGCACCAGTCCGCGACCCGCGCCGGCATGTCGCCCGGCGGAAGGAAGCTCGGGTCCTGCACGTCGAAGGTGACCACCGGTCCGTCGTACGCCGCCGCCCGCTCGAGCCACGCCGCCAGGTCGCCCTCCCCCCAGGTCCGCAGGGTCTCCGACAGCAGCCAGGTGCCCATCACGTTGGTGAGGAAGCGGACCCGGCCGTCGACCCCGCCCTCGTGCGTGAAGTTCGCCGCGCGGGCCGCCTCGGTCACCACGGGGTGGTCGAGCTCCACGCCGACCAGTCCCCAGGTGCCGCACGAGACGTAGGCGCAGTCCGGCTCGGTCATGGGGACGCCGACCACCGCCGACGCCGTGTCGTGGGACCCGACCGTCACCACGGGGGTGCCCGCGTGGGTGCCCACCACGGTGCCCGGGTCGACCAGCTCGCCGAGCAGGGCGGGGTCCAGGCCGACCAGGGCCAGCAGCTCGGGGTCCCACTGTCCGGTGTGCACGTCGAGCAGCCCGGTGGTCGAGGCGTTGGTCCGCTCGCACACCGCCTGGCCGGTCAGGAAGAAGGTGACGAGGTCGGGGACCAGGAGCAGCCGCTCCGCCTCCGCCAGCCGTCGCTCGGCGGCGAGCTGGTAGACGGTGTTGAAGGGCAGGAACTGCAACCCGGTGCGGCGGTAGAGCTCCTCGGCGGGCACCCGGGCGTGCACCGCCTCGACGCCGGCCGCCGTCCGCCCGTCGCGGTAGCACCACGGCAGGTCCAGCAGCTCGCCCCCGCGCAGCAGGCCGTAGTCGACCGCCCAGCTGTCCACCGCGGTGCTGGCCACCGGCCCGGCCGCGCGCAGCCCCGCGAGCGAGTGCTCGAGCAGCGCCGGCAGGTCCCAGTGCAGGCCGTCCTCGCGCTGGACCGGTCCGTTGGGGAAGCGGGCGACGGTCTGGATATGGAGCGCGTCCGGCCCGACGGTGCCGCGGACCACGCGCCCACTCGAGGCTCCGAGGTCGATGGCGGCGACGTCGATGGTGGTCACGAGTCCCAGCCCCGAGTTGCGCGGTTTCGAGACGGGCGCAGAACGCCCTCCTCAACCACCGGAGGGGCCACCACCGGTGGTTGAGGAGCTTGCGCAGCAAGCGTCTCGAAACCTCCGCAGCGCAGGCACCCGCTGGACCACGGCCCGTCCCAGCCCCGGGTCACCCGGTTTCGAGACGGGCGCAGAACGCCCTCCTCAACCACCGTGGGTCACCTCAGCCACCGTCGGTCACCTCAGGAACGCGGCGGCCACGCCGGCGTCCACGGGCACGTGCAGGCCCGTGGTGTGGGTCAGCTCGGGCCCGCAGAGGACGAAGACGGCGTTGGCGATGTGCTCGGGCAGGACCTCGCGCTTGAGGATCGTCCGCTGCGCGTAGAAGGCGCCGAGGTCCTTCTCCTCCACGCCGTAGACCTCGGCCCGCTGCGCGCCCCAGCCGCCCGCGAAGATGCCGGAGCCCTGGACCACGCCGTCCGGGTTCACGCCGTTGACCTTGACGCCGTGCTCCCCGAGCTCGGCCGCGAGCAGCCGGACCTGGTGGGCCTGGTCGGCCTTGGCCGCGCCGTAGGCCAGGTTGTTGGGCCCGGCGAAGACGGAGTTCTTGGAGGAGATGTAGACGACGTCGCCACCCATGCCCTGCTCGATCAGCACCTTGGCGGCCGCCCGGGCCACGAGGAAGGAGCCCTTGGCCATCACGTCGTGCTGGCGGTCCCAGTCCTGCTCGGTGGTCTCGAGCAGCGACTTCGACAGCGAGAGCCCGGCGTTGTTGACCACCAGGTCGAGGCCGCCGAAGGCCAGCACGGCCGCGTCGACCATGGCCTGCACTGCGTCCGCGTCGGAGACGTCGACCTGCACGCCGACTGCGACGTCCGCCGAGCCGATCTCCGCGGCCGCCTCCTGCGCCTTCTCGATCGAGAGGTCGGCGATGACGACGCAGGCACCCTCGGCCGCCAGCTTCTGGGCGGTGGCCCGGCCGATGCCGGAGGCGGCGCCGGTCACCAGCGCGATGCGGGTCGCCAGCGGCTTGGGCGCCGGCATCCGCTGCAGCTTGGCCTCCTCCAGCGCCCAGTACTCGATGCGGAACTTCTCCGCCTCGTCGATGGGGGCGTACGTCGAGACCCCCTCGGCTCCGCGCATCACGTTGATCGCGTTGACGTAGAACTCGCCGGCCACGCGGGCGGTCTGCTTGTCCTTGCCGTAGCTGAACATGCCCACGCCGGGCACCAGCACCACCAGCGGGTCCTTGCCGCGGATGGCCGGGCTGTCCGGCGTGGCGTTGCGCTCGTAGTAGCCCTGGTAGTCCTCACGGTAGGCGACCGCGAGCTCCTGCAGGCGTGCGACCGACTCCTCGACCGTCGCGGTCGGAGGCAGGTCGAGCACCAGCGGCTTCACCTTGGTGCGCAGGAAGTGGTCCGGGCAGGAGGTGCCCAGGGCGGCCAGCCGCGGGTGCTCGGCCGAGGCCAGGAAGTCCAGGACCTCGGCGGTGTCGCTGAAGTGGCCGACCACCGGGCGGTCGGCGGAGGCGATGCCGCGGATCGTCGGGGCCAGCGCTGCTGCGCGGGCGCGCCGCGCGGTCTCGGGGAGGGCGGCGTACCCCTCGAGGGCCGGGCCGAAGGGCTCGGGCCGGCTGTGCTCGGCCAGGTAGGCCGCGGCGGTGTCGATGATCCAGAGCGAGTGCTCCTCGGCCTCCGCGCTGGTCTCCCCCCACGCGGTGATGCCGTGACCGCCGAGGATGCAGCCGACCGCCTCCGGGTGCTCGGCCTTGATGGCCGCGATGTCGAGGCCGAGCTGGAAGCCGGGGCGGCGCCACGGGACCCAGACCACCCGGTCGCCGAAGACCTCCTTGGTCAGCGCCTCGCCGTCCGCGGCCGTCGCGATGGCGATGCCGGAGTCGGGGTGCAGGTGGTCGACGTGCGCCGCGTCGACGAGCCCGTGCATGGCCGTGTCGATCGACGGGGCGGCGCCGCCCTTGCCGTGGAGGCAGTAGTCGAAGGCCGCGACCATCTCGTCCTCGCGGTCCACGCCGGGGTAGACGTCGACGAGCGCGCGCATGCGGTCCAGGCGCAGCACGGCCAGACCCGACTCGGTGAGCGTGCCGAGGTCGCCGCCGGAGCCCTTGACCCAGAGCAGCTCGACGGGCTCGCCGGTGACCGGGTCGGTCTCCGTGCCCTTGGCCGAGGTGTTGCCGCCTGCGTAGTTGGTGTTCTTGGGGTCGGCGCCGAGACGGTTCGAGCGAGCGATGAGCTCGGCTGCCGTCGTGGTGGTGTCGGTCATGAGGGGTTCAGTTCCATCCTGCCTGCGTGCCGCCGAGGCGGTCCGCCTCGATCTGCTCCTGGTAGCCGCTGGCGAGGTAGGCCCGCATCGGGTCCGCGGGAAGGCCCCGCTGCTCGCGCCAGGCGGCGAGATCACGTCGTACGTCGGTGTAGAACGCGTCCATGAAGATCTCGTTGGCCAGCAGGACGTCGCCGTCCTCCTGCGCCTGACCCAGCGCGGCGGTGTCGACCAGCAGGGCGCGGGCCGTCATCTCCTGCACGTTGAGCACCGAGCGGATCTGCCCCGGGATCTTCTTCTCGATGTTGTGGCACTGGTCGAGCATGTAGGCCACGTCGCTGTCGGGGCCGAACGCTCCCCCGCGGATGCACTCGAAGAGGATGCGGAAGAGCTGGTAGGGGTCGGCCGCACCCACGATGAGGTCGTCGTCGGCGTAGAAGCGGCTGTTGAAGTCGAAGGAGCCGAGCTTGCCGAGCCGGATCAGCTGGGCCACGATGAACTCGATGTTGGTCCCCGGCGCGTGGTGGCCGGTGTCGAGGCAGACCACCGCACGGTCCCCGAGTGCGGCCACGTGGGTGTACGCCGTGCCCCAGTCGGGCACGTCGGTGTGGTAGAACGCCGGCTCGAAGAACTTGTACTCCAGCACCAGCCGCTGCTCCGGCGAGAGCCGCTCGTAGATCGCGGCCAGGCTCTCGGCCAGCCGGTCCTGGCGTCCCCGCAGGTCGGCCTGGCCCGGGTAGTTCGACCCCTCGGCCAGCCAGATCTTGAGGTCGCGGGAGCCGGCGGCGTCCATGACGTCGATGCACTCGAGGTGGTGGTCGATGGCCTTCTGACGGACCTTCGGGTCGGTGTGGGTCAGCGCACCGAGCCGGTAGTCGTCGTCCTGGAAGGTGTTGGAGTTGATCGTGCCGATCGTGATGCCGAGGTCCTCGGCGTGGGCCCGGAGGGCGGCGTAGTCGTCGACCAGGTCCCACGGGATGTGCAGCGCCACGCTGGGCGCCAGGCCCGTGAACCGGTGCACGGTCGCGGCGTCGGCGATCTTCTCCTCGACGGTCCGGGGCGTGCCCGGGGTGCCGAAGACCTTGAACCGGGTGCCGGAGTTGCCGTAGGCCCACGAGGGGACCTCGATGCGCTGGCCCTCCAGCAGGGGGGCGATCTGGTCGAACGTCGTCATGTCTCTCTCACTCATCCGGTCCCGGGGGGGCCTGGCCTGGTCGCTTCCGTCGCCTCAGGGGAGGTGGAAGACCTCCTCCAGGACGAGGAAGCCCTCGTCGGGCGCCTGCCCCTCGAGCTCCTCGAAGAACTCCGCCATCTCTGTCTGCCACCGGGCGTTGACCTCGGTGGCGGCCATGCCGACCCGGGCCGCTTCGAGCGATGGCGTCTCGAGGTAGCCGATCAGCAGCCCGTCGTCCCTGACGAAGAGCGAGTAGTTGTGCCAGCCGGTCCGGTGCAGCGCGGCCAGCATGTCGGGCCAGACGTGCGCGTGGCGTTCCTTGTACTCCGCGATCCGGTCGGGCTTGACCTGGAGCTGGAAGCACACGCGCACGTCTGGTCCTCGGTTCAGCGGTGGTGCGGCGGTCGACGGCTCAGAAGTCGAAGTCGTCGATGTTGTCGGCGTCGAAGACGTACGGGTCGCCCAGGAGCACGGCGCCGTCCTTGCCGATGGTGAAGTCGCCCAAGTCACCGGCGGAGAAGGAGTCCCCCTCCTTGCCGGAGATGTCACCGTCGACCATGGCCTTGGCGGCGTAGGCCGCGAGGGTGCCCAGGTCGGCGGGGTTCCAGAGCGCGAACGCGGTGACGGTGCCGTCCTTGACGTACTCCCGCATCTGGTTCGGGGTGCCGAGCCCGGTCAGCGCGACCTTGCCCTTGGCGTCCGAGGTCGACAGGTAGCGCGCCGCGGCCGCGATGCCGACCGTGGTGGGCGAGATGATGCCCTTGAGGTCGGGGTGGGACTGCAGCAGCGCCGCGGTCTTGTCGAACGACGTCTGGTCGTCGTCGTCGCCGTAGACGGTGTCGACCAGCTGGATGTTCGGGTGGTTGTCGGCCAGGTCGGTCTCCATCAGGTCGATCCAGGCGTTCTGGTTGGTGGCGTTGGCCGCCGCCGAGAGGATCGCGACCTCGCCGGAGTCACCGATCTGGTCGGCGATCAGGTCCACCTGGGCCTTGGCGATGCCGGCGGCGTCCGCGGCCTGCACGTACATGTCGCGGCAGTCGACGTCGGTGTCGGAGTCGAAGGTGATGATCTTGACGCCGGCGTCGCTGGCCTCGTTGAGCGCGTCGCAGATCGCCTTGGGGTCGTTGGCCGAGACGATCAGCGCCTTGACGCCCTGCTGGGCGGCGGTGTTGATGAAGGGCACCTGCGCGTCGGGGCTGCCCTTGTCGGGGCCGACCTCCTGGTAGGTGCCGCCGAAGGCCTCGACGGCCGCCTTGCCGGCGTTGTCGCTGGTGTCGAAGTACGGGTTCCCGAGGTTCTTGGGCAGGAAGGTGTAGGTCCCTCCGCTGTCACCGCCGCTGCCGCCACTGGCGGAGCCGCTGCTGTCGTCGCCGCCGCAGGCGGAGAGCGCGAGGCTTGCTGCGAGAGTCACCGCCGCGAGCGCGGAGATCCGGTTCTTGAAGTTCATGCTTGGTGCCTTTCCTCGGTGCTGGGCGGAGCCGGTGTCGAGCTGGCAGCGGGCGCTGCGGCGTCCTGAGGCGGACGCCCCCTCGTGCGGGCCGCGAGGGAGCGGGCCCGGCCGAGGAGACTGGTGG
>CAZEPK010000037.1:0-21874 GCA_964514085.1 uncultured Nocardioides sp.
GCTCCTCGCGCTGCTCTTCCTGGCGCCGGTGGCCCTGCCCGCGGCGGCGTACGCCGGGCTGCGCACCTCGAGCACGACGTGCCCCGCCGACAAGATGGAGGCGTTCCAGGCCTGGGTCGAGGAGGGCAGCAAGGGCACGCCGCCCTACGAGTGCCGCACCTTCTGAGACCGGCTCGACGCGGCGCTGGGGGACCGGCACCCTACGAGGGCCACCGGCCGCACCCACCGAGAGGAACCCCATGACCGACGAGACCCCCGACGCCGTCCTGACCGAGGTGCGCGACGGCGTCCTGGTGATCACCATCAACCGGCCCGAAGCGCGCAACGCCATCAACGGGGCCGTCGCGCGCGGCGTGGCCGCGGCCCTGGACCGGCTCGACGGCGAGGACGAGCTGCGGGTCGGCGTGCTGACGGGGAGCGGTGGCTTCTTCTCCTCCGGCATGGACCTCAAGGGCTTCCTGTCCGGTGACGTCCCGATCGTCGAGGGCCGCGGCCTGGGTGGCCTGACCGAGCGACCGCCGCGCAAGCCGCTGATCGCCGCGGTCGAGGGGTACGCCGTGGCCGGCGGCTTCGAGCTGGTGCTCGCGTGCGACCTGGTGGTCGCCGGGGCCGGCGCGCGCTTCGGCGTGCCCGAGGTCAAGCGCGGGCTGGTGGCCGGCGCGGGCGCCGCGGTGCACCTGCCGCAGCGGATCCCGCCGGCCATCGCGCTGGAGATGCTCCTCACCGGCGACCCGATCGACGCCGACCGGGCGGCCGCGCTCGGGCTGGTCAACCGGGTGGTGCCCGACGGGACCGCGGTGGACGCCGCCGTCGAGCTGGCCGGTGCGGTCGCCGCCAACGGCCCGCTGGCGGTCGCGGTGACCAAGCAGATCGCGCTGTCGGCGCCCGACTGGGGCTCCGCCGAGCGCTGGGCGAAGCAGGGCGAGCTCATGGGGCCGGTCTTCGTGTCCGAGGACGCCCAGGAGGGCGCCCGGGCCTTCGCCGAGAAGCGCGCGCCGGTCTGGAAGGGCCGCTGACCGAGGGTCCACACTCCGACCATGGACACCACGACGACGCTGGTCTTCGTGGCCGTCGTCGGTGGCCGCTTCGTCCTGCCGCTGCTCATCCCGTACTACCCGCTGCCCGCGGTCGTGGCCTGCCTGGTCCTCGACGGGGTCGACCAGACGATCTTCCAGGCCTTCGGCCACGACCCGCCGAACTACCAGAGCTACGACAAGGCCATGGACGTCTTCTACCTGTCCATGGCCTACCTCTCCACGCTGCGCAACTGGGAGAGCGTGCCGGCCTTCCGCATCGCCTGGTTCCTCTACTTCTATCGGCTCGTGGGGGCGCTGGCCTTCGAGCTGACCCACACCCGCTGGCTGCTGCTGCTCTTCCCGAACGTCTTCGAGTACTTCTTCATCGCCTACGAGACGATCCGCTCGCGCTGGAAGCCGACCCAGCTCCTCGTGGGCTGGTGGCTGAGCGCGGCGGCGCTGATCTGGGTCTTCGTCAAGCTGCCGCAGGAGTACTGGCTGCACGTGGCCGAGCTCGACGTCACCGACGAGATCAGCCGGCACTGGTGGTTCGGCGGGCTCATCATCGTGGTGGTGCTCGGGATCGGCCTCGCCTTCCAGCGGGTGGTGCGGCCCCGGCTCCGGCCGGCGGACTGGACCTGGCGGTTCCGGCCCGAGGCGCTGCCCGAGGAGATCGACGAGCCCGAGGAGCAGGCCGCCTGGCGGATGCGCTTCGACGCGATCCTGTCCCGCGGGACCCTGGAGAAGGTGGTCCTGCTCGGACTGGTGGCGGTGATCTTCTCCCAGATGCTGCCGGACTTCACCGGCTCGGCCACCGACGTCTTCATCGGCGTCGCGGTCGTCGTGGTCTTCGACTCCGCGGTGACCCTGGCCGCCGCCCGCCGCCGCTGGACCATCCGAGGCACCGCCCTGTCCTTCGCCGCGCGCCTGGCCATGAACGTCGCCCTCGTCGTCGTCGCCGACCCGCTGCTGGGCCGCCACAACGCCCGGCTCGACGGCTACGACACGCTCTTCTTCCTCTCCTTGATCTCGCTGATCACCACGCTGCACGACCGCTGGCGGCCGGTGCACGAGGTCCGCGAGGTGCTGGCCCAGGGTCTGCCCGCCCCGGAGCTGGAGGTCGGGAGGGACTGAGGTGGCGCCGCGCGCCGGCGTCCTCGTCGACGCGTACGGGCGGCGGTCGCGGATACCGAGCAGGCATGGTCACCTCACCCCAAGAGCCCACGGTCCCGCCCGAGGAGCCGGTCGACCCCGATGCCCCGTCCGACCCCGACGACGGGCACGCGGTCCCCGGGACCCCGAGCGAGCCGACCACGGAGCCGGGCGACGTCGCGATGCCGGCCAGCCCGGAGTTCGACCACGAGAACACCGTGGTCACGCCGCCGGACGCCGACGACGTGCCCGGCGCGGCGGCGGGCTAGGAGGCGGGGTGGTCAGGGGTGTCAGCACCGCCAAGCGGGCCGGCGCCCAGGTGCTGGGCTGGGTGCTGGTCGTCCTGGGCCTCGCGGCCATGGTGCTGCCGGGCCCCGGCCTCCTGCTCCTGTTCGCGGGCCTGGCGATCCTGTCCCAGCAGTTCACCTGGGCCGAGCGCCGGGTCGAGCCCGTCAAGAATCAGGCGTTCAAGACGGCGGCCGACGGAGTGGCCACGCCGACGCGGATCGGGGTCTCGCTCGTGCTCGCCCTCGGCCTGGTGGCGCTCGGCGTGCTCTGGGGCGTGCGGCCGGAGGCGCCGGGGTGGTGGCCGCTGCGTGAGTCGTGGTGGCTGGTCGGCGGCTGGGCCACCGGCTCCAGCCTGATCCTCTCCGGGATCGCCGCCCTGGGTCTGCTGGTCTACAGCTACCGGCGGTTCCGGGACTGACGCCGGCGGGGAGGCGGGCCTCAGCCCGCGAGGTGGGCCTTCAGCCAGTCCGACAGGTCCCCGAGCACGAGGTCCTTCTCCGGCTCGTTGAACACCTCGTGGTAGAGCCCGTCGTAGGTCTTGAGGGTCTTGTCCGTGGAGCCGGCCAGCCGTACCACCAGCTCGGCCCCCTCGGGCTTGACCAGCTTGTCCTCGGTCCCGGTCATGACCAGCAGGGGCAGCTTCAGCGACGGGAGCCGCGACGGGAAGGTCTCCATGGTCCGCAGCATCGCGCCGCCGATGCCGGCCGTCAGCGCGCCGCGGAAGACCAGCGGGTCCTCGTCGTAGGCCTTGACCACGGCGGGGTCGCGCGAGATCGAGCCGGACCCGAGCTTCTGCCCCGGCAGCCCGGGCACCAGCTTGCCCATCACCTTGGCCACCTTCATCAGCAACGGCGAGATGTCGTCGCCAGGCAGCACCGCCGGCGCGGACAGGACCAGGGCGGCCAGCGAGGCCTGGTGGTCGAGCGCGTAGTCCAGGGCGATCTCGCCGCCCATGCTGTGCCCCAGGAGGTACGTCGGCCGGCCGTCGACCAGCTCGAGGGTCCGCAGCGTCTCGAGGTCGGTGGTGAACTCCGACAGGTCGCGGACCAGCAGCCGCTTGCCGCCGGAGCGGCCGTGGCCCCGGTGGTCCGGGATCGCCACCCGCAACCCGAGCCCGACGAGCAGGTCGGCGACGTGGTGGTAGCGCCCGGCGTGCTCGGCCACGCCGTGCGTGACCAGCATCAGTCCCATGGGGGCGGCGTCGGGTTCGTAGAGGTCGTACACGATGTTGGTGCCGCCCGTGCCCGTGAACGACTTCTCGACCGGCTGCGTCATGGCGCTCATCATGCCGGTCCGCAGCCGGGGTGGCACCGTGTGACCACGGACACGTCGGCGCCGAACCTGCGCAAACAGGGGTGAACGGTGTCCGTCGCTCGACCTACCGTGGATCAGTGACCACAGGAACCACCTCCACGCAGGCCGACCGGGACGGCGACGACAGGCTCGACCGCGGGGTGCTGCTCGTGGCCGGGGTCGTGGTGCTCGGCGCGATCATGTCGATCCTCGACATCACCGTCGTCTCGGTGGCCCAACCCACCTTCCAGGACGTCTTCGACGCCTCGCCCGCGGCCGCCGCCTGGACCATGACCGGCTACACGCTGGCCCTGGCCACGGTCATCCCGGTCAGCGGCTGGGCCGCCGACCGGTTCGGCACCAAGCGGCTCTACATGGTGGCGGTGCTGCTGTTCGCGGCCGGCTCCGCGCTGTGCGCGCTGGCCACCAGCATCGAGACGCTCACCGCCTTCCGGGTCCTCCAGGGCCTCGGCGGCGGGATGCTCATGCCGGTCGGGATGACGATCATGACCCGCGCCGCCGGCCCCGACCGGGTCGGTCGGGTGATGGCGGTGCTCGGCGTCCCGATGCTCCTGGGGCCGATCTTCGGGCCCATCCTCGGCGGCTGGCTCATCGACGTGGCCAGCTGGCACTGGATCTTCCTCATCAACGTGCCGATCGGGGCGGTGGCCCTGGTCTACGCCGCGCGGGTCCTGCCCCGCGACGACGTGTCGCCGAGCGAGACCTTCGACTGGATCGGGATGCTCCTCCTCTCGCCCGGGCTCGCGCTGTTCCTCTTCGGCGTCTCCTCGATCCCCGGCGAGGGCACCGTCCTCGCCGCGCGCGTGCTGGTCTCGGCGGCGGTCGGCGCGCTCCTGGTCGTCGCCTTCGTCTTCCGTGAGCTGTCCTCGCGGCGCGACCACCCGCTCATCGACCTCCACCTCTTCCGCAACTCGCGGCTCACCGTGGCGGTGATCGCGATGGCGCTGTTCGCGATCGCCTTCTTCGGCGCCAGCCTGCTGTTCCCGCAGTACTTCCTCCTGACCCGCCACGAGACCACCCTGAGCGCGGGGCTGCTGCTGGCCCCGCAGGGCATCGGGGCGATGCTGACCATGCCGGTGGCCGGGGTGCTCAGCGACCGGATCGGGCCGGGCAAGATCGTGCTCACCGGCATCGCGGTGATCGTGGTGGCCATGGCCGCCTTCACCCAGGTCGGCGTGGGCACCTCCGAGGTCGTCGCCTCCGGGGACGGCTTCGCGGCGCAGTCACCGTCCTACGCCTTCCTCATCGGGGCGCTGTTCGTCATGGGGCTCGGCATGGGCTGCACGATGATGCCGATCATGACCGCGGCGCTGCAGACGCTGCAGGACCACGAGATCGCCCGCGCCTCGACGCTGATGAACATCAACCAGCAGGTCGCCGCCTCGATCGGCACCGCGCTCTTCTCGGTGCTGCTCACCAACGGCTTCAACGGCTCCAGGGCCACGACCCCGACCGGGGTGGTCAGCGACATGACCGGGTCGTTCGCCACCTGCTTCGTGGTGGGCACCGTGCTGGTCGCCTGCTGCCTGGTGCCGGCGTTCTTCCTGCCGCGGACCAGGCCGCCCAAGGCGGTCGACCCGGCCGCCGTCGTGGGTCACTAGGCGAGCGGTCAGCTGGCGGGCTCCCGGGTCGCGGGGGACTCGGCCTCCTCGCCGAGGTAGGCCTTGCGCACCGCGGGGTCGTTGCGGATCTCGGCGGGGCTGCCCTCGGCGATCTTCTGGCCGAAGTCGAGGACCACGACGCGGTCGGCGTTCTGCAGCACCAGCGCCACGTCGTGCTCGATGAGCAGCACGCCCATGCCCCACTCGTCGGCCAGCCGGCGGATCAGCCGGCCCAGCTCGGCGCTCTCGGTCTCGTCCAGCCCGGCGGCCGGCTCGTCGAGCATGAGCACCGACGGGCTGCTGGCCACCGCCCGCGCGATCGCCACCAGGCGTCGCTGGCCGTAGGACAGGTCTTCGGCGCGCCGGTCCAGGAGCGGCGCCAGGCCCAGCTCCTCCACGGCGGCCACCACGGGGGCCGGCAGCGGCCGGTGGCCGGGCCGGACCAGGTCGGTGAGGTAGGCCAGCCGGTCCCGCGGGTCGGCCGCGGCCAGCACGTTCTCGCGGACCGTGAGGTCGTCGAAGAGCTCGAGGGACTGGAAGGACCGCGAGAGCCCGGCGCGCGAGCGGCGGTACGGCGCCCAGCGGGTGACGTCCTGGCCGTCCCAGGTGATCGACCCGGCGCTGAGGCGGTTGTTGCCCGAGACGCAGTCGATCAGGGTGGTCTTGCCCGCGCCGTTGGGGCCGAGCAGCCCCACCACCTCGCCGGGCCCGACCTCGAGGTCGACGTCCTGCAGGGCCGTGAAGCCGCCGAACCGCTGCGTGAGCCCGTGGACGCCGAGCGTCCGCCCGGCCACCGTGGTGCGGACCGCGGCGGGCAGCGGCTCGGGCGCCCCGGGGCGCAGCCCGGGGATGCGGCTGCGGAAGCCGCGGGTGAAGGCGTCCAGCCGCTCGGCCACGCCGTTCTGGTTCAGGATCAGGACGACCAGGAGCAGCACGCCGGTCGCCAGCGGCAGGTACTGCTGCCAGCTCGACGCGTCCTCGAGGGCGGCGTTCGTGGGCGTACCCGACGAGGTCAGGGTGATCACGCCGCCCGAGGCGAGCAGCGACCCGATCATCGGCCCGGCCAGGTAGCCGGCGCTGCCGATCACCGTCAGCACCAGCACGCTGATCGACGCGCCGGAGGTGTAGAGCGCGTTGTACTGGATCGACTGGCTGGAGAACGCCAGCAGGACGCCGCCGAGCCCGGCGATGCCGGCCGAGAGCGTGAAGGCGTAGAGCTTGGCCTCCAGGACGTTGACGCCGATCGCCGCCGCGGCGCGCTCGTTGGTGCGGACGGCGAGCAGCCTTCGGCCGGTGCGGCCGCGCCGGAGGTTCGCCACCGCCAGCGCCGCGAGGAACAGGAAGGCCAGGCAGAGCATCGCGTAGTTGCGCGGGTGGTGGACCGGGTCGACGTCGAGCCCCAGGAACGAGATGCCCTCGGGGGCGACGCGGGCGTTCTCGGTGTAGCTGCTGTTGCTGAAGACCAGCTGCAGCACGGCGAAGCCCAGGCCGAAGGTGACCACGGCCAGGTTGACGCCGCGGGTCCGCAGCGCCGGCAGGCCGAAGAGGAACCCGATGGCCATGGCGACCAGCACGCCGACCAGCAGCGCCGGCTCGAAGGACCAGCCGTGCGCCGCGGTCAGCTTGCCGGCGGTGAAGGCGCCGATGCCGGCCAGGGCGTACTGCGCGAGGGACAGCTGGCCGGTGTAGCCGGTGAGCACGACCACGGACAGGCCGATGATCGCGAAGGTGACGCTGATGATCGTCGCGACGTAGCGCTGGACGTTGGTGCAGCCCTCGGCGCTGCACGAGGCCGAGGAGGTGAACAGCCACACCACCGCGAGCGCGGCCAGCGCCACGACGACCAGCGGGCGCACCCGCCCGGTGCCGACCCGGGGCAGCCGGTCGGTGATGCTGCCCCGCAGGGGAAGCCCGCGCCCGCGGACCACGAGCACCACGATGATGACCAGGAACGGCACGGCGTCGGCGACGCCCTGCCGATGCGTGGCCTCGAGCAGGTCGTTGCTCCAGTGGGTCGCCAGGGACTGGGCCACGCCGAGGAAGACGCCGCCGAGCAGCGCGGCCGGGTAGGAGCGGAAGCCGCCCAGCAGCGCGGTCGCGAGCGCGCCGATCACCAGGATGCTGAAGGTGATGGGCGAGATGAACCCGGCGGTGGTGGCCGGCATCAGAGCCCCCGCCACCGCGGCCAGCCCGCCGCCCACGGACCAGGTGACGCTGGCCAGGAGATCGGGCGACCAGCCCAGGGCCGACGCCGCGCGCGGGTTCTCCGCGGCCGCCGACACGGCGTACCCGAACCTGGTCTGGACGCTGGTGACGGTGAGCAGCAGCGCCATCACCGCGGCGATGGCCACCAGGTAGAAGGCGTACCGGCCGACCACGATGTCGCCGGGCAGGGTCACCGCCTCGGTCGGGACCGGGGACTTGGAGATCACCGCCTGCGGGCCGTACTTCAGCACCACCGACTGCGAGAGGACGGTGAGCACGCCCAGGGTGGCGATCACCCGCGCCAGCGGGCTGGCCGAGCGCAGCGGACGCATGACCAGGAAGTGCACGAGCACGCCGATCAGCGCGCAGGCCAGCACGGCCGCCACGATCGAGACGGCCATGCCGTGCCCGTCGGTCACGTGGAGCTGGTGGACCAGGTAGGCGCCGACCAGCGCGAAGCCGGCCTGGGCGAAGTTGATCACGCCCGACCCGCGGTAGATGACGACGAGCCCCAGGCCGAGCAGGGCGTAGATGCCGCCGGTCCCGAAGCCGAGCAGCGCGAAGCGGAGGAGGTCGGTCATGGCTGTGCGGGGTCCCCTCGGCGATGGTCGGTGGAGGAGCGGAGCGGGGGAGGCGAAGATCGCCGTGGGGTGCTCATGGCGTGTCGGCGTCACCTGTGAGGTAGTGGGCGGCGATGCCGTCGGCGTCGCCCCGGAGGTCGTCGGCGTCGCCGGACATCACGATCCGGCCGCGGCGCAGCACGTGCACCCGGTCGGCGATGGCGAGCGCTTGGCGGACGTGCTGCTCGACCAGCACCACCGCGACACCCTGGTCGGCGGCGGCGCGGACGGCGGAGAGCAGCCGCTCCACCACCAGGGGGGCCAGGCCCAGCGACAGCTCGTCGGCCAGGAGGACGCGCGGCCCGGAGGCGAGCACCCGGCCCAGGGCCAGCATCTGCTGCTGGCCGCCGGAGAGGAGCCCGACCCGCTTGCCGAGGTGCTCCTCGAGCTCGGGGAAGAGCTCCAGGGCCTTGTCGGGGCGGCCGCGGCCGAGCTTGAGGTTCTGCCACCCCGTGAGCTCCATGAACACGCACCGCTCCTCGGTCAGGAAGCCGAGCCCCTGGCGCGAGCGCTGGTGCAGCCGCCGGCGGCGGTCGTCACCGTGGAAGGAGACGGTGCCGGAGATCGGCGCCACCTCGCCCGCCAGCGCCAGCATGGTCGTGGTCTTGCCGGCGCCGTTGGCACCGAGCAGGGCCACCACCTCGCCGGCCCTGACCTCGAGGTCCAGGCCGTGGATGGCCGGGGTGCCGCCGTAGCCGGCGGTCAGTCCCCGCGCCTCCACGACGACCTCGCCGGACCGGGCCGGCGTCGCCGCCGGCCCGGGTGAGGTTGTCGTCGTCACAGGTCTAGGAGGCCGGGACGAGCGCCAGACGCATGTCCTTGGTGGCCGTGCCGTCCGGGACGAGCTTGCCGTCCTTGATGACGAAGGTCAGCTCGGAGTAGTTGAACACCCGGTTCAGCCCCGGCGCCGGGAAGTCCTCGGCGAAGCTGAACGGCGGCGCGAACCCGTCGGTGTCGACCTGCGTGGTGGCGTCGAGGGTGGCCTTGATGCCGGCCGCGCTCAGGTCGTCGTTGTTCTTCACCAGCGAGAGCAGGGTCCGGTAGGCCACCCAGGTGTTCTGGAAGTAGAGGGCGGACCAGCCGCCGTTCTCCTCGTCGTCCAGGTCGCCGACGTACTTCTTGGCCTCGTCCCAGATCGGGTCGGTCGAGGTCGGGAAGTTCGAGAGCGTCTTGCTGCCCTCGAGCGCGGCCCCGCCCTGCTTGGCGGCCGAGTCGGTCAGGCCGCCGGGCACGACGTAGTACTTGGTCGTGCTGCCGAGCTGGGCGCCCGCGGCCGCGATGCCGAGCAGCGGCTGCGGCGGGGTGCCGACCACGGCGCAGTCGTAGTCGCTGGTCTCCTGCGCGATGGTGCTGAAGTCGGTCGTCGTCGGCGGCACCTTGATCAGCGTCGACGGGTCGTGGCCCGCGTTGGTCAGGGCCAGGTCGACGAGCTGGCTGATCGCGCCGGCGGAGGGGAGGTCGTAGTTGACCGAGGCGACCTTGTCGCAGCCGTCCTCGGCGGCCATCTGGCCCAGACCGGCCAGGCCCAGCACACCGGAGGTGATCGGGTAGCTGTCCGGGCTGGACAGCTCGGCCGAGGAGATGCCCGGCGGGGCGAACCAGGGGATGCCGGCCGCCTCCAGGATCGGCATCACCGAGTCACCGTTGGCGGTGAAGCCGCCGACCATGGCGGAGACGCCCGCGTCGACCGCCTGGCGGGCGCAGTCGGCCGCCTTGTTGGGGTCGGCGCTGTCGTTGCAGGTGAGGAGCTTGAGCTCGTGCCCGCCGATGCCGCCGTCGTTGTTGATCTGCACGACCGCGCCCTGGGCGATGTCGAGGACCACCTTGGCGTTGATCGTGTCGGTGTCGTAGGTCGAGATCGTCATGACCGTGACCGGGTCGCCGGTGAACTTGACGCTCGGGTCCTGGGTGGGCAGCGCGCCACCGGATCCGCCCTTCTTGTCGTCGTCGCCGCCCCCGCCGCAGGCCGCCAGGCCCAGCAGCAGGGTCGCGACGCCCACGGCGGCGAGCGTTCGGGTGCGTGTACGCACGGTCATCAGGTTCCCTCTCCCCAAAGCGTCAGTGCTTCCCCTCGGACACCAGGACGGCGTGAGCAGCCCGTGTGATCGGCGACACTCTGCCAACTAGAACGTGTTCTCGTCTATGGCTTGACCGGGTGGTTGGCCGAATCGTCACCTCGGGGCGGGGCCCGGGCTCAGCCGCAGCAGGCAGTGGCGCGCTCCTACGCCGGGGAGGGCTCGACGAGCTTGTCGGTGCAGCACGCCTGGCCCTCGGCCTCGCCGTTCGGCGTCGCGCCGTCGGCCAGCACGGTGTAGACCTCCCACGCCTCGCCGTCCGGCGTGCCCCGCACCCAGAACTTGTCCTGGCGGGCGTAGCAGCAGGTGGTGTCCCGCTCGTCCACCGAGGCCAGCCCCTGTTCGGCCAGTCGGTTCTGGAGTGCGTCGACGGTGTCCACGTCCTCGACCTCGACCCCGAGGTGATTCACCGAGCCGCCGTGACCCGGGTTCTCGATGAGGACCAGCTTCAGCGGGGGCTCGGCCACGGCGAAGTTCGCGTAGCCCGGGCGGACCTTGGCGGGCTGGGTGTCGAAGAGCCGGGAGTAGAAGCCGATGGAGGCCTCGAGGTCGTCGACGTTGAGGGCGAGCTGGATGCGGGACATGGTGTCTCCTTCACATAGATGGATGTCTATGTCCGGAGTTTGCGCATCACATCGATGGATGTCAATATCGACGGGTGTCGAAGTCCGTGCTCGAGCTGACCCCGGTGGAGGCGGTGGCCTGCTGCGCGCCGCTGACCAAGCAGCCGCTGGCGGCGGAGGCCGCCGAGCGCATCGCGCCGCTCCTCAAGGCGCTGGCCGACCCGGTCCGCCTGAGGCTGCTCTCCCTGGTCGCCTCGCACGCCGACGGCGAGGCCTGCGTGTGCGACCTGAACGACGCCTTCGACCTCTCCCAGCCGACGATCAGCCACCACCTCAAGGTGTTGCACGACGCGGGGCTGCTGAGCCGCAGCAAGCGCGGGGTGTGGGTCTACTACCGCGTGCAGCCCGAGGCGCTGGGGGACCTGGGCGCGCTGCTCGGCGGCGTCGCGGGGTGACGCTGCGCCGCCGCCTTACGGCCGAGCTCGTCGGCACGGCGTTCCTGGTCATGGCCGTGGTGGGCTCGGGCATCGCCGCCCAGCGGCTCTCACCGGACGACGTGGGCCTGCAGCTCCTGGAGAACAGCCTGGTGACCGGCGCTGCGCTCGTGGCGCTGATCCTGGCGCTGCAGCCGGTCTCGGCCAGCTTCAACCCCGTGGTCACGGTGGTCGAGCGCGTGCTCGGGCTGGTCAGCACGCGCGAGGCCGCCCTGTCCGTGGCGGCCCAGCTCGTCGGTGGCGTGGTCGGCTGCGTCCTCGCCAACCTGATGTTCGACCTGGACGCCGTGACCTGGTCCGGCCACCACCGGGCCACCGGCGGCACGCTGCTGGCCGAGGTCGTCGCCACGGCGGGCCTCGTCGTCGTCGTCTTCGGGACGCTGCGCGGAGGTCGCCCGGAGACGGTCGCGTACGCCGTCGGCGGCTACATCACCGCGGCGTACTCGTTCACCAGCTCCACCAGCTTCGCCAACCCGGCCGTGACGCTCTCGCGCACGCTCTCCGACACCTTCGCCGGCATCGCGCCGGCGTCCGCGCCGGCGTTCGTCGCCGTGCAGCTGCTCGGCGGCGCCGTGGGGCTGGTGCTCGTGTCCCTGCTCCACCCGTCCCAGGAGGCCCCGGCATGACCGCTCGCCCGACCGTCCTCTTCGTCTGCGTGCACAACGCCGGCCGCTCGCAGATGGCGGCCGGCTACCTCCAGCACCTCGCCGGCGAACGGGTCGAGGTCCTCTCGGCCGGCTCGGAGCCGGCCGACCGGGTCAACCCGGCCGCGGTCGAGGTGATGGCCGAGGAGGGCATCGACCTCCGGGCGGAGCGCCCCACGCTGCTGACCGACTCGGCCGTGCGGACCGCCGACGTCGTCGTCACGATGGGCTGCGGCGACGCGTGCCCCTTCTACCCGGGCAAGCGGTACGAGGACTGGGTCCTCGACGACCCGGCCGGGCAGGGCGTGGCGGCGGTCCGCCCGATCCGCGACGAGATCCGGAGGCGCGTGGAGGCGCTGGTCGCGGACCTCGGCGTGGAGCGGCCGGCGCGTGGCTGAGCGCCCTCCGTGCTGCGAGGGCTACTTGAAGATGCTGTAGCCGCCGGGTCCGACGACGAAGGCCAGGATGATGAGGATGATCCCGAGCAGGACCTGGCCCCGGAAGAGCGAGACGATGCCCGCGATGCCGATGACGACGGCGAGCAGCCAGATGAGGAACATGTGAACTCCTAGGTGTGGGTGGGGTCTGCCGGTCGCGGGTTCATCCGCGCCGGCGGCTGGGGCACGAGGGGTTGGGACAGGACATCCCGGGAGGCCGCCGCGTGCCGCACTCGGAGCACCGAGCCGGTTGAGGGCTGAGTCGGAGGGTCATGCGCTCAGGCGTCGGTCAGACGTCGGTCCGGCGCTCGCTGACGGACTGTGACCCGTCGGCGTGCGTCGTGGTGGTCAGGCTGTGCGCCCCGGTGCTGCGGTTCCACGTGAACGCGGTGAGCGCCAGCACGGCCAGGCCGACCAGCGCCATGATCCAGCCGACCGCGGTCAGGTCGACCCCGCTGATGGTGTCGGTGACCGCGAGCGCCAGCACGAGCCCCACGACCACCAAGAAGCCGCCGAATCCGTAACCCATGACTGTCCTCCTGCTGTTCCTGCTCCGATGACCGGAGCACCGCCTCGGAACTACCCGGCCGGGGACCGCGCCATGCCCGGCCCCGGTCGCTGAGCGCGGACCGGTCTAGAGGGATGGACGTATCTGCGCGGAGGTGTAACGGAATGGCCCCCTGGCGACAGGTGATGGGCCTCGCGGTGGTTCTCCCCAGCCGTTCGGGTGAAAGATGGCCGGCCGGGTTTGGGGTCGGCACCACGATGGCATGAGGCAAGACATGAACGACCTCCTCGACCTGGTGCAGGTGCTCGTGGTCCTGTTCGGCTCGCTGTCCCTCCTGCTCTACTTCACCGCCGTCGCGGACCCGCAGAGCGGGGCGTCCGGCCAGCGCGGGAGCGAGGCGCCCGCTGCGCCGGCGCACCGCTCCTCGGTCTGACGTACGCCGAGCGCGTTGGTCAGTCGGACCAGCTGACCGAGTGCCGCAGCCCCAGCTCGATGTCGGCGGCGGCCTGCTGCACGCGAGGGACCAGCGCCCGCATGTCGGCGACGGACTTGCGCCCGATGTGGGTGGAGAGGTTGATCGCAGCGCGCACCTGACCATGGCGGTCGCGCACCGGGACCGCCACCGCCACCAGGCCGATCTCCAGCTCCTGGTTGACCAGGGCGTAGCCCTGCTCCCGGACGTGGGCCAGCTCCTCGCGCAGGGCGGCGACGTCGGTGATGGTGTGGGGCAGCGTCGGCTCGAGCCGGGCCGTCTCCAGGTAGGTCTCGAGCCGCGGCCCGGACAGGTTGGCCAGCATGGCCCGACCCATCGCGGTGTTGTACGCCGGGCGTCGGGCGCCCACGCTCACCGAGATCGTCATGAGCGCCGGCCCCGGCACGCGGACGACGTAGACCACGTCGTCGCGGTCGAGGATCGAGCCCTCGCTCGCCTCGCCGGTCTCGGCGACGAGCTTCTCCAGGTGGGGGAGCGCGACCTCGGGGAAGGTGAGGGAGGAGAGGTAGGAGTAGCCGAGCTCCAGCACCTGGGGGGTGAGCTCGTAGCCGTTGCCGTGCGGCTGGACGTAGCCCAGCTCGGTGAGGGTGAAGAGGAAGCGGCGGACCGCCGCGCGGGTGAGCCCGGAGACCTGCGCGATCTCGGAGACGGTCAGGCGGGGCCGGTCGGCGTCGAAGACCCTGATGATCGCGAGCCCGCGCTCGAGGGACTGCACGAAGTCGCGGTGGCGACCGGTGACCTCTCCCGCCTCGCGGTCGTCGTCGGTCACAGCAGCTCCCTCGCTCCTCGTGGCACCCTCACCGGACATAGGTCGCGCCGTTGAGGTCGATGGTGGCCCCCGTGAGACTAGGGCATGCGTCGGAGGCCAGGAACGCGATGAGCCCGGCCACCTCGGAGGCCCCGACGAGCTCGCCCGAGGCGAGTCCCTCGGCCACCGCCCGGCGCTGCTCGGCCGTCTGGTCGGCCACGCCCATGCCGGCGTCGACCACCCCCGGCGCGACGATGTAGATGCGGACGCCGGCCCGCGCGTGGTGGCGGGCCAGCGTCTGGGCGAGGTTGCGGATCGCTGCCTTGGAGGCGGCGTAGCCGCTGACGTCCAGGATGCGCGAGCCCTGCTCCGCGGCCCAGCTGGAGACCACCACGGCGGTGCCGCCACCTCGCTCCGCGAAGGTGCGGACGGCCTCGCGCAGCAGGGCCCCGGAGCCGACGACGTTGACCGCGAGCAGCTGCTCCCACCCGGCGTCCCAGGCCTCGTCGTCGCCGTCGAACGGGGTCGCCGCCATCGCCGCGGCGTTCAGGACCAGGACGTCGACCGGCCGGATCGCCTCCGCCTCGCGCCACAGGGCGCGCGCCCCGGCCGGCGTGGCCAGGTCGCCGGCCACCAGCTGGGCCCGCTCGCGGTGCTCGCCGGAGACGGCTCGCTCCGCGGCCTCGCGGTCCTGCCGGTAGTGGCCGAGGACGTCGGCGCCGGCGTGCAGGAGCGCCTGCGCGGTCGCCGAGCCGATGCCGCCCGAGGCGCCGGTGAGGAGCACGGTGCGCCCGGCGAGTGGGTCGGGTGTGGTCACAGCAGTCCTCCGTCGACGGGCAGGAGCTGGCCGGTGATGCCGCCGGCCAGGTCGCTGACCAGGAAGGCCAGCGTGTTGACGACATCCTCGACCGTCGCGATCCGGCCGAGCGCGGTCAGGTCGGCCGCGGCGCGCAGCGCCTCGTCGCGGCTCGCGGCCCCGGCGGCCGCCCTCCCGGCGAGCCGGCCGAGGAGTGCCTCGGTCGCCACCGGCCCGGGACCGACGCAGTTGACCCGGACGCCGGCGGGGCCCAGGGCGATCGCCGCGGACCGCACCAGCCCCAGGACGGCGTGCTTGCTGGCGGCGTAGGACCAGATGTGGGGGTCACCGCGCCAGGAGTTGAGCGACCCGACCACGGCGATCGCGCTGCCGGGGCCGAGCCGGGGCCCGGCGTGCTTGACGGTGGCGGCCACGCCACGCACGTTGACCGCCAGCACCCGGTCGAAGTCGTCCAGGTCGAGGTCGGCCGGCTCCTGCCAGGACGGGACGACGCCCGCGGCCGCCACCACGCCGTCGAGGCCACCGAGCCCGTGCGCCGCGGTCTCGACGGCGGACGCCACGGCGTCCGCGTCCGTCACGTCGCAGTCGACCGCCAGCCAGCCGGCGGGAAGGGGGCCGGGGGCGCCGGGCAGGTCGAGGGCCGCGCCCACCGCCCCCATCTCGGCGAAGGCGGTGACCGTGGCGGCACCGATGCCGCGGGCCGCGCCGGTGACGAGCACTCGGCGTCCGGTGAGGAGCTGCGGCCTCACGCGGAGGCCCCCGCGGCTGCGCGCAGGGTGTCGTGGACCCTGCCGGGCTGCCCGGGGTCACCGGCCAGGTCGACGTCGACGATCACCTCGTGCACCCCGACCGCGGCCAGGTCGGCCAGCCGCGCGGCGACGTCCGCCTCGCGTCCGAGCGACTCGACCAGGCGCAGGGTGAAGCGGAGCTCGCCCGGGTCCCGGTCGACGCGCCGGGCGTGCTCGCGCACGGCCTCGATCTCGGTGCCGAGGTGCGGCACGTCCAGCTCCGGCACGGCCTGCTGGGCCAGCCAGCCGTCACCGAGCGTGCCGGCCCTGCGGAACGCCGCCTTGGTGTGGCCGCCGACGAGCACCGGGACCGGGTGCGGCGGGACCGGGAGCTGGACCAGGTCGTCGGCCAAGGGGTAGAGGCCGGTGCGCGGCCCCGGCCGTCCCGACCAGCACTCGCGCAGCACGGCGATCCACTCCTCGGTGCGCGCACCGCGGTCCTCGAAGGACGCGCCCAGCGCCTCGAACTCCTCGCGCAGCCAGCCCGCGCCGACGCCGAGCTCGACCCGGCCGCCGCTCACCGCGTCGATGCTGGCCACCTGCTTGGCCAGCAGCACGGGGTTGCGCTGGGGGAGCACCAGGACGGCGCTGCCGATGCGGACGCGCTCGGTCGCGGCGGCGGCAGCCGCCATCGCCACCAGCGCCTCGACGTAGGGCACCTCGCCCGTCCAGGTGGCGCGACCGTCCGCGGCGAAGGGGTAGTAGGAGCCGATCGTCCGCGGCATCACCACGTGGTCGCTGACCCAGAGCGAGTCGAACCCCGCGTCCTCGAGCGCGCGGGCCCGGGCCGGCAGACCGGAGGGAGCGGCCGCTCCGGTGTGGGGGAGCTTCACGCCGAGCTGGACAGGAGGGGCGACGGGCACGGGGCCCATTGTCCGGACGGCGGGCTTTGCGCGTCAAGCGCCCAAATGAACGCAAAGCGGCTGAGTTGTACGTATTGCGCGCAACAGTTTCGATCTGCGACCATACCGGCACCACGCGGCGCCTACCCGAGAGGAACCGACGCGGATGGTGACTACCACCCGACGACAGTTCGGCACCTTGTCCGGCCTCGACCACATCGGGATCGGCGTCTCGGACGTCGATGCTGCCCGGTCCTTCTACGCCGAGCTCGGCTTCACCGACGAGTCGTTCGACTACACCGGCCCCCTGCCCGGGCTGGCCCGCGTCAGCGGGAGCGACCACACCGAGGCGCGGGTGCTCTACCTCCGTGCGGGCTCACCGACCGTGCTCGGCCGCGCCGGCATCAAGCTCGTCCAGCTGCTCGACCGCACTCCGCCCCCGATGCCCGCGGGCCAGGCCTGGGGCGAGCCGGGGATCTGCGAGGTCTGCGTCCACGTCAACGGGCAGGCGGAGTTCCACGCGGGGCTGGTCGCCGCCGGCCACCCCAGCCTGATGGACCCCAACGAGGCGGACCTCGACCCCTACCAGACCCACTGCGGCCTGTCGTACGTCGCGGACCCCGACGGCGCCAAGATCGAGCTGATCGAGTGGTCGACGCTCGCGGCCGGGTGGCCGCTCGAGGAGGGCCCGCACGGGGTCAACCACGTGGCCTTCGGCGTCTCCGACATCGAGCGCACCCGCGCCTTCTACCGGGACCTGGGCTTCACGGGCCAGCTCTTCGAGTCCGACGGCTACTTCGAGCCGATGCACCCGTGGTTCGGCGAGCGCACCCCGCCCCGGATGCGCATGATGCTCCTGACCAACCCGATCGGCGGGGCCCTCGAGCCCGTGCAGCACTACCCGGCCTCCCCGGACATGCGCGGGGAGTGGGGCCACCTCGGCACCTTCGAGTTCGCGATCGGCGCGCGCTGCCTCGAGTCGGCCGTCGACCACCTCGGCAGCCTCGGCATCGAGCTGGTCGGCGAGCCGGTGAGCGTGGACCTGGGAGCCGGGGCGACCTGGCGCTACGCCTACTTCTCCGACCCGGACGACCTGTACGTGTGCGTGACGGAGGTGCGGGCGTGAGCACGATCGAGGACCAGCCGGGCGCCGCCACGGTGCCCGACGGCCCGGCAGGCGGGCCCGTGGGCGAGCCCGTCGTCCGGATCCGCGGCATCCGCAAGTCCTTCGGCAAGCTGGAGGTCCTGCGCGGCATCGACCTCGAGGTCCACGCCGGCGAGCACGTCGTGCTGTTCGGGCCCTCCGGCTCGGGCAAGTCCACGGTCCTGCGGAGCATCAACCTGCTGGAGCCGCCCGACTCCGGGTCGGTCTGCGTCGACGGTGTCGAGTACGGCCCCGGCGTGCCGGGGGAGAAGGTGGGCCGCCGCGGCCGGCCCATCGAGCTGCGGCGCAAGGTCGGCATGGTCTTCCAGCAGTTCAACCTCTTCCCGCACCTGACCGCGCTCGACAACGTCGCGCTGCCGCTGCGCTCGGTCAAGGGCATGAAGGGCGAGGCGGCGATGCGCAAGGCGGCCGAGTCGCTGCGCCAGGTCGGCCTGCTGGAGCGGGCCGGTCACTATCCCGGGCAGCTGTCCGGTGGGCAGCAGCAGCGCGTCGCCATCGCGCGGGCGCTGAGCCTGGACCCCAAGGTGATGCTCTTCGACGAGCCGACCTCGGCGCTGGACCCCGAGCTGGTCGGTGAGGTGCTCCGCGTGATGCACGAGCTCGCGGACGCCGGCATGACGATGGTGGTCGTCACCCACGAGCTCGGGTTCGCCCGCGAGATCGGCGACCTGAACGTGTTCATGGACCAGGGCGTCGTGGTGGAGACGGGGAAGGCCGAGATCTTCGACGCCCCCCGCAGCCCCCGCACGCAGGACTTCATCCGGGCGGTGCGCTGATGGGTATCACGGACTACGACTGGGGCCTGATCTGGGACTACCGCAGCGACCTGCTGCACGGGCTGCTGACCGCGCTCGAGGTCTCGGTGGTGGCCCTGGTGATCTCGATCGTCGCCGGCCTGGGGCTGGCGATGGCGCGGATGGGCCGGGCACCGCTGTCCTGGGTCGCTGCCGCCTACATCAACATCTTCCGCGGCATGCCGGCCCTGGTCACGGTGATCTGGATCTACTTCGGCGTCTCGCTCCTGCTGGGCGTCAACTTCACCGTCTTCCAGGCCGGCGTGCTCGCCCTGTCGCTGCTCTACAGCGCCTTCATGGCCGAGATCTTCCGGGCCGCCCTGCAGGCGGTGCCCCACGGCCACCGCGAGGCGGGCCTGGCCCTGGGGATGCGGGAGACCCGGGTCTTCTTCTCCGTCATCGTGCCGCAGGCGCTCAAGATCGCCCTGCCCAACGTCGGCAGCATGTTCATCGGGATGATCAAGGACACCTCGACGTTCACGGTGATCGGCCTGCTCGAGGTGGTGCGCGTGACCCAGAACGTCAACGCCCAGACCTTCCAGCCGTTCGTGCTCTACACGGCCGCGGCCGGCATCTACGTCTTCGTCGCCTTCGCGGTCGACGTCCTGTTCCGGCTCTTCGAGCGCACGATGTCCAGCCCGCCGAAGGGTGCAGTCTCCCGGCTCCTCCGCGGCCGCAAGCAGCGCCGCATCCACGCCCTGGTCGCTGAGCTGACCTAGGGCTCCACCACGTCCGGGGTGGCTCGGTGGCCCGGCAGCACCGCAACTGGCAACACCCGGCAGCACCCACCTAACCGAACAAGGGCAACCGACAGGAAGGAAGCCGCTGTGCTTGCAACGAAGAGAAGGACCCTGTGGCGACGGGCGGCGGTCGTCGGCACCACGATGGCGCTCGCGCTCGGGCTGGCTGCGTGCGGCAGCGACGACGACGACAAGGGCGACAGCGCGGGCTCGAAGGACGGGCTCATGAAGTCCGGCACGCTGACCGTGGGCATGAACCTGCAGTTCGAGCCGGAGATGTACCTCGACGACAACAACGAGCCGGCCGGCTACGACGTCGACCTGCTCAACGCGCTCGCCGACGAGATGGGCGTCAAGCTCGACATCGTCAACCTCGACTTCGACGGCCTGATCCCGGGCCTGCAGTCGAAGAAGTTCGACATGGTCTCGGTCGGCCTGACCGCGACCGACGAGCGCAAGAAGGTCATCGACTTCAGCCGCGAGTACGTTCCGTACGTGAGCGTGCTGGCCGTGCCGCAGGACGACGAGGGACCGTTCACGATCGACAACTACAACGTCGCGGGCAACAAGATCACGGCGCTGCAGGGGTCGTCGGGCGAGCAGCTGGCCAAGGACACCTTCCCGAACGCCGAGGTCGAGGGCCTCGCGCAGCAGAACGCCGCGCTCCTCGAGGTGGCGACCGGACGCGCGCAGGGCTCGGTGCTCGAGGACTACATCCTCGCGCAGTTCCAGAAGACCAACCCCGACCAGCTGAAGGTCGCGGAGCTCCCGGACCCGCTGGCGATCGGGTACGGCAGCTGGGCGGTCCAGAAGGGCAACAGCACGCTGCAGGGTGAGCTCACCGACTTCCTGTGCGACGCGCAGAACGACGGCACGCTCGCCGAGCTCTACGCGAAGAACTTCGGGGTGGACGACTTCCCCGAGATGCCGGGTGGGTGCTGACCCGGGATGGCTGAAGGCGAGCAGCACCTCGACCTCCTGGTCGTCGGTGGCGGACCGGCCGGCATGTCTGCCGCCCGGACCGCCGCGGACGCCGGGCTCGAGGTGCTGCTCGTCGACGAGCGGCCGACGCTGGGCGGCCAGATCTACAAGCAGCCGGGTCCGGGCTTCACGGTCACGGATCCAGCTGCGGCCGACCACGGCACGACGTACGGGCGCAGCCTGATCTCGGCCGCGCTGGGCAGTCGGGCCAGGGTCGCCCTGCGCACCGCGGTCGTGGCGGTCGAGGCCCGTGCCGACGGTCTGGCCGTGGTGCTCGTGCCCGACGGCCAGCACGCGACCACGGTCCTGGCCACCCGGCTCCTGCTCGCGCCGGGGGCCCATGACCGCCCGGTGGTGTTCCCCGGCTGGACCCTGCCCGGCGTCGTCACGGCCGGTGGGATGCAGTCGATGGCCAAGAGCCAGGCCGTGCTGCCCGGGCGGCGGATGGTCTTCGCCGGGTCGGGCCCGGTCGCCCTGGCCTTCCCGGCCCAGCTGGCCCACCTCGGCGCCGACATCGTGGTCGCGCTCGAGGCCGGGCCCACACCGCGGCCAGCCGACGTGGCCCGGGTGCTGGCGGCGGCGAGGGGCAACGGCTCGCTCCTGCGCGACGCCGTGCGCTACCGCGCGGGACTGCTGAGGCACCGCGTCCCTCTGCGCTACGGCCGCATCGTGGTCCGCGCCGAAGGGGAGGGCCGGGTCGAGCGCGTCGTCCACGCCGCCGTCGACCAGGACTGGCGGGTGGTCCCGGGCACCGAGCAGACGGTCGAGGCCGACGTGCTCTGCGTCGGCTACGGCTTCACCCCGTCGCTGGAGCTGCTGCGCCTCGCCGGCTGCGCGACCGACTTCGACGAGGACCTCGGCGGCCGCACCGTGCGCAAGGACGCGTGGGGACGGACGTCGGTGCCCGGCGTCTACGCCGCCGGCGACGGCACGGGGGTCGAGGGCTCCTACGTGGCCGTCGACGAAGGCGCACTCGCGGCGCTCGGCGCGGCCGTCGACGCCGGCGTGCTCGACCAGCGCGTCGCCGAGGACCTGGCCGGCCCGGCCCACCGCCGACTGGCGCGGCGCCGCCAGCTCTCGCGGGCCACACGTCGGCTCTACCGCGTCGGTCCCGGCGTCCACGAGCTCGCGGACGACGCGACCATCGTCTGCCGCTGCGAGGGCGTCACCCGGGCCGCGGTCGCGGACGCCGTCGCCTCGACCGAGGACGTGAACGTCGTCAAGGCGCTCACCCGCGCCGGCATGGGGCCGTGCCAGGGGCGCAACTGCCAGCGCCACGTCGCGGCCATGATCGGCCGGGCGCACCAGCGCGAGCTGGGCACCATCGACCTGGCTACCCCGCGCATGCCGGTCCGCCCGGTGCCGATCCGGGCGATGGCCGACGCAGCCGTCACCGACCCCGGCCTGTTCGTGGTCGACCACCCCGCCGACCACCCCGAGGACCACCTTGCGCACTGAGGTCCCCGCGCTGGCCGGAGCCAGCTCGCCGCTCCCCGCCGAGACCGACGTCGCGATCATCGGCGGCGGGATCGCGGGTGCCGCCCTGGCCTTCTACCGCGCCCGCGAGGGTGTCGAGTGCGTCGTCCTCG
>CAZEPK010000038.1:0-1555 GCA_964514085.1 uncultured Nocardioides sp.
GACCTTCCCCCAGATGGTCGTGCACGCCTCCCGCGACTCCGTGGTGCTGGCCGGGGACCTCCTGGCCTCGGGCACCACCGGAGGGGGAGGCTGCCTGGCCGAGCTGTGGGGCCGCAACGGCAGCCAGACCCCTCCTCCGCTGGAGCCGGGCGACGTGGTCCGGCTCGAGGTCGAGGGGCTGGGCACCCTCAGCGGCAGCGTGGCGTAGCACCCTGCGCGAGATCCACTGCCACAAAATGGCTCCTGGCGGAGTCATAGGGGTGTGGGCAGCGACGTGACGAAGGACTTCACCGACTTCGTGCACGCCCACGGGATCCGGCTGCACCGCACCGCCGTCCTGCTCACCGGCGGCGACACCCACCTCGCGGAGGACCTGCTCCAGACGACGTACGCCCGCCTGTTCGCCTCCTGGCGGCGGGTGAGCGGCGCCGGCAACCCCGTCGGCTACGCCCGCACCACGCTCACCCACGTGTTCCTGTCCCACCGTCGCGTCCGGCGCAACACCGAGGTGCCGACCGACCAGCTGCCCGAGCGGGCGTCGTACGACGTCGCGCCGGACGGGCGGCTCGACCTCGCGGCGGCGCTCGGGCGGCTCCCTCCGACCGACCGCGCGGTCGTCGTCCTGCGCTACTGGGAGGACCGCTCGGTGGCCGAGACCGCCGCCGAGCTCGGCATCTCCGAGCTCGCCGTCCGCAGCCGGGCCAGCCGCGCGCTGGTCCGGCTGCGTCCTCACCTCTCGCCCGCCACCACGTCCGACCGCCAGGAGACCCGATGACCCTCGACCAGGACGAGCAGCTGCTCGTCGACGCCCTGCAGCGCACCGTCTTCCCGCCGCCCGACCTCCCCGGGACCGCCCGCCGGGCGGCCCGCCTCGGCACCCGCCTGCGCCACCGGCACCAGGCCCGGGCCGCTGTCGCGACGCTCGCCGTGGTCGGGGTCGGCGTAGGCGGGGTCGCCCTCGCCACCGGCGGGCACCCGGCCCGCACCGCCCTCCAGGTCACCGACACCACCGGGCCCAGCGTGGCCGTGGACACGCCGACGGCGCCTCCCTCCACGCCTGCCCCGGCGGTGCCGGGCCTCGACACCTCGAGCGCCTACGCCGTCCTCGAGGCGCCGGGCTGGACCGCGCCGCTGGACAACGTCATCGCCGACGAGAAGCTGTTCTACGTGCAGCCCGGCTCCGACGCCGGCGTGTCCCTCAACTGGCGCCCGAGCCCCGCGCTGGGCCCGAAGTACACCGAGGAGCAGCAGCAGGCCGAGCTCGACGCGCGCTACGGCGGCCAGACCGTGGTCGGGACCACGACCATCGACGGCGACCCGGCCCACATCTTCGGGGCCGGCTCCTACTTCGTGGTGGTCGGGCCCGTCCAGCAGGGCCGCTTCCTCACCCTCAGCGCCAACGGCCTGACCCTGGACCAGGTCGCCGACCTGGCCACCCACGTGCACCGCCAGGAGGCCGCCCACCTGGCCGGCGACCAGCCGTAGGTCGCGCTGGGCATCATCGGCCCGGATGCCCGGCATCAGCACGCGCTCCCTTCTGCCCTGAGCACCGCGG
>CAZEPK010000038.1:1565-9621 GCA_964514085.1 uncultured Nocardioides sp.
CCCGCGGGGCCAGAGTGGCGCCGTGACGCACCCGAACCCCCTGCCCCCGCCGCACCGCTTCGAGGGCCGCTCCGTGCTGGTGACCGGGGCCGGGACGGGCTTCGGCCGGTCGATCGCCGTCCGGGCCGCCCAGGAGGGCGCCCGCGCCGTCGGGATCCACTACCGGTCCTCGCGGGCCGGGGCCGAGGAGACCGCCGCCGCGGTGCAGGAGCTCGGTGCGGAGGCGCCGCTGTTCCGGGCCGACATCGCGGAGTGGGCGGAGGTGGCGCGGTTCGCCGACGAGGTCTTCGACACCCTCGGGACCCTCGACGTGCTCATCAACAACGTCGGCGACGTGGCCCGCGACCAGATGTCGTGGCGCGACCTCACGGAGGAGTCGGTCGACCACGTCCTGGCCGTGGACATCAAGGGCACCATGGCCTGCACCCACGAGTTCGGCGCCCGGATGCTCGACCAGGGCCACGGGGCGATCGTCAACATCGGCTCGACGGTGATCGTGCGGGGGAGCGCGCGGGCCCCGCAGTACGCCGCCGCGAAGTACGGCATCCTCGGCCTGACCAAGTCCTACGCCCAGGCGTTCGCGCCGACCGTGCGGGTCAACGTCTTCGCGCCCGGCTTCATCGAGACCGCGGCCACGCTCTCGCGCGACGACTGGTCCTCGGGCCGCGGCGACGAGATGCGGGCGAAGACGCCGATGGGCCGGATCCCGGGGCCGGACGAGCTGGCCGGCACCGCGCTGTTCCTGGCCACCGACGACGCCTCCCACATGACCGGTGGCTACCTGGTGGCCGACGGCGGCTTCAACATGGTCGGCGCATGAGGGACATCCCGCTGGCCGAGGCGCGCGAGCTCGTCCGCCGGGGGATCGACAAGTCGGAGCAGCTCGGCATCGCCGGCGCGATCGCCGTGGTCGGCGCCTCCGGGGCCCTGGTCACGGCGTCCCGGATGGACGAGGGCGGCGCCGGCGGGCTCGGGCGCGCCCGGTCGAAGGCCTGGATCTCCGCCACCCAGAAGGTCCCCTCGACCGAGCACCTGCACCGGATGAGCACCCTGCCTCCCGTGATCTCTGCGGGCTTCGTCGCGGTCTCGCCCGAGGCGGCCTTCCCGGGCGCCGGAGGGATGCCGGTGCGCGACGACCGCGGCCGGATCACCGGGGCGGTCGCGGCGTCGGGGGCGACGGTCTCGCCGTTCTTCCCGGCCGAGCTCGACGTCGCGTACTCCGTCGTCGACGGCCTGCCCGCCAACCCCGAGGACCAGGTCGTCGCCTACGCCCTCGGTGTGCCGTACGTCGGCCAGCACGGCGACGACAGGACGCGTTGGGAGTCGCGGTACGGCGAGTGGCGGGACCAGGACGCACCCCCGCCGCTGCCGGTCCCGGCCGCCGGCGCGCAGTCCGTCCTCGACGCCGCGGTCGTCCTCGCCGACCGGGTGCTCGAGTCCGGTCAGCCGGTCGCCGTCGTCGTGGTCGACCGCCGGGGCGAGGTGGTGCACGTCGCCGCGGCCGACGCGGCGCCCACCGCCGCGACGTACGTCGCCGAGGGCGTCGCCGCCGCGGCCGCGCTGTTCGGCCGCCCCAGCGGGCAGACCGCCGAGCTGGTGGCCGCCGCCCGCCACGTGCTCCCGGTGCCGGTCGTCGCCCTCGCGGGCGGCCGCCCGCTGCCCGGCGGCGGTGCCGTGGGCGTCGCCGGTCCGCACCCCGACGCATGCGACCGCCTCGCCGCCGAGGCGCTCGGGTGACCACCCGCGTCTGCGTCGTGGGGTGCGGCGCGATCGGGTCGCTGTACGCCGCGCACCTGGCCCGGCTCGACGACGTCGAGGTCTGGGCGGTGGACCCGTGGGCCGACCACGTGGCGGCCATCAACGAGCACGGCCTGCGCGTCACCGGGCGCGCGTCCTTCAGCGCGCCGGTGCACGCCACCACCTCGGCGGCCGAGGTGCCGCCGGTCGACTTCGGGATCGTGGCCACCAAGGCTGAGCACACCCGGGCCGCCGTGGCCGCCTGCGCCGAGGTCCTGGCCGACGCCGCCGTGGCCAGCGTGCAGAACGGCTTGGGCAACGAGGAGGTCCTGGCCGAGCTGGTGCCCCGCGTGGTGCGCGGGACGATCCTGCCGGCCGGCGCCGTCACCGCGCCCGGCGTGGTGCGCTACGACGCGCCGGGGGAGACCTGGCTCGGTCCGTTCGAGCCCCGGCCGGCGTCCGCGGCGGAGGTCACCGCGCTCGCCGACCTGCTGACCCGCGGCGGCCTGCCCACGCACGCGCTGGCCGACGCGCGCGGAGCGCAGTGGGACAAGGTGGTCTTCAACTCCGCCACCTCGCCGCTGGCCGCGCTCACCGGTCTGCCGATGGGGCCGCTCTGCTCCGACCCGGCGCTGCGGGTGGAGGTCGACGCGCTGGTCGCCGAGGCGCAGGCCGTGTGCGCCGCCCTGGGCATCGCGCTGTCCGACACGTCGCACCGGATCGACGAGGCCATCGAGGTGGCCCGCGACCACAAGCCGTCGATGCTCCAGGACGTCCTGGCCCGGCGCCGGACCGAGGTCGACGTGCTCAACGGCGGCGTGGCCGCGCAGGGCCGGCTGGCCGGCGTACCGACCCCACGGCACGACGCGATGGTCGCGCTCGTGCACGGACTCGAGCACTCCTGGGAGGAGATGTCATGAAGCTGGTCACCTTCGATGCCGGGAGGGTCGGGTACGTCGACACCGACGACGAGCAGGCGACCGTGGTCGAGCTCGACGTGCCCTCGACCCGGGAGTTCTTCGAGCGCGGCGGCGTCGGCGACGGCGTCGCCGAGACGGGGGAGCGGCTGGCCCTGGCCGACGTCCGGCTGCGGGCGCCGATCGTGCCCAAGAAGTTCTTCCACACCGCCGGCAACTTCGCCGCCCACCACGAGGAGCTGCAGGCCGTCGACTGGTCGCACCCCGTGCACAAGGGGATCGTCTTCTTCCAGAACGTCGACGCGATCATCGGCCCCGACGACGACATCGTCTACCCCGAGGGGCTGACCAAGGAGCTCGACTACGAGCTGGAGCTGGCCGTGGTGATCGGTCGCGCGGGCAGGTTCTTCGACGCCGACGAGGCGGCCGCGTCGTACGTCGCCGGCTACACGGTGTTCAACGACATCACCGCCCGCGACATCCAGCGGCGGGAGATGGAGTCGGGGGTCTTCTCCTTCTCGAAGGCGATCGACACCTTCTGCCCGATCGGGCCGTGGATCGTCACCGCCGACGAGGTGGCCGACCCCCACGACCTGCCCATGGAGCTGCGGGTCAACGGCGAGGTGCGCCAGCGCGGGAACACCTCCGACCTGCTGCTCAAGATCCCGCAGCTCGTGGCGCACCACTCGCCGCAGGGCTACTCCGCCGGTGACCTCATCACCACCGGCACCATCTCCGGGGTGGCCGCGATCCAGCCGAACCCGTTCGACTTCTACCTCCGGCCCGGCGACGTGGTCGAGGCTTCGATCGAGGGCATCGGGACGCTGCGCAACACCGTCGTCCCGTGGTCGGCGGCCCACGACGGCGCGCCGTACACCTCGGACCTGTACGCATGAGGATCGGGACGCTCCACGGCCGGGCCGTGGCCATCGACGGCGACCGGGCGCTCGACCTCGGGTCGTCGGTGCGCGACCTGCTGCCCCGGCTGGGGTCGTTGGGGCCGCTCGACTGGTCGACCGCCGCCCCCTTCTCGGCCGCCGACCTGGAGGCGCCGGTCCCCGACCCGCGCCAGGTCTTCGCGATCGCGCTCAACTACGCGCCGCACGCCGCCGAGGCCGGCTACACCGCGCCCGACGTACCGCTGGTCTTCACCAAGTTCCCGTCCTGCCTGACCGGACCCGACGCCACGGTGGTGCTGCCCCCGGACGGGCACACCGACTGGGAGGTCGAGGTGGTGGCGGTCGTCGGCCGCGGCGGCCGGTCGATCCCGGAGTCGTCGGCCTGGGAGGCGCTGGCCGGGGTGACCCTGGGCCAGGACCTGTCCGAGCGGGTCACCCAGCTGGCTGGCCGGCCGGCGCAGTTCTCGCTGGGAAAGTCGTTCCCCGGCTTCGGGCCCACCGGGCCCTGGATCGTGACCCCCGACGAGCTGCCCGACCGCGACGACATCGTGTTCTCCTCCGCGCTGGACGGCCAGCCCCTCCAGTCCGGGCGCACGGCGGACCTCATCTTCTCGATCCCGAGGCTGGTCGCCCACCTCTCGGCCGCCTGCGAGCTGCTGCCGGGCGACCTGGTCTTCACCGGCACGCCCGAGGGCGTCGGCAACCGGCTCGACCCGCCGCGCTTCCTCCGCGCCGGCGAGACGCTGGTCTCCACGGCCGAGGGCATCGGCTCGATCACCCAGAGGTTCGTGTGACGAGCACCCACCTCGGCCACGCCTGCGTGCTCCACCAGACGCCGACCGACCGGATCCTCATCGATCCGGGGACGCTCTCGTGGTTCGAGGACCTGCGCGACCTGACCGCCGTCCTGGTCACCCACGAGCACGCCGACCACGTCGACGTGCCGGGCGTCCTGGACCTGCTCGCGGCCAACCCCTCGGCGCGCCTCGTCTGCGACTCGCGCACCGCGTCGTCGTTTCCCTCGGCCGTGGTCGCCGAGCCCGGCGACACCCTGACGCTCGGCTCGGTCTCCGTCTCGGTCCTGGGCGGCACCCACGCGCCGGTCTACGGCGACGTCCCCGACTGCCCCAACCTGGCCTACCTCCTCGACGACGGCGCCCTGCTCCACCCGGGCGACTCGTTCTTCGTCCCGCCCTTGCCAGTACAGACCCTGGCCGTGCCCATCGACGGCCCGTGGCTCAAGCTCTCCGAGGCGGTCGACTACGTCCACGCCGTACGCCCCGAGATCGTGCTGCCCATCCACGAGGGCGAGCTGACGGACCCGGCGAAGTACATCGGGATGCTGACGGCCTTCACCGCCTGAGCAGGACAGGCGGCCGCGGGACGCCGATCAGCTCGTCCGATCGATATCTGCCGCCTGTTGCGCACAGACCGGGCGCTCGAGGAGGTCCTCCACAGCCTGCGCCGGGGATCCTTCGCCCACGGCGAACACCGGCGATCGTCGTGCCATGACCGACGTGCCGCTGCCGATTCGTGGCCGGACGCTCGGAGCTGGTTGGAAGCAGCTGACCTACGGGGTCCACGTCCACGTCGACGCGGACACGCGAGGAGACCTGGCCGGGTGGCAGCTGCTCCTCCCCGCCCACGGCAGCTTCACCCACCTCACCGGTGCAGGGCTGCGCGGGTGGTGGCTGCCTCCGCTTCCGATGTCGATGCCCGTCCTCGTCAGCATGGGTCAGCGCGACCCACGGCCCATGCGCTCCGGGATCCGCACCATCCGTCTGGCCCGGCCGAGCGAGTTCGAGGTGATCGACGGCCTGCGGGTGGCCGCTCCCCTCGAGATCCTGCTCGCCTGCGCACACGACCTCGGGCTGGTCGACCTGGTGGTGCTCCTGGATGGCGCGGCCTTCGCGGGGGACATCGATCTCGACGAGGTACGGGCCGTCCTCCACGGACTTTCCCGCCGTCGCGGGCTCGCAGCACTCCGCCGGGCGCTCGAGCTGGCGGACGCCAGATCGGAATCACCGTGGGAGACGATGCTGCGGCTGCTGCTCGTGAGCTGCGGCATCGAGGTGGAGCCGCAGTACGTCGTCCCCGGTCGGCACGGTCCGATCGCAAGGGCTGATCTCTGGGTCGTCGGCACCCGGACCCTGCAGGAGCTGGACGGCGAGGTCCACCTGCCGAAGACCCAGCAGCGTAAGGACCTGCGCAGGATGCGTCGGCTCGGAGAGGAGGACTGGGCGCGGCACGGGTACACCTCCGACGACGTCCTGCACCGAGCGGTCCGCGTCCTGGCCGACGCGGACCGCGCCGTGGGTCGTGAGCACGAGCCGGAGCGGATCCGGCTCTGGCACGACCTGCTCCGCGCCTCGCTGTTCACTCCGGCCGGCCGGGCTCGCCTGGCAGCACGCCTCGGGCTGGCTGGCTCGGCCTGAGCAGAACAGGCGGCCGCGGGAGCCTTTCACGCGCCGCCGGGGCGCCGCTCCCGCCTGTTCCGAGCTCGCCGGAGGCTGACGCCCACGCGGTGATGCTGGATCGCGAGGGCGACGAGTTCTGCGTGGCCTGAGCCGCTCAGCGTGCGGCCACCAGCAGGCGGCGCACCTCGTCGATCGTCTCCAGCACCTCGACGGTCGCGGCCAGCGGGTGGACCGGTGACTCGGTGAGGCCGGCCTGCACGCACTCCGACACGTGACGGAACATCGGGACGTAGCCGATGCCCTCCAGCGGCACCTGCACCTGCTCGGGTGGCGCGGCGCCCGGGCCGGCGCCTTCGGGCCAGAGGGTGAAGGAGTCGGTCATCCAGAAGCGGGTGCCGAGCTCGGCGAAGCCGGTGGTGCCCGAGACCGACGCCGACGGGGTGACCACGTGCTCGATGGAGGTGGCCAGCTGGGCGGTGCCCAAGGCGGTCACCAAGGTGACGAAGGCGCGGGTGTCCACGCCGTCCGGCTCGGCGGCGCCGGTGACGGAGACCGAGGTCGGCCGGCCCAGGAGCAGGTGGGCCAGCGTGACCGGGTAGATGCCGACGTCGAGGAGCGCGCCGCCGCCCTGCTCGGCGTCCCAGAACCGGCTGGTGGGGTCTCGCGGCACGGGGAAGCCGAAGCCGGCCTGCACCCAGCGCACGTCACCGATGGCGCCGGCCTCCAGCCGCTCCGCGAGCGCGCGGACGGCCGGGTTGAACTTCATCCACATCGCCTCCATGAGGAAGACGCCGGCGTCCTGGGCCAGGGCGGCCAGGCTGCGCGCCTGCTCCGCGTCGAGGGTCAGCGCCTTCTCGCACAGCACGTGCTTGCCGGCCGCGACCGCCGCGGCGACCATCGGGAAGTGGGCGCCGTGCGGGGTGCACACGTAGACCACGTCCACGTCCGGGTCGGCGAGCATGGCGTCGTAGGAGCCGTACGCCCGGCCGATCCCCTCCTCGGTGGCGAAGGCTGCGGCCCGCTCGTCGTCGCGCGAGCTGACCGCGACGACCTCGACGTTCTCCACCAGTCGGAGGTCGCGCAGCGTGTGCCGCGAGATCCAGCCGGTCCCGGCGATGCCCCAGCGGGTGGTGCTCACGCGCGCACGGCGTGCGCCTTGGCGATGGCGGCGTACACCCCCGCGCTCGGCTTGGGCGTGCGCTCGAAGGTCTCGCGGTCCACCTCGTGCAGCCCGAGCTGGTGGCCGTAGCCGAAGACCCACTCGAAGTTGTCGAGCAGCGTCCAGTGGCAGTAGCCCACCACCGGCACGCCGTCCTCCACGGCGTCGAGCAGCCCGGCCAGCGACGGCTCGATGAACGCCGCCCGCTGGCGGTCGTCGGCGGTGCTCATCCCGTGCTCGGTGACCAGCACCGGCCGGCCGGTCGCCTCGTGCGCGTACCGCACCGACCCGCCCAGCGAGAGCGGCTCGATCTCGGAGCCCATCTGGTTGACCTCGGCGCCCTCGGCGGGCGCGACCTGGCCGTGGCCGTCGTACGGGATCCGCTCGTAGTTCTGCACCCCGATGAAGTCGTCGTCCCTGGCCAGCTCCAGCCAGCGCTCGTAGACCTCCGCGCGCTTCCGGTCACGCACGGTCGGGTCGTCGCCGACCACGACGTCGTCCATGATCGCCAGCGACAGCCCCACCGGCAGGTCCGGGCGCCGCGCCCTGATGGCCTCGCGCGCGGCGACGTGCCCGGCGCTCATGCCGTCGGCGAAGGCGTCCATCTCCTCGGGCAGCATCACGTTGCCGAGGCGGTACGCCGGGACGCCCGCCTCGCGGCTGCAGGCCTCGAGCGTGGCCCGCTCGAGCTGGCGCACGAAGTCCGGCAGGTCCAGCCAGCTGAGCAGCCGGGTCAGGTTCGGCTCGTTCAGGGTCACGGCGTAGGCGATCCGGTCGCCGAAGCGCTCCATGACCCGGTCGCAGTAGCGCGCGAACAGGGCCGGCGACTCCGGGTCCAGCCAGGAGCTGCGCTTCGCGAACCAGTGCGGGGAGGTGAAGTGGTTGAAGGTGACCAGCGGCGCGATCCCGCGGGTCAGGCACTCGTCC
>CAZEPK010000038.1:9631-21796 GCA_964514085.1 uncultured Nocardioides sp.
GAGGCATTGAGACCTCCTGTACTCGGAGGAGTAATCCTCCTCCAGCTCCTCGAGCGCCGCCTCGTCGAACACGCCCTCCTCGGGCTCCACCCGGGCCCACTCGACGGAGAAGCGGTACGCCGACATCCCCATGGCCTCGGCCAGCGCGACGTCCTCGCGCCACAGCACGTAGCTGTGGCACGCCTGGCCCGACGGCTCCTGGAAGACCGTCGGGGTCACCAGCTCGGCGAACCACGTGTCGCTGCCGCTGTTGTCGCCCTCGGTCTGGTGGCCGGCCCCGGCCACGCCCCACAGGAAGCCGTCCGGGAAGGTGCGCTCGCTCATGGTGACCAGCAAAGGGCAGGTCCGCCTTCCGCGGAACCGGCTCGAAGGTGATGGCTCACATCCGCCGCGACGGTGGTTGAGGCAGGCGCGCTCAGGCCTGTCTCGGGACCGGGTGGTCCCGGGCTGGAACGCGGCCAGACCCAGCCCCGTGCTGGGTGGTTTCGAGACGGTTGCTGCGCAACCTCCTCAACCAGCGTTGCTACCGCTTGGCCCTGATGGCCCGCCCGAGCTTCTTGAGCTGGCTGCCGACGTTGCGGCGGTTGGTCTCCTCCAGCCAGCCGTTGGGGAACGACAGCCGGATGACCCGGTGCCAGGCCGAGGCGACCTGGGGGACCAGCGGCCGGGCGTTGTAGGAGAGCCCGTAGCGCTGGAAGAGGTCCTCGACGTCCGGAGCGATCTCGCGGTAGCGGTTGCTCGGCAGGTCGGGGAAGCAGTGGTGCTCGATCTGGTGGGACAGGTTGCCGGTCATGAGGTGCATGAACGGGCTGCCCGAGATGTCGGCGGAGCCGAGCATCTGGCGCAGGTACCACTCACCCTTGGTCTCGTCCTCGTCGAGCTCCTCGAGCTCGAAGGTCTCCACGCCCTCGGGGAAGTGGCCACACATGATCACCGAGTGCGACCAGACGTTGCGGGTCAGGTTCGCGATGGCGTTGGCCGCCAGCGTCCGGCGGAAGCCCGAGCCGGAGAGGGCCGGGTGCACGACGTAGTCCTTGGCGACCTGCTTGCCCATCTTGCGGAGCATGGTGCGCAGCCGGAGCTTGTCCTCGGCCGTCATCTCCTTCTTGCCCGCGAGGTCGCCGAGGTCGGCGTCGTACATCGCGATGCCCCACTCGAAGATGCAGGCGGTGATGAAGTTGAGCAGCGGCTGGGAGAGGTGCCAGGGCTTCCACTCCTGCTCCTCGGCCACCCGCATGATCCCGTAGCCGAGGTCGTTGTCCTTGCCCACGATGTTGGTGAACTTGTGGTGCGTCTCGTTGTGGGCGCGCTTCCACTGGGCCGGCGGCGAGGCGTGGTCCCAGTCCCACGTCGCGGAGTTGATCTTCGGGTCGCGCATCCAGTCCCACTGGCCGTGGAGGACGTTGTGGCCGATCTCCATGTTCTCGAGGATCTTGGCCAGCGACAGGCTCGCCGTGCCGATCCACCAGGCCGAACGGCGCTTCCCCGCGAGCAGGATGACCCGTCCGCCCAGCTCCAGTCCGCGCTGCACGGCGATCACCCGCCGGATGTAGGCCGCGTCGCGCTCGCCCCGGCTCTGGATGACCCGCTCCCGGATCGCGTCCAGCTCGGCGCCGATCGCCTCGATGTCCTCGGGGCTGAGGTGGGCGGTCGGGTTCTGGGTGGGGCTGGCGACGAGGGTCACGCGACCTCCGGGGACGACAGGGGATGGGGGGCCATCGGGGACCGGGACGGCTGGGTGCAGCATGGCAGAGCCAGACAACCGCGACCATTCACCGCACGGAGTGCTCCGGAGCGTGCTGCCCCGGTCATCGCAGGCGGCGATGGCCACCATCACGAGGTACCCGCTTCCGCGCGCGGGTGACCACCGGCACAGTCGGCGGCATGTTCGAGTACTTCACCGGGCCCAAGTACGTCTGGAACCTCGGGGTGTGCGCCACGCTCAACAACGGCGGGGCCATCGACGAGGTGGACCGGGCCTGCCGGCCGGCGCGGGAGGCTCCCGACGTCAACACGGGCAGCAAGGTCTTCATGCAGTCGTGGAAGGCCGTCGCCGACCAGGTGGCCGACCAGGCCCGCGCCTCCGAGGCGGCCGGCCACCTGCGCACGGCCGGCCAGCAGTGGTACCGGTCGGGGCTGTACGTGTGCCAGGCCGAGCGGATGTTGTCCAACACCGACCCGGGCCGGCGGGAGTTCTACCAGCAGGCGCTCGACGCGTTCGCCAAGGTCTTCCAGCTGGCCGACCGGGCCACGTCGCGGGTCGAGATCCCCTTCGAGGGGACCACGCTGCCGGCGTACTTCTCCAACGCGAGCAAGGACGGCGAGCCGGTCCCCTGCATCGTGATGTGGAACGGCCTGGACTCCACCAAGGAGCACATGTACACCTCGGGCTGGCCGCAGGAGATGCGGGAGCGCGGCATCTCGGTCCTGATGGTCGACAACCCCGGCTCGGGCGAGGCCCTGCGCTTCCAGGACCTGAAGTCCCGCATCGAGTCCGAGGACTGGGCCACGGCGCAGGTCGACTGGCTCGAGACCCGGTCGGACGTCGACAGCGACCGGATCGGCCTGGCCGGCTGGTCGCTCGGCGGCTACTACTGCCCGCGCGCGGCGGCGTTCGAGAAGCGGTTCAGGCTCGTCGCGGTCTGGGGCGCGAACCACAACTGGGGCGAGGTCCAGAAGAAGCGCCTCCAGCGCGAGGGTGAGAACCCGGTCCCGCACTACTGGGAGCACGTCCTGTGGGTGTGGGGCTTCGAGGACGTCGACAAGTTCATCGAGTACGCCGAGGGCGTGCACCTCAACGGCGTGGTCGACAAGATCACCGTCCCGTTCCTCATCGCCCACGGGGCGAACGACCGGCAGATCTCGGTCGACTACGCCCACCAGTCCTACGACCAGGCGGTCAACAGCCCGAAGCGCGAGCTGCGGATCTTCACCGTCGAGGAGGGCGCGGCCGAGCACGTCGGCCTCGACCACATGCCCCACATCAACGCCTTCGTGGCCGACTGGGTCGAGGACACGCTCGCCGAGCTCTGAACGGCGCGGGTGGTCCGCCGTCCTTCCGGGTACGAGAGCCGTGTGGACCGGAGCGCACTGAGGCAACGCGTCCGCGAGGTGATGTGGGGGCACCCGCGCGGAATGCTGGCCGCGAAGACGGCGGTGGCGGCGGCGCTCGCCTGGCTGTGCGTGCAGCCGCTCGGCGGGTTCCTCGACGAGTACCAGTACTACGCCCCGCTCGGGGCCGTCGTCGCGATGTCCACGACCGTGGTCGACTCCGTCCGGGCGTCGTGGCAGGCGGCGGCCGCGGTCTGCTTCGGCGGCATGGTCTCCCTGGGGGTGCAGCTGCTGTCCCTGCCGGTCCCGGCGGGGATCGGCCTGGCGGTTCTCGTCGCCACCCTCCTGGCCGGGGCCCCCCAGCTCGGGCCGATGGGCGGCTGGGTCCCGACGGCGGCGCTCTTCGCGCTGGTGGTGGATAGCCAGCACCCTCTGGACTACGTCGCGGCGTACGCCGGGCTGGTCGCCTTCGGCGCGGTGGTGGCGGTGCTGGTGAACATGGCGCTGCCGCAGGTCCCGATCACCCCCGCGGCGCGCGCGGCCGACCGACTCCGGGGTGAGGTGGCCGACCAGCTCGACGACCTGGCCGACGGCCTCGTGGCCGAGGCGCTGCTGACCACCGAGGAGTGGGAGGAGCGCTCGCGCGCGCTGGTGGGCCACTCCCGGCACGTCGACGACCTGGCCAGCCAGGTGCGGGAGAGCCAACGGGTGAACTGGCGCTCGCCCCGGTGGGCCGACGAGGCCGAGCGCCAGTTCCGGCTGGCCCACGCGCTGGTCCGCCTGAGCGACTGCGTGGACGACGTCGTGGAGCTGGTGGGGGACGAGCGGACCAGCGTGCACGCGGACGACGTCCACAGCGCCCGGCTGCGCACCGGGATCGCCCAGGCCATGACCGCGGTCGCCGGGCTGCTCCGCGACTCCGAACCCGGTGAGGAGACGGAGTCCGAGCCCGCCCGCGTCGCCGTGCACCGGCTGCAGGAGCTGCTGGCCCGCACACCGGTCGAGGCGGGACCGCACCTGGCCGCCACGGCCATCACCGTCAACCTCCAGCGCGCCGTCGACGCCTGGAGCTAGCCACCTCAGCCGGTGGTGGCGGTGGTGGTGACCGCCGACCCAGGACCGAGCTCGCGCTGGGACCCGTCGGGCAGCAAGAGCATCCCGCTCACCCCGGGCGGCAGCGTCGTCTCGACCGTGAGCACGCCCTCGGCGAGCGACCAGTGGATGGCCACCCGCCCGTGCCTGGTCTCGAGCGACGCCGCCGCCCAGGTGAGGTCGCCGCCGGGCCGGGGTGCGAGCAGCACCTTCCCGTACCCCGGCTCCAGCGGCGCGATGCCGGCCACGGTGCGGTGCATCCAGTCCGCGACCGCGCCCAGCGCGTAGTGGTTGAAGGAGGTCATCTCGCCCGGGTTGACCGAGCCGTCGGGCAGCATCGAGTCCCAGCGCTCCCACACGGTCGTCGCACCCATGGTCACCGGGTACAGCCACGACGGGCACTCGCGCTGCTGCAGGAGCGCGTAGGCGTCCTCGAGGTGGCCGGTGCGGGCCAGCGCGTCGCAGATGTACGGCGTGCCGGCGAACCCCGTCGAGATCCGGTGGCCGCCCTCGGCCACCAGCGCGGCCAGGCGCGCTCCGGCCAGCGCCTCGAGCTCGGGGGAGAGGAGGCCGAAGACGATGGCCAGGGTGTAGGCGGTGGTGCAGTCGGAGCGGATCGTGCCGTCGGCCCCGACGTACTCCGCGCCGAAGGCGGCCCGGGTCCGGTCGGCCAGCGCCTCGAACTCGGTGGCGTCCTCGCCGAGGAGGACCGCGACGTCGGCCACCATCCGGGCCGAGCGGTAGAGGCAGGCCGTCGCGACCACCGACGGGTCGGCCTTGGCCGCCCAGGGCTGGTCCGGCGGGGCGTCGGGATCCAGCCAGTCGCCGAACTGGAAGCCCTGGTCCCACACCCCGCTGGGCGACACCTTGCCGGCCACGCGGCGCACGTGGGCGCACATCGAGCCCCACTGGCGGGCGAGCACCGCGGTGTCGCCGTAGGCCTCGTGCAGGGCCCAGGGCACCCACACGGCGGCGTCGCTCCACACCGCGGCCGTGTCGACCGGGGGCAGGCCGGCCGGGTGCGGCATCCGCTTGAGCACGTCGGGCACCACGAAGGGCACCAGCCCGTCCGCGTGCTGCTGCTCGAGGTCCAGGTCGACCAGCCAGTCCTCCAGGAAGGACGAGACGTCGTAGAGGTAGGCCGCGGACGGCGCGAAGACGGCCAGGTCGCCGGTCCACCCCAGCCGCTCGTTGCGCTGCGGGCAGTCGGTCGGGACGTCGAGGACGTTGCCGCGCAGGCCCCACACCACGTTGCGGTGCAGCTGGGTCAGCAGCGGGTCGGAGCACTCGAAGGTGCCCGTGCGGCGCAGGTCGGAGTGGACCACCACCGCCTCCAGCGCCCAGGGGTCGACCGGGCCGGTGACCTCGACGTAGCGGAAGCCGTGGAACGTGGACGTCGGCTCGAAGGCGTCGTCCCCGCCGCTGAGGATGAACCGGTCGGTGGCCTGCGCGTCCCGCAGCGGGCGGACGCCGAGCTCGCCGTCCTCCAGCACCTCGGCGTGGCGGAGCCGGACCTCTGCTCCCCGCGGTCCGCGCGTGGAGAACCGCACCCAGCCGACGAGGTTCTGCCCGAAGTCCACCAGGGTCGCGCCCGACGGTGAGCTCCAGACCGCGACCGGGCGCAGGGCCTCGTGCCGCACCACCGGCGGCCCGAGCATCGGGGCCAGCACGGAGCGGTCGAAGGCCATCGGCACCGCCGGCAGGAACTGGTCGCCCCAGTCGGGGTCGCGCCGGCGTGCGTCGATCGTTTGGCCGTCGTAGAGGTCGTCGGCGATCGTGTCGGAGGGGCCGGCCGCCCAGCTCTGGTCGGTGACGACCAGCTGCACGTGGCCGTCCTCGAACGCGATCTCCAGCTGGGCGATCAGACCCAGCCGGTCGCCGTACAGCGCGCGCCCGCCCAGGAAACCCAGCCGGCCGCGCCACCAGCCGTTGCCCAGCGCGACCCGCAGGACCGAGCCGTCCCGGAGGAGCTCGGAGACGTCGTGGCTGCGGTAGCGCAGCCGCCACTCGTACGCCGACCAGCCGGGCGAGAGGACCTCGGGCGAGACCGCACGGCCGTCGACGGTGCACTCGTGGACCCCGAGGCTGGAGACGTGGAGGAGGGCGGAGGCGACCGCGCCGTGGTCGGGGTCGAGCGCGACCACCCGGCGGAACACCGGGGCGGTCAGGTCGACGACTGGTGTGACCATCTGCGCCTGCCACGCCACCTCGGTCACGGTGGCACGCTAGGCGGGCTCCGGCCCGGCCGGAATCAGGCGCTGCGGATGGCTGGTATCCCTCGGTAGTACAGATCTACGTAACTTGCCGGTAACGTCGCGGCTGTCGCGGTCAGGGAGTGGTACCGCGGCGAGCACGACCTCGTCACTACGAAAGGCAAGTCCTTGAACATCACCCGTCTCGCTTCGCGCGTGGCCGTGGGAGGCGTCAGCGCTGCGCTGGCGACCGCCGGCCTCGTCGGCGTCAGCGCCTCGTCGGCCTCGGCCGCCCCGGTCAGCAGCACCTACACCTGCACGACCCCCGTCGGCCCCATCACGGTGGGCGTCACGGTCGACATCGCGCTGCTGCCCGCGACCGCCCCGGCCGGTTTCCCGGTCCCGGCCGGCCTCCTGAGCTTCAACTCGAACCTCAGCACCAGCAACGCCACGGCCAGCACGCTCAGCAGCGTTGGCGTCACCAACGCCAAGTCCGACGACTTCGGCACCGCCTTCGGTGACACCGTGGCCAAGGCCCCGGTCGTCTGGAACGGCGCGCCGACGAGCGACGGCACCAACACCACGTGGGCGGGCAAGGGCTCCAACGCCGCCTTCCAGCTGCCCAAGGCCGGCACCTACACGGTGTCCATGCCGAAGACCTTCACCCTGACCGCCCTCAACGCCAGCGGTGGCACGGTGGCCACGGCTCCTTGCACCACCACGGCGCCGGCGACGATCGGCTCCATCACGCTGAGCAAGCAGCTCTCGACGACCAAGGCCAAGGCGCCGAAGTCGATCAAGAAGGGCTCGGTCGCGTCGGTCAAGGTCACCGTCACCAACGAGAACTCCAAGGCCGGCGGCGTGATCCCCACCGGCAAGCTCATCGTCAAGGACGGCAAGAAGACCGTCGGCAAGGGCAAGCTGGACGCCAAGGGCAAGGCCACGATCAAGGTCAAGGGCCTCTCCGCCGGCAGCCACAAGCTCGTCGTCACCTACAAGGGCGACAGCTTCGACCAGGGCAGCAGCAGCAAGGCCCTGAAGATCACGGTCAAGTGACCGAGGTCTAGCCACCAGCACCACCAGCCACGGGCTGTCGACCCCTCGGGGTCGGCAGCCCGTGCTGCGTCCTCAGCGCGTGGACTCCCGCGCGACGAGCTCGGGGGTGAACAGGATCTGGCGGTGGTGGTGGGCCGGGTTCTGGGCCTCGTCCAGGGCCAGCTCGGCCGCGGCCCGGCCCAGCTCGTGCCGCGGCTGGCGCACCGAGGACAGCGGTACGGCGGCCGCCGCCGCGAACTCGATGTCGTCGTAGCCGACGATCGCCAGCTCCTCCGGCACCCTGGCCCCCGCGCCGATCGCGTGCTGGAGCAGGCCCAGCGCCGTGAGGTCGTTGGCGCAGAACGCCGCCGTCGGACGCCGGGCCGACGGCAGCCCGGCCAGTCGGGCCCCGGCCTCGCGGCCGGCCGCGACGTCGAGGGAGTCGGTGGTGACCACGGTGAGGCTCGCCTCGTCGCGCCCAGCGGCGGCCCAGGCGGCGCGGGCGCCCTCGAGCCGGTCGCGGACCTGCCCCAGCGCCATCGGCCCGCCCACGAACGCGATCCGCTCGTGGCCGCGGTCGACCAGGTGCTCGACGGCGAGCCGCCCGCCCAGCAGGTCGTCCACCGCGACCGAGCAGAACGTAGAGTCGTCGCGCGTCCGGTCCACGATCACCACGGGAGTGCCGCGGCGCCGGATCTCGTCGAGCAGCGCCGCCTCCGGGTCGACCGGGGTGACCAGGATCCCCTGGACGCGCTGCTGCTGCAGCAGCTGCAGGTGCTGCTGCTCGCGGGCCTCGCGCTGCCCGCTGTTGCACAGGACCAGCGACAGCTCCACCGCCTCGGCCGCGGACTCGATGCCCTGGGCCACGTCGGTGAAGAAGGGGTTGCCGGCGTCGAGCATCACGTAGGCCAGCGTCCGGCTGGTGCCGGCCCGCAGCTGGCGGGCGGACTCGTTGCGCACGAAGCCCAGCTCGGCCATGGCGTCCTCCACCCGGGTGCGGGTGGCCGTGCTGACGCGGTCGGGCCGGTTCAGCACGTTGGAGACGGTGCCGAGGGAGACGCCGGCCCGGGCCGCGACGTCCTTGACCGAGGCGCTGCGCGACGCGACCACGCGGGCCTCCTCGGGGGCTGGATTGAAACGTTGGACAGCGGCTGTGCGCGTCACTCTAGCGACTTTGTACCGTCATACCCTTGCAACGAGTGATGCCGGTCACCTAGAGTCCGCGGCGATGAATGAAACCTTTCAATCGACGCCGGGCGGTCCGCTGCTCGAGCTCGACGACGTGCAGAAGTCGTTCGGCGCGGTCCGCGCCCTGCGCTCGGCCACGCTGCGCGTCGAGAGCGGCTCGATCCACGCGGTCGTGGGCGAGAACGGCGCCGGCAAGTCGACCCTGGTCAAGATCGTGGCCGGGGTGCACCGCCGCGACGCCGGCACGCTGCGCTTCCAGGGCCAGGAGGTCGACTTCGGCTCGACCGCGGAGTCCAAGGCCGCCGGCATCGCCGTGATCTACCAGGAGCCGACGCTCTTCCCGGACCTCTCGGTCACCGAGAACATCTTCATGGGCCGCCAGCCGCTGCGGGGCGGCCGGCGCATCGACCGCCAGGCGATGCACGCCGAGGCCGCGCGGCTCTTCGACCGGCTCGGCGTCGCGCTCGACCCGCGCCGGCTGGCGCGCGGGCTCTCCATCGCCGACCAGCAGATCATCGAGATCGCCAAGGCCATCTCCCTCGACGCGAGCCTCCTGATCATGGACGAGCCCACCGCGGCCCTCAGCGGCGTCGAGGTCGACCGGCTGTTCCAGGTCGCCCGCGCCCTGCGCGACGAGGGTCGCGGCCTGGTCTTCATCTCCCACCGCTTCGACGAGGTCTTCGCCCTCTGCGACACGGTCACCGTCATGCGCGACGGCTCCTACGTCGGCACCGAGAAGATCGCCGACACCACGGTCGACGCGCTCGTGGCCAAGATGGTGGGGCGCGAGGTCGGCGACCTGTTCCCCAAGACCGAGGCGCCGCTCGGCGACGTGGTCCTCCAGGTGGAGGGGCTCGAGCGCGCGGGCGTCTTCCACGACGTGTCCTTCGAGGTGCGAGCCGGCGAGATCGTCGGCCTGGCCGGGCTCGTCGGCGCCGGTCGCAGCGAGATCGCCCGGGCCGTCTTCGGTGTCGACCCCTACGACGCGGGCCAGGTCCGGCTGGCCGGGAAGGCCGTGAAGAAGCACGACCCCCGCGCCGCCGTCCGCGCCGGGATGGCGTTCGTGCCGGAGGACCGCCGCAAGCAGGGCCTGGTCATCGAGGGCTCGGTCGCGCGGAACGTGGCCTCGGTGATCCGCCGCGGTCTCTCGACCGCGGGCGTCCTGACCGGCGGGGCCGAGAGCCGGGCCAGCGGCCCGTGGGCCGCGCGGCTCCAGGTCAAGACCAACGCCCTCGACATGGCCGCCACCACGATGAGCGGCGGCAACCAGCAGAAGGTGGTCATCGCCAAGTGGCTGGCCACCCGGCCCAGGCTCCTGATCATCGACGAGCCCACCCGTGGCATCGACGTGGGCACCAAGGCCGAGGTGCACCGGCTGCTCTCCGACCTGGCCGGCCAGGGCATGGCCATCCTGATGATCTCCTCCGAGCTCCCGGAGGTGCTCGGCATGGCCGACCGCGTCCTCGTGGTCTGCGAGGGCCGCGTCACCGCGGAGCTCTCCCGCGCCGAGGCCACGCCCGAGCGCGTCATGCACGCCGCGACCCACCGGGGCAGCAGCGCCGACCAGAGCGCGAGCGAGGTGCCCGCATGACCGATCTCCTCGTCGAGCCGAGCTCGACCTCCCAGGGCCGGCGCGTCGTCGGGGGCCTCCTGCGCTCCCGCGAGATCTCGGTGCTGGCGGTCCTGGTCGCGCTGGTCCTGGTGACCACGTTCAAGAGCCACGGGTTCCTGTTCAGCAGCACCGGCTGGCGCGACCTGCTCCTCACCCCGGCGCTCCTGGTCATCCTGGCCGTCGGCCAGACCGTCGTCATCATCACCCGCAACGTCGACCTCTCGGTCGGCTCGACGCTCGGCCTTTCGGCCTACCTGACCGGCAAGCTGTTCGTCGACCACCCCGGGCTGCCGATCGTCGTGGTCTTCCTCGCGGCGATGGCCTTCGGGGGGCTGCTCGGGCTGGTGAACGGCGTGCTCGTCGCCTGGGGCCGGGTGCCGGCCCTGGTCATCACCCTCGGCACGCTCTACATCTACCGCGGCGCCTTCCTGAGCTGGGCGGGGTCGGACCGCATCAACGCCTCCGACCTGCCCTCCGGCTTCTCCGACCTGGGCACCCAGCAGGTGCTCTCCATCCCGGTGCTCACCCTGGTGGCCGCGCTGGTGCTGGTGGTGGTCGGCTACGTGCTGCGCAACGCGCGCTCCGGGCGCGAGCTCTACGCGATCGGCTCCGACCCCGACGCGGCTGTGCTCTACGGGCTCAGCGTCGGCCGCCGGGTGCTGCTCGCCTTCGTCACCTCCGGAGCGCTGGCCGGCCTGGCGGGCGTGGTCTACGTCGCCCGCTACGGCACCGTGAGCTCGGGCGCCGGCTCCGGCATCGAGCTGCAAGCGGTCGGGGCCGCCGTCATCGGCGGCGTGGCGATCTTCGGCGGCAGCGGGACCGTCTGGGGCGCCGCCATCGGCGGCTTCCTCCTGGTCACCATCAACCGCTCGCTGCCGATCCTCGGCATCTCCGACTTCTGGCAACAGGCCGTCGTGGGCGCGCTGATCCTGGCCGCCGTGGCCCTGGACCGGGTGCTGACGCTGCGCCAGGAGCGACTGCTCGTGGAAGCGAGGGACAGGTCATGAGCACCCCCACCGTGGAGCGTTCGGCCGACGCACCGGCGTACGCCGCCCACGCGCACCCCTGGTGGCGCCGGCGGCTCCTGACCCCCGAGGTCGCGGTCATCGTCGCGCTCGTCGTGGTCTACCTCTGGAGCAACGGCAACGTCGCGAACTTCGACGGCCCGCTGACCCTCTACTACCTCTTCCTCGACACCGCGCCGATCCTGCTGATCGCGCTGCCGATGACCCTGGTGATCATCACCGGCGAGATCGACCTGTCGGTGGCCAGCGTGGTCGGCCTGAGCAGCGTGCTGGTCGGGATGCTGCACCACGACGCCGGCCTCTCCATCCCGGTCGCCACGGTGCTCGCGGTCCTGATGGGGATGGCCGCGGGGGCGCTCAACGGCTTCCTGGTGGCCTACGTCGGCCTGCCCTCGCTGGCGGTCACGATCGGCACCCTGGCGCTCTACCGCGGCATCGCGGTCGGCCTGCTCGGCACCGAGGCGGTCACCGACTTCCCGCAGAAGTGGACCGACCTGGCCAAGCAGCGGATCGTCGACGGCTCCAGCTACCCGGTGATCCTGGTCCCGTTCGTGGTGCTGCTGGTGCTCTTCGCCTGGCTGCTGCACTTCACCTCGTTCGGCCGCGGCGTCTTCGAGACCGGGCTCAACGCGGAGGCGGCGCACTTCTCCGGGGTCAACGTCGAGCTCACCAAGTTCTGGCTGTTCGTCCTGACCGGCGCGGTCTCGGCCTTCGCCGGCGTCTACTACACGCTGCGCTACGGCAGCGCCCGCGGCGACAACGCCACCGGCCTCGAGCTGCAGGTGATCGCGGCGGTGCTGCTCGGCGGCGTCTCGATCTTCGGCGGTCGCGGTGCCCTGCACGGCGTGGTCGCCGGCGTGCTCCTGATCGGTGTCATCTCCAGCGCCATGCGGCTGGAGAACTACACGGTCAACGTCATCAACATCGTCATCGGGTCACTCCTCGTGCTCTCGGTGATGTCCACCAGTCT
>CAZEPK010000039.1:0-21711 GCA_964514085.1 uncultured Nocardioides sp.
CGCGAGGCCGATCGCGGGGCGCGCGAGCTCCGCTCGCCACCTCGCTGCGCTCGCCACCTGACAGCGTCGGTGGCTGAGGTGCGAGGGCGTCCTGCGCCCGAGCCTCGAAGCCCTTGGCCGTGGTGCTGGGGGTGGCCTCCGCGCGTGGGGTGGTCCTAGCCTCGGCTCGCCGGGCTTCGAGGCTCGGCCGTGGCCGGCCTCGCACCTCAGCCACCGTCGGTGGGGTGGTCCCAGCCGCGGCTCGCGGGGCTTCGAGGCTCGGCCGTGGCCGGCCTCGCACCTCAGCCACCGTCGGTCGGGCTGTGCAGTCCGCCGCATCCGGATCGGTAGGGCGGGATTCCTAGATACGGTGGACCGGTGAGCGGGACGGACCAGGCGACGGCGATCGAGCCGCCGCGCCACTGGGAGGCCGACGTCGTCCTGCGCGACGGGAAGACCGCCCACATCCGGCCGATCCGGCCCGAGGACGCCCAGCTGCTGGTGCAGTTCTACGAGCGGGTCTCCGACCGGTCGAAGTACTACCGCTTCTTCTCCCCGATGCCGCACCTCTCCGAGCGGGACATCGCGCGGTTCACCCGGGTCGACCACGACCAGCGGGTGGCGTTCGTGCTGACCCTGCAGGGCCAGATGATCGCGGTCGGCCGCTACGACGTGGTGCGGGAGGGGGAGGCCGAGGTGGCCTTCCTGGTCGAGGACCAGCACCAGGGCCGGGGGATCGCCCAGATCCTGCTCGAGCACCTGGCCCAGGCCGGGCGGGAGCGGGGGGTGGACCGGTTCGTGGCCGAGGTGCTCCCCGACAACCAGCGGATGATCCAGACCTTCCGCGACGCCGGCTACCGCGTGGTCAGCGCCTACGACGAGGGCGTGCTCCAGCTCGAGTTCCCCATCGAGCCCACCGACACGGCCATCGGGATCATGCAGGGCCGCGAGCACGTCGCCGAGGCCGCCTCGATCCACCGGTTCTTCAACCCCCGCTCGGTGGCCGTCATCGGCGCCAGCCGCCGCCAGGACACCATCGGCCAGGCGCTCGTCCGCAACCTGGTGACCGGCGACTTCACCGGACGCGTGTACGCCGTCAACCCGAGCGCCCGCGCGGTGTCCGGGCTCCCGACGTACACCAGCGTGAGCGAGATCCAGGACGACGTGGACGTGGCGATCGTCGCGGTCCCCGCGGAGTCGGTGGAGGACGTCGTCCTGGACTGCGCGGCCAAGGGCGTGCACGGGCTGGTGGTGATCTCCTCGGGCTTCGCCGAGACCGGCGAGGAGGGACGGCAGCGGCAGCGCCGGCTGGTCGGGCTCTCCCGCTCCTACGGCGTCCGCCTGATCGGCCCCAACGCGCTCGGCATCATCAACACCGACCCCGAGGTCTCGATCAACGCCTCACTGGCGCACCTGATGCCGCCTCGCGGCCGGGCGGGCTTCTTCTGCCAGTCCGGCGCGCTGGGCTCGGCCATCCTGGAGAAGGTGCGCAACCGCGGCCTGGGCCTCTCGACGTTCGTCAGCGCCGGCAACCGCGCCGACGTGTCGGGCAACGACCTCCTGCAGTACTGGGAGGAGGACGAGTCGACCGAGGTCGTGATGATGTACCTCGAGTCGATCGGCAACCCGCGCAAGTTCTCCCGCATCGCCCGCAGGGTGAGCCTGCGCAAGCCGATCATCGCGGTGCGCTCGGGCCGCACCACCCAGGGCGTGCCGATGGGTCACTCGGTGCGCAAGATCGCGGCGCCGCCCCAGGCGGTGGACGCGATGTTCCGCCAGGCCGGGGTGATCCAGGTCGACACCCTGGAGGACATGTTCGACGTGGCCCAGCTGGCCGCGCACCAGCCGCTGCCGCGCGGGCGCCGGGTGGCCATCGTCGGCAACTCCGACGCGCTCGGGCTGCTGGCCGCGGACGCCGCCTCGGCCGTGGGGCTGGTCGTCAACAAGCAGGTCGCCCTGAACGCCGAGCCCAGCCCGGAGGACTTCGAGGACGCGCTCGACGACGCCATCGACGACCCCGACGTCGACGCGGTGGTCGTGGTCTACATCCCGCCGCTCAACGTCGCCGGGGAGCACATCGCCAACGTCCTGGCCGCGGTGGGGGAGCAGTCCGACAAGCCCCTGGTCTCCACCTTCCTGGGCGCCGAGGGCATCCCCGAGCTGCTCCGCGTCCCCGACGTGGCCGGCTCCACCGCCGGCCGCGGCTCGGTGCCGTCCTACCCCGCGGTCGAGGCGGCGGTGCGCGCGCTGGCGCGGGTCGTCGAGTACGCCGTGTGGCTGCGCACCCCCGACGGGGCGGCCCCCGACCCGGACGCCGTGGACCTCGCGGCGGCCCAGCGCGTCATCGGCCGGGCCCTGGCGGCCCAGCCCGACGGCGTGGACCTCGACCCCGAGGCGCTGCGCGAGCTGCTGGCGGCGTACGGGATCGAGCTGTGGGAGGCGCGGCCCGTCAGCGACCTGCGCCAGGCCCAGAAGGCCGGCCGCGAGCTGGGCTGGGACGTGATCCTCAAGGCCACCGCCGAGCGGGTCCGGGAGCGGCCCGACCTGGCGCACGTGTGGCGCAACATCGACTCGCCGAGCGAGATGCGCGACGCCTGGGAGAGCCTGGTGGCGATCGTCGGCGAGCAGGAGCAGGCCGGCTTCGTGGTCCAGAAGAACGCGCCGCCCGGCGTGCCCGTCGCGATCCGCAGCCTCGAGGACCCGCTCTTCGGGCCGGTGGTGTCCTTCGGCATCTCCGGGCCCATCATCGAGCTGCTGGCGGACATGTCCTACCGGATCCCCCCGATCTACCAGCACGACGCCGCCTCGATGGTGCGCGAGATCCGCTCGGCCCCGATGCTCTTCGGCTACCGCGGCAGCGAGGTCGTCGACGTGGAGGAGGTGGAGCGGCTGATCCAGCGGGTGGCCCAGCTCCAGAACGACCTGCCCCAGGTGCGCTCGCTCGAGCTCGCCCTGGTCCTGGCCGGCGCCCACGGGTCGACGGTGCTCACCGCCGCCGCCCGGATCGAGCCGGTCGCCGACCCGCGCTCCGACTGGTTCGTGCGCCGGATGCCGGACGTCCCCGGCGACACCATCCCCGGCTGACGCACGACGCCCGTGCCAGACTCCACACCATGTCCTTGAGCACCACCGGCGGCCGCACCGACGACACCGACCGCAGCCCGGAGCTGCGCGACGCGATCGACCACACCGGCTACTACCCCGACGTGGTCATCGACAGCGTCTCCTCCGCGGTGGCGGGGGAGCGGGTGGTCTCGTTCTACGTGCACCACGAGCCGACCTTCGACCGCGACGAGGTCCGCCGCCACCTCTCGGTGGTGGTCCTCACGCCGAGCCGGCTGATCATCGTCCACACCGACGAGCACGCGGGCGACGACCTCCTGCCCGAGCCCTACACCTCGACGTCCTCCGAGGCCATCCAGCTCAGCTCGGTGACCTCGGTGGTGGTGACCCGGATGGTCACCAACCCGACCAAGGGGCCGACGACGCCGGCCGAGGCCGTGATGACGCTGGGCTGGGGCGGGGTGAGCCGGGTCGACCTGGAGCCGGCCGGCTGCGACGACCCGCAGTGCGAGGCCGACCACGGCTACACCGGCGTCCTGGCCTCCGACGACTTCTCCCTGCGGGTCTCCGCGGCCGCCGACGGCGAGGACGCCGTGGCGCGGCTGCTGTCGTTCGCCGAGCAGCTCTCGGCCCGGACCCAGCAGTAGGCGGGTCGTTGAGCGACTTCGTCGAGCCCGCCTACGGGCGGCGCGCGCTGGGGGACGTCGTCCCCGCGGTCGCCAAGGCGCTCGGGACCGACGTGCTCGAGCCGCCGTCGGGCCTGCTGCTGCCCGAGGCCCCGGCGTACGTCGTGTTCCTGGTCGACGGACTGGGTCACCGGCTGCTCGAGCGCCACGCCGGCTCCGCGCCGTACCTCTCCTCGCTGCTGGCCGCGAGCGAGCCCGGCACCGCCGGCGTGCCCTCCACGACCGCCACGAGCCTCACCTCGCTCGGCACCGGGCTGCCTCCGGGGACCCACGGCCTGGTGGGCTTCACCAGCCGCGTGCCGGGCACCGACAAGCTGCTCAACGCGTTGTTCTGGGACAAGTCGGTCGACCCGCTGCAGTGGCAACCGCACCCCACGGCGTTCTCCCGGCTGACCGACGCCGGGGTCCGGGTCGACGTGGTCAGCAAGCGCGAGTTCGACCGCAGCGGGCTGACGATCGCCGCGCACCGCGGCGCCGGCTACATCGGGGCCGACCGGATCGGCGAGCGGATCGCCGGGGCCGTCACCGGGGCCACGCACCGTCCCTCCCTCACCTACGTCTACGACGGCGACCTCGACTGGACCGGCCACCGCTACGGCGTCGACTCGCCGCAGTGGCGTCAGCAGCTGGCCGCCATCGACGCCGAGGCGGTCCAGCTCCGCGAGGCGCTGCCGGACGAGGTGCGGCTGGTGGTGGTGGCGGACCACGGGATGGTCGACTCCACCCCGGCCAGCCGGTTCGACGTCGACCAGCACGAGGAGCTGCGCCACGGGCTGGTGCTGCTGGGCGGCGAGGCCAGGTTCCGGCACCTGTACTGCGCCGACGGGGCGGCCTCCGGCGTCGCCGACTGCTGGCGCGAGGTCCTAGGTGACCGGGCCCGGGTGCTGCTGCGCGAGGAGGCCATCGGGCTGGGCTGGTTCGGCGCGGTGACCGAGGCCGTGCTGCCGCGGCTGGGCGACGTGGTGGTCGCCGCCCGCGGCGAGCTGGCCATGTTCTCCAGCCGCGACTTCGCCTACGAGATGACGCTGGTGGGCCTGCACGGCTCGCTCACCGCCGAGGAGATGCTGATCCCGATCCTGGTGGGGTAGGCGGTGTCGGAGTCACCGGAGATCCGGTGACTCCTGCACTTCTGCACCGAAGCATCGCTGGAGAAGCGCAGAGGTCGCTGCAGAAGTGTCGACACGCTCGGCGCCGAGGACCCAGGATGCGGCCATGGCCGGTGGTCGGATCGTGGTGCGGGTCCTCCTGGTCTGCGTCGTGGCCTCGGCGCTCGCCGGCTGCTCGTCCGGGGACTCCTCGGAGCCGGAGCGCACGGACGGCGTGGGCGGGTCCTCGAGCGCCGCCTCGCCCGACGACGCGCAGGCCTACCTCGACGCCGTCAACGCGCTGTGCGACGACCTGCTGCCCGCGGTCGTCGACGCCACCCACGGCGGCAGCACCGACGTCCCCGCGACCGAGTGGGTGGCCACCTGGCCGGCCCACCTGGCCCTCCTGGACGCCTTCGACGCCGACCTGGCCGCGGTCCCGGTGCCGGAGGCCGCCGAGGACGCGGCCCGGGTGGTGTCGGACTACGTGGCGTGGGCCAGCGGCGTCGACCGGGCCCGGATCGCGGCCGCGGAGCAGGGCGAGGACGCCTGGCGGGCCAGGTTGGCGGCCGAGGCCGACATCACCAGCGCCCCGGAGCTGCTGGCGCTGGGCCCCGCCGGCTTCCACGACAGCTGCCAGGCCCGCTGAGGCGGCCCGCGGCTCACTGACCGAGGTTGGTGACCAGGTTGATGGCCACCGCGAGCACCCCGGTGCCGAAGGCGTAGGACAGCAGGGCGTGGCCGAGCGCGACCTTGCGGACCCGCGTGGTCGTCGGCTCGGTGTCGGAGACGGCGAACGACATCCCCACGGTGAAGGCCATGTAGGCGAAGTCGCTGTAGCTGGGCTTCTCCACGTCGCCGAAGTCGATGCCACCGGCGTCCGGCTCGTCGAGGTAGTACAGCCGGGCGTACTTGAACGCGTAGACGGTGTTCACCAGCGCCCACGACAGCGCCACGCTGAGGACGCTGAGGAGCACCGAGGCCACCGCGGTCGCGGTGCGGTGGCTGCTCGACTGCACGAGGGCCACCACCACCACGGCCAGGCTCGCCACCGCCGCCGCCAGCAGCCACACGTCGGTCGAGCTCGTCTCGCGCTCCTGCTCGGCCAGGCGCTTGGTCCCCGTCGCGTCCTGGGGCCAGCTCATCCGCCAGACCCAGGCCAGGAGCACGGCCACCGTCACGGTCCAGCTGACCAGCGGCAGGAGCCGGAACATGGCCGCGACGGCGACCACCGCACCCGACGCCAGGCCGGCGACCAGGCTCAGGAGCGCGCGCCGGGCCGACAGCAGCCGGCCCGGCTCGTCGCCGGACCGGCGGCCGTCGTCCCGGTCGGCCCGGTGCGGGGCCACGGGCCGATCCGACCGTGCCGTCGTCACGCCCCTGGGACGAAGACGGCGCGGACGCAGCCGTCCTCCTTCTCCTTGAACATCTGGTAGCCCTTCGGTCCCTCCTCGATCGACATCACGTGGGTGGCGAGGTGCTCGGTCCGCACCTCGTCCCGCGCCATCCGCTCGAGGATCTCGGGGATGTAGCGGTGCCCGCGCTGCTGGGCGCCGCGGAGCGTGAGCGCCTTGTTCATCACCGCCCCGAGGGGGAACTTGTCGACCAGGCCGCCGAAGACGCCCAGGGTGAAGACGGTCCCGCCCTTGCGGCAGGCGTAGATCGCCTCGCGCACGGCCGTGGGCCGGTCGGTCTGCAGCCGCAGCTGCTGCTTCACCTGGTCGTAGAGGTACGCCGGCCCGGGGCTGTGGGCCTCCATGCCCACGGCCTCGATGCACACGTCCGGGCCGCGTCCGCCCGACATCTCCCGCAGCTCGGCCGGGATGTCGGTCTCCTCGTAGTTAGGGGTCTCGACGCCGATGTGGGTGCGGACCTGGTCGAGCCGGTTGTCGAACCGGTCGATGACCACGACGCGCTCGGCGCCCATCAGCATGGACGCGCGGGCGGCCATCTGGCCCACCCCGCCTCCGCCCCAGACCGCCACGACGTCACCGGCCTTGACCCCGGCCTGGTGCGCACCGGTCCAGCCGGTGGGCGCCGCGTCGGAGGCGAACAGCGCCCGCTGGTCGGAGACGCCGTCGGGGATGGGGAAGGCGCCCTGGTCGGCGTACGGCACCCGGATGTAGCGGGCGTGGCTGCCCGCCCAGCCGCCCATCGCGTGGGAGTAGCCGTAGCAGCCGCCGATGGCCTGCCCCCAGAGCGCTTCGGTGATGCCGGGGTTGGGGTTGCCGTTGTCGCACAGCGAGAACAGGCCCTCCTTGCAGTACCAGCACTGCCCGCAGCTGGTGAAGGAGACCACCACGACGCGGTCGCCGATGTGGTGCTTGGTCACCGACCGCCCCACGTCGACGACCTTGCCCATGAACTCGTGCCCGAGGACGTCGCCCGCGCGCATCGCCGGGATGTACCCGCCGAGCAGGTGCAGGTCGGACCCGCAGGTGGCGCTGAGGCCCACCTCGAGGATGATGTCGTGGTCGTTGAGGATCGTGGGCTCGGGGACGTCCTCGACGCCGATCTCGTTCACCCCGCGCCACGTCACGGCCCTCATCGCACACCTGCCTCGGGAGCGGCCTTGGTGAAGGACTCGAGGAGCGCCCCGGCCGGGGTCGGTGTCCTCTTCCCGTGCGGTGCCGGGTCGACCGCCAGCACCTCGCCGACCTCGATGAGCTGCTTGGCCTTGCGCAGGGCCGACCGCAGCTCGGCCGCCGGGTCCTTGCCGCTCAGCCGCTTCGGGGCCGAGGCCGAGGAGGACCGGTCCCGCAGCCGAGCCGCCAGCTCGGTGCCCTTCCCGTCGGCCGCGGGACGCACCCGCACCTCGATCCGGTCACCGAGCTCGGCCAGCGGCGCCGGCAGCGCGGCCTCGTCGATCTCGGACTGCTCGCGGAACACCGTGACCACCAGCCACCCGGACGCGGGCTGGCCGCCCGCGGCGGGCCGGCCCGAGGACGGGTCCATGGCCGACCGGACCTGCCGCACCAGGCTGCCGCCCACGCGGGCCGCGCGGGAGGCGACGTTCGTCGACGAGTGCGTCATGACGGGCTCCCCACGCCGGCGGTCTGCGGAGAGCTCGCGAACTCCTGCACGATGCGTTCGCAGAAGGCGGGCAGGTCGTCCGGCGACCTGCTCGTCGTGATGTTGCCGTCGGTCACGACCTCCTCGTCGACGACCTCCGCCCCCGCGTTGCGCAGGTCGGTGCGCACGCTCGGGAACGACGTGAGCCGGCGCCCCCGCGCCACGTCCGCCTCGACGAAGCTCCAGAGGCCGTGGCAGATGGAGGCGACCGGCTTGCCCGACTCGACGAAGCCCTTGACGAGCTGCACCGCAGCCGGTTCCATCCGCAGCTTGTCGGGGTTCACCGTCCCGCCGGGCAGCAGGAGCGCGTCGTAGTCGTCGACCGAGACGTCGCCGACCACCCGGTCGACCGCGAACGTGCCGGCGTCCTCGAGGTCGTTGTTCCGCGCGGCGATCTCGCCGCTCTTGATCGAGATGATGTCGGTGGACGCGCCGGCGTCCTGGAGCGCGCGCTGCGGCTGCTCCAGCTCCACGCGTTCCACGCCGTCGGCCGCCAGGATGGCGACGCGTCGTCCGTCCAGTGTCGTGGTCATGTCAGGCTCCTGCCATCGCCGGGTGGAGGACGACCTTGGTCCAGCCGTCATCTCGCTTGTCGAAGTGCTCGTAGGCCTCCGGGGCCTGGTCCAGCGGGAGCTCGTGGCTCACGATGAACGACGGCTCGGCCTTGCCCGCGGCGATGAGGTCTCGCAGCTGGCGGTTGTACTTCTTGACCGGCGCCTGCCCGCTGCCGACGTGCTGGCCCTTGAACCAGAACATGCCGTAGTCGAAGGCGAGCTTGCCCTGCTTGGCCAGCTCGTCGCTGGCGCCGGGGTCCTGGGGCACGAAGACGCCGACGTTGCCGATCCGTCCGGTGAACCGCACGGAGGCGATCAGCCGGTTCATGGTGAGGTTCGCCTGCTCGTCGCCGTTCGGCTCGTGCGCCTGGTAGCCGACGCACTCGCACCCGTTGTCGGCCCCGAGACCCATCGTCTCCTCGAGGACCGCCTCCACGGGGTCCACCTCCGAGTCGTTGATCGCGATCGCGCCGACGGACTCGGCCAGGGCCAGCCGGTCGGGGTGCCGGTCGACCACCATGACCTTGCTCGCCCCCCGGATCGTCGCCGAGAGGGCGGCCATCAGGCCGACCGGGCCGGCGCCGTAGATGACGGTCTGGTCACCTGGCTGCACGCCCGCCATCTCGGTGGCGTGGTAGCCGGTGGGGAAGATGTCGGCGAGCATCACGTAGTCGGTCTGCCGGTCCTCGGCGTCCTCGCCCAGCCGCAGGCAGTTGAAGTCGCCCCAGGGCACGCGCAGCAGCTCCGCCTGGCCGCCGCCGTAGGGCCCCATGTCGGCGAACCCGTACGCCGCGCCGGCCATCTGGGGATCCGGCTGCGCGGTGAGGCAGTAGTTGGTGAGCTGGCGCTCGCAGTTCTTGCAGTGCCCGCAGGCGATGTTGAACGGGAGCACGACGTAGTCGCCCACCGCCACCTTGTCGACGCCGTCGCCCACCTCCACGACGCGGCCGAGGTTCTCGTGCCCGAACCAGCGCCCCGGCTCGAAGTCGGTCCGTCCCTCGTACATGTGGAGGTCCGAGCCGCAGATGTTCGCCGACGTGACCTCGACCAGGACGTCGGTCGCCTGCTCGATCCTCGCGTCGGGCACGTCCTTGACGCTGACCTGCCGTGGTCCCTCGTACACCACTGCTCTCATGCTGAGTCCTCCTGTCGATGCCTCTCCCCGCTCGTGCATCCGTCCCTCTCGATTAGATCGGCGGCGTCCGGAGGGCGGTATCGGCAGAAATGACGACCGGGCGGCCGCGGAAAACGCCGGCCCCCTGCGATTGAGGGTGGGCGGGGCGGGTACTGGCACAGGTCCGTTGTCGGCCAGGGTCCTCTGCCTTACGGGAAGCCCACCGGCGTCGTTCGCACGGCCGGAACGGTTCCCCGTATGTGTCAGCCTTCCTCTGTCCACGAGCTCGGTGAGATCGCGGTCTCCACCGCGCCCCTGCGCGAGCGCGCGCAGGCGGTGCTGCAGACGCTGAGCCGGTGTGTGCCGTCCGACGGCGCGTGGCTCGCCCTGTCCGACCCGCGGGCGACCGTCTACGGGACCGTCGGCAGCACCGGGTTGGACCGCTCCGTCGTCGACTACCTGGACGGGCCGTCGGTCGCCGAGGAGATCCGGCTGACCGGGTACAACCGCGACCGCCCCCCGATCAGCGTCGCCGAGCTCGCCGTGGCCCCGGACGAGCTGCCCACGTGGGCGGAGTGCCTGCTCCCGGCCGGCTTCCGCGACGCTCTCGGCGTGGCGCTCTTCGAGCCTGGGGGACCGCACCTGGGGGTGCTCAGCCTCCTGTCCTCGAGCCGCGAGGCACCGTCCGTGGTGGCGCACGACCGGCTGGCGCACCTCGCGCCGCTCGTCGCCCGAGCGGTGTCTCCCATGCGCTCGCTCCTGGCCACCGCGCGTCTGGTCCAGGGCGCCAGCGCAGGTGTCCTCCTGCTCGACGACGGGACCACCTATCCACTTCCCGGGCTCGAGGACCACACCTCGCTCGGCACGGACCCGGATGTCGTGGGACTGGCCCGGGAGCTGCTCCGAGCCGGCCAGGTCTACCGGTCGTTCCTCTGGCCGGGAGAAGGACCTGAGGAGCACAGCCACGTGCGCATCACCGTGCTGGCCGCGACGGAGATGCCTGCTCCGGTCCTGGGGATGCTCCTGGTCACGCCGGCCGCCGACTGCCGGGGGCTCACCCCCCGGGAGCTGGAGGTGCTCGGGCTGGTCGTCGACGGCTGCTCCAACCAGCAGATCGCCAACCGGCTGGGCATCACGCCGCGGACCGTCGCCACCCACGTCGAGCACATCCTGGCCAAGCTGGGAGCCTCGTCGAGGACGTCGGCAGGGGTCAGGGCCGAACGTGAGGGCTGCTACGTCCCTGCGGTGTGGCGGACCGCTGGGGTCGGGCGCCGCTGAGGTACCGCGAGCCCGTCACTCGGGCTGGTTGTCGGGTGACCCGCCGATCCGGAAGGAGGAGGTGACGCCCATGTACATCAGGTGGCTGACCAGGCCCTGCTGCGCATGGGGCAGGTTGTGGCAGTGGTCCATCCAGATCCCCGGGTTGTCGGCGACGAAGGCGATCACGTAGGTCTGGTCCACCCCGACCTCGAGGGAGTCGACCCACCACGGGCTGCCGGTCGCCTGCTCCCCGTCGCGGGAGAGCACCACGGCGTGGTGGCCGTGCAGGTGCATGGGGTGGGCGTCGTCGCTGCCGTTGTGGATCTCGAAGACCACCACGTCGCCCTCCTCGACCATGTACATCGGGGTGTCGGGGAACAGGTGACCGTTGATGGTCCACCAGTTCCCCGGGCGACCGTCGAGGAAGCCGGGCCGCTTGCCGATGCGGTACTCGAAGTGCCGGTTCGCGTCGCCGGGGTCGAAGCCGAGGTCGGCGGGCTCGCCGTAGGTCAGCAGGTCGAGGGCGTGCCTGGGGGAGGTGCTCTGGGCCCCGCCGGTCGGGTCCTGGCCCAGCACCACCGCGGTGGTGCCGGCGAAGTCCACGCGCGCGCCACCCCGCGGCACGGTGAGGCCGAGGTCGACGCGTCCGCCGGCAGGCAGGTCGTAGCGGTCCCCGTCGACCGGTGCAGGCTCGCTCACGTCGGTGCCGTCCACCGCCAGGACGGTGTAGGTGGTCCCGGACACCCAGAGGGGCGCGACCCCGTTGTCGGTGTTGACCACGCGGAGCCTGACGACCTGTCCGGGCTCCGCGTCGACGGTGGTGGTGCCCTTCGTGCCGTTGAGCGACGGGCCGCTGTCGTAGGTGTGCAGGAGCACCACCTGCTCGAGCACCGAGTCGTCGACCTCGGCCGGGTGCACGACCACCGCACCGAGGAGGCCGCCGAGCACCTGCTGGTGCGAGATCTGGTGGGAGTGGTACCAGTACGTCCCGACCCGGTCGGCCACGAAGCGGTAGACGAACTCCTCGCCCGGCAGGACGGCGTCCTGGGTGACCCCCGCGACGCCGTCCATGGCGTTGGGGACGTCGATGCCGTGCCAGTGCAGGGTCGTCCCCTCGGCGACGTTGTCGTTGACCAGCGTCACCTGGACCAGGTCCCCGACGGTCGCGTCGATGGTCGGGCCCGGCGAGGTCCCGTTGACCGTGAACACCTTGCCGTCCTGGTGGACCGTCAGCGTGGCCTCGACGTCGGCCGGGCGCTCGGGGTCCTCGACCAGGTCCGCGACCGGCGTGCCGGGCATGTCGCCCATGTCGTGGCCGTCCATGCCGTCCATGTCCATGCCGTCCATGGAGCTCTGGTGGGGCCCGCCGCCGTAGTCGGGATAGCCCATCGCCGCCATGTCGTAGGAGTCCGGGAGGCGGCTGCTGCTCCACATGACCGCCAGCGGGACCAGGAGCGCCAGGGTGGCCAGCACCGGCAGGGCGACCCGCCAGCGGGCCCGGGCCAGCCGCCACGCACGGGCGGGCAGACCGGCTGCCGCCGGCGCTGGGGTCTCCACGAGCTCCTCAGGCAGTGGCCGCGACCGGTGCGGCCGCGACGTCGGAGACCGAGGCGCGCCGGCCGGCCATGATCGCCACGCCCATCAGCACCAGGGCGTTGACCCCGTGCAGGCCTCCGAACGCCGAACCGGCCGAGCGCGAGAGCGCCGGCAGCACCAGCACCTGCAGGACGATGAGGCCGAAGATGATGGCGGCGTACTTGACGCCTCCCGGGACCTTGGCGAAGAACGAGGTGACCAGGAGCGCCAGCGAGGTGAGCGGGATCAGGATCAGCCCGTTGAAGAACATGTGGATCGCGAAGCCCCACTCCGCGGTGAAGTTCATGTCGCAGTCGTCGCACTCCAGCAGCGCCTTGTTGACCACGCCGCCGTCGTCGGTGATCCACTGGTTCATCCCGAAGAACGCCCAGGCGATGGCGAAGGCCTGCACCACCACGAGTGCGGCGATGGCGTAGGCCAGGAATCGGTAAGCCCTCACGGTGTCCCCCTCCGCTGGTCGGCATCGCCGTCACGACGCCGGAGAAAAGTGGCTCGGACCCGAGCATCGAGCGCCGCGGCACGCGGGGGCAATGGCGCGTACGGGCTAGGTGGTGACTAGATGTGCTTGACCGCTCAACCGAACGGGAGCGGCTCGATGCCGAGCGCGACGGCGTGGGCCCGCGCGGCGGTCATCCGCCGCCGGTGGTGCTGGCGGCAGAGCACCTCGTAGGAGACCTCCGGCGGGGTCTCCTCGCTGCCCGCCTGCTCCACGTCGCCGACCACGATCACCTCACCCTCGACCACCATCACGCCGTCCTCGGTGCGGGCGTTGTGGGTGGCGCGCTTGCCGCACCAGCACAGCGCCTCGACCTGCAGCACGTGGGTGCGGTCGGCCAGCTCGACCAGGCGGCCGCTGCCGGGGAACAGCTCGCTGCGGAAGTCGGTGAGGATGCCGAAGGCGAAGACGTCGAGCTGCAGCTCGTCGACCACCTTGGCCAGCTGGTCGACCTGCTCCGGGGTGTAGAACTGCGCCTCGTCGCAGATCAGGTAGTCGACCCGGGAGCCCCGGGTGAGCTCGTCCACCACGTAGCGCCAGAAGTGGAAGCCACCGTCGACCTCGATCGCGTCGTGCTGCAGCCCCAACCGGCTGGACAGCATCGCCGTCCCCGCCCGGTCGCGGCTGGTGAAGATCCGCCCGACCAGGCCGCGCTGGGCCCGGTTGTGGTTGGTCTGGAGGGCCAGGGTGCTCTTGCCGGAGTCCATGGTCCCGGTGAAGAACTGGAGCTCGGCCATCCGCCCACCCTAGACAGCGGCGGGGGCCCTACGGGTGCAGGCGCGAGCCCTTGACGGTCCTGTCCACGCCGTTCCTCGGCCCGTGCACCGCGATGCCGACCAGGTCCAGGTCGGCGCGGGCCACGGCGCGCACCACGGCCCGGTTGGCCAGGTCGTTGCCCGTGGAGAACATGTCCTGCGTGTAGATGCTCATGGCCAGTCCCCGGCCCAGCGCCCGCTCGTGGGCGGCGGTCAGCGTCGCGGCGTCCGCCTCGAGGACGACGACCGGTTGCCCGAGCAGGGCGAGGTACGCCGTCCCGTCGGCGTCCTCGTACGGCTCGCCCATCAGCTGGGGGTGCGCGCCGGCGATCCCGCTGACCAGGAAGGCGGTGACGTTGAGTCGCTGCCAGGTCTCGAGGTCGTCGCGGACCAGCACCGCGATCTTGGTGTCGAAGCGGATCGGCTCCTCGGTCATGGCTCCAGCGTGGGCCCGCGGACGGGGACGGGTCTTGTACGTTCCTGACATGTCCGGCCCGGCAGAGCGCGTCCGCGCCTGGCGGCCCTCGGTGCCGGGCGTCCCGGAGGTGCTGCACGCGCACTTCACCGAGCACGCCTACCCGGCCCACGTGCACGCCGAGTGGACGCTGCTCCTGGTCGACGCGGGCGGGGTCGACTACACGCTCGACGGTGGCCGGCAGCAGGCCGTGGCGGGGCGCCTGACCGTGCTGCCGCCGTACGTCTCGCACGACGGGCGGTCCGCGGCCCCCGGCGGCTTCGACAAGCGGGTGCTCTACGTCGACGAGCGCTGGCTGCCGGAGGCGCTGACCGGTGCCGCCGTCCGGGCGCCGTCGCCGGCCGACCGCGAGCTGGTGCGGGCGGTCTCGGCCCTGCACGCCTGCCTCGATGTGCGGCGCGAGGACGACCTGGAGGCCCAGGACCGGCTGGCCGTGGTGGCCGAGCGGATCGCGCTCCACCTGGGGAGCCACCAGCCGCACCCGGCCGACCGCGACGCCGGGCTGGCCCGGTTGGTCCGCCGCCGGCTCGACGACGACGAGCCGACCCTGGAGGCACTGTCGCGCGAGCTCGGCACGCACCCCTCGCACCTGGTGCGGGTCTTCCGCCGCGAGTACGGCCTGCCCCCGCACCGCTACGTCGTCGGCCGCCGGCTCGACCGGGCCCGGCGCCTGCTGCTCGACGGGCTCCCCATCGCCGAGGTCGCCGTGGCCAGCGGCTTCCACGACCAGTCCCACCTGACCCGCCACTTCCGGGCCCTGCTGGGGACCACTCCCGGGGCCTTCCGCCGCGCCGCCTGACCCTTCGGTGGTTGAGGAGCTTGCGCAGCAAGCGTCTCGAAACCGCGTACGTCGGGGCTGGGACGGTCCCAGCACCGGGTTGCGGGGTTTCGAGACGGGCGCAGAACGCCCTCCTCAACCACCGCCGGGGGCGACGGGCGCGGAGACCGCCGCGCAACCACCGCCGGGGGCGGCTCCCGGTGGTTGAGGAGCTTGCGCAGCAAGCGTCTCGAAACCGCGTACGTCGAGGCTAGGACGGTCCCAGCACCGGGTTGCGGGGTTTCGAGACGGGCGCAGAACGCCCTCCTCAACCACCGCCGGGGGCGACGAGCCAAGGGCGCCCTCCTCCACCACCGGTTCGGGGCCTCTTGCAGGATGGGTGCGTGACCTCGCCGCTCATCTCCGCTGCGGAGCTCCGCGACCGGCTGCCCGAGGTGACCGTGCTCGACGTCCGGTACCGGATGGGCGGGCCGCCCGGTCGGCGGGAGTACGACGCGGGGCACGTCCCGCTGGCGGTGTACGTGGACCTCGACACCGACCTGGCCGGACCGCCGGGCGCGCGCGGCCGACACCCGCTGCCCGAGCCGGAGGTGTTCGGCGCGGCTATGCGCAGGGCCGGCGTGCGGGCCGACCGGCCGGTGGTGGTCTACGACGACTGGGCCGGGCACGCCGCCGGGCGCGCGTGGTGGTTGCTGCGCCACCACGGGCACCGCGACGTGCGGGTCCTGGACGGCGGCTGGTCCGCGTGGCGCGAGGAGGGCGGGCCCGTGCAGGCCAGCACCCCGCGGGTGCCCGAGGGCGACTTCGTGCCCGGGCCAGGAGTGCTGCCGGTGGTCGAGGCCGACCGGCTGCTGGAGGTGCCGGTGGTGGTCGACGCCCGCGCCGCCGAGCGCTACCGCGGTGAGGTGGAGCCGGTCGACCCGGTCGCGGGACACGTGCCGGGCGCGGTCAACGTGCCGACCAGCACCAACCTGGGTGCGGACGGACGCTTCCGGAGCCCCGAGCAGCTCCGGGCCCTCTACGAGGCCGCGGGCGTGCCGACCGACGCCTCGCGGGAGGTCGCCGTCTACTGCGGCTCCGGGGTGACCGCGACCCACGACCTGATCGCCCTGGAGCTCCTGGGGGTCACGGCCACGCTCTACCCGGGCTCGTGGAGCGAGTGGGTGGCCGACCCCGAGCGGCCGGTGGAGACCGGCTGAGCTGCTGCTAGGAAGGGAGCGTGCAGACCACCCGCATCGTCCTGGCCGCGCGCCCCGTCGGCGAGCCCACGGCCTCCGACTTCCGCACCGTCGCCGCCGACCTCCCGCCGCTGGAGGACGGCCAGGTCCTGCTGCGCGTCCGCTACCTCTCGCTCGACCCCTACATGCGCGGCCGGATGAGCGAGGCCGAGTCCTACGCCGCTCCGGTGGCGCTCGGCGACGTCATGGTGGGCGCGACCGTGTGCGAGGTGGTCGAGTCGCGCTCGGACCGCCGGGCGGTCGGCGACACGGTCCTGTCCTACTCCGGGTGGCAGACCCACGACGTCGTGGACGCCCGGGCCACCCGCAGGCTGGACCCCGCCGCCGCGCCGGTGTCGACTGCACTCGGGGTGCTGGGCATGCCGGGCTTCACGGCGTACGCCGGCCTGCTCCTGCTCGGCCGTCCGGAGCCCGGCCAGACCGTGCTGGTGGCCGCAGCGACCGGACCGGTCGGCTCGGCGGTGGGGCAGATCGCCAAGCTCAAGGGCGCCCGCGCCGTGGGCATCGCCGGCGGACCCGACAAGTGCCGGGCGCTGCTCGACGAGCTGGGCTTCGACGCGGCGGTCGACCACCGCGCGCCCGACTTCAGGGAGCGCCTGGCCGAGGCGGTGCCGGACGGCATCGACGTCTACTTCGAGAACGTCGGGGGAGCGGTGGCCCGCGCGGTCGTGCGGCACCTCAACCTGTACGCGCGGATCCCCGTCTGCGGCCTGGTCGCGGGCTACAACGCCACCAGCGGCCCGGAGGGTCCGGACCGCCTCGACGCCTTCATGCGCACGGTGCTCACCAAGAGCCTGACGGTGCGGGGCTTCATCCAGAACGAGTTCGAGAAGGAGCACTTCCCGGCGTTCCTGGAGGAGATGTCCGCCTGGGTCGGCGACGGCCGGGTCCGCTACCGGGAGGACGTCACGGTCGGGCTGGAGAACGCCGTCGACGCCTTCAACGGCATGCTGGCCGGCCGCAACTTCGGCAAGGCCGTGGTCCAGGTGGGCGACTGATCCGATGACTCCTGACGACGTGCGGGTCGAGGCCATCGGCCCCGAGGACCCGCGGTTCGGCGACTGGCACCGGGCGGTCGCCCGTGCCTACGCCCACGACCGGCAGCCGGGCTGGTGGGAGTCGCTGGCCGCCGCCCTTGTCTACTTCGCGCGGGCCGAGACCACGGAGCGGCACCTGGCCCTGGTGGCGAGCCGGGGCGGTGTGGTCGTCGGTGGAGCCGAGCTGACCCTCCCGCTCGACCTCGACCTGGAGACGATGTCGTGCGAGCTGGGCGTCCTGCCCGACGCTCGCAGCAGCGGCGTCGGTGCGGCGCTGCTCGCCGAGGTCCGCGCCGTGGCCGCCCGGGAGGACCGGCAGGTCTGGCAGGCCGAGGTGTTCGTGCGCACCGGCGTCGCGCCCGAGCAGTGGCCCGGGGTGCGGTTCGCCGAGCGCCACGGGCTGCGCTGCGCGTCGGTCGAGCACCGCTTCCTGCTGGAGCTGCCGGTGCCCGAGGCGCGCCTCGGCGAGCTGGCCGCCGCGGCGGAGGGACCCGGGGCAGCCGAGGACAGGCTGGTCTCCTGGGTGGGGCCCTGCCCCGAGGAGCACCTCGCGGAGTGGGCGCGGATGCAGAGCCGGATGAACGAGGACGTGCCGACCGGGGAGCTGACCACGACGCCGCGCCAGGTGGACACCGAGCGGATCCGCGACTCCGACCGGAGGATGGCCGAGCAGGGCTGGACCAAGGTGCGCACCATGGCCCTCGGCCCCGACGGCGCCGGCCACGGGTACACCGAGCTCTTCGTCTCCGAGCACGACCACGACGTGGTCGTCCAGGACGACACCTGGGTCGCGCACGACCGGCGTGGACACCGGCTCGGGATGCGGCTCAAGGTGGCCAACCTCCGGCAGCTGCAGGCGCACGACGGCGGCGACCTGCTGGGCGCCCGGCACGCGGTGCAGACCTACTGCGAGCAGGACAACGTCGCCATGCGACGCCTCAACGCGGACCTCGGCTTCCGCGAGGTCGACGTGCTGCGCAGCTACGAGGGTCCGGTCGGCTGACCGGCGCCACCCTCACCGACCTACCAGTGGATGCCCTTGAACACCTTGGCCAGCATGATCTGCTCGGCCTCGCGGGTGCCCCCGGAGAGCTGCTCGCCCTTGGCCGCGGCCGAGTCGGGGAAGACGTGGTAGGCCATGTTGAGCACCCGGAAGGCCAGCTTGGGGGCCAGGGTGTGGGCCACGGCGCCGGCGTTCCCCAGCAGGGTGTTGATCTCGTGCGGCTTCTCCACCATGGCCCTGATCACCAGGTCGGCCGCCTGCGCCGGTGAGATGGTCGGGAACTTGTCGTAGATCTTGGTCGGGGCGATCATCGGCGTCCGCACCAGCGGCATGTGGATGCCGGTGAAGGTGATGCCGTCACCGACCAGCTCGGAGGACACGACGTTCGACCACGAGTCGAGCGCGGCCTTCGACGCGACGTAGGCCGAGAAGCGCGGCGGGTTGGTCTGCACGCCGATGGAGCTGATGTTCACGACGTGGCCGCGCTTCTGCTCGCGCATGGCCGGGAGCAGGCCCATCACCAGCCGGATCGCCCCGAAGTAGTTGAGCTGCATCGTGCGCTCGAAGTCGTGGAACCGGTCGTGCGACAGCTTGAGCGAGCGCCGGATCGAGCGGCCGGCGTTGTTGACGACGACGTCGATGGCGGGCAGCTCCTGCGACAGCTGCTCGCACAGGGCGTCGATCGCCTCCAGGTCGGACAGGTCGCAGGGGTAGACGTGGGCCGTCCCGCCGCGCCGCTCGATGGTCGCCCTGGTCTCCTCGAGCTTGTCCTTGCCGCGCGCGACCAGCACGGGGATGCCCCCGCACTGGGCGACCTTGAGGGCGGTGACCTGGCCGATCCCGGAGGAGGCGCCGGTGATGAGGACGTGCTTGCCCTGCAGCGCCTCGCGGTTGCGGGAGTCGCGGCCGGTGGCCTCGTCGAGGTTCTCCTCCCAGTAGCCCCAGAGGGTCCGGGCGTACCCGTCGAGGTCGGGGACCGAGATGCCCGAGCCCGCCAGGGCCTTCTCGGTGCGGCGGGAGTCGAAGGTCGAGGCGAAGGAGGTGTGCGCCAGCACCTCGGCCGGGATGCCGAGCCGTCCGACCGTCAGGTCCAGCACGGCCTGCGCGGGCGCGGTCCGGATCACGCCGTTGATCAGGGTCGAGGGACGCAGCGCGCGGGGGAGCAGGCCGAGCACCCCGGTGGTCCGTCGGTCGACCGGGGTGGCGAACGTCGGCGCGCCCGCGGCCCGGCAGAAGGCGTTGATCATGTCCACGACCGGCTGGGGTTCGGGGTTGACCAGGTGGAAGGCCTGGCCGTCGCGGTCGGGCAGGTGGGCCAGGTGGTCCAGCGCCTGGGCCACGTAGTCGACCGGCACGACGTTGGTGTCGCCCAGGTCGAGGCCCACCAGCGGGAGCCAGCCCGGCAGGGCGTCGCGCATCCGCTTCATCAGCGGGAAGAAGTAGTAGGGCCCGTCCACCTTGTCCATGGCGCCGGTCTCGGAGTGGCCGACGACGATCGCGGGCCGGTAGACGCGCCAGGGGACCGTGGCCTCGGTGCGGACGAGGCGCTCGGAGTCGTACTTGGTGCGGTGGTAGGCCGAGGGCAGGTGCTGGCCCTCCTCGAACATGGTCTCGTCGAAGGTGCCGTGGAAGTCGCCAGCCGCGGCCACCGACGAGACCTGGTGGAAGCAGCCCACCCCGAGGGCCTCGGCCAGCTCGAGGGCGTGGCGGGTGCCGCCGACGTTCAGCGTCTCGTTGGTCCGGTCGTCGGCGGTCATGTCGTAGATCGCCGCGAGGTGGAAGAAGTGGTCGATGGCCGCCCCGCCGCCGGCGCGGTGCTCCGCGACCCAGTCGGGGTCGACCCCGAGCCGGTCGGAGGCCAGGTCGCCGATGACCGGGACCACCCGGTCCGACCCCCACGCCTCGACCAGGGGCGCCAGCCGGTCGAGCGAGGACTCGCGGCAGAGCACGAAGACCGTGCCGTCGCGGTGGTCGACCAGCTCCTGGACCAGATGCCGGCCGATGAACCCTGTGGCGCCGGTCACGAAGTACCCCATGGGCGGAGGTTACCGGCAGGTCACCTCCCCCGGCAGTGCCTGCGGGAGGCGGCTCAGTCCTTCGGTCCGCCGAACATGATCTCGTCCCAGCTCGGGACCGACGCGCGTCCACGGGTCTTCTTCACCGGCCGCCGAGGGGTCTCCGGCTCTCCGGGGTGGGCGTCTGGCTCGGGGTCCTCGTCGAGGGCGATGGCGTCGGCCACCTCCTCGACCAGCTCGGGATCGTCGGGGCTGCTGCCGTCAGGGGCGGGCCGGTCCTCGAGGAAGGCCTCGATGGGCTCGTCGGTGATCCCGAGGACGTCGTCGCCCAGGGTCAGCTGCGCGTCGTCGGTGGGCACGGAGGAGAGCCGGCGGGCACCGGGCTCGGGCTCGCGGACCGGCTCCGGGACGACGTCGGCCACGTCGCCGACCAGCCAGCGCGCGTCGTCGTTGTCGAGGACCACGAAGTTGCCGGGCTGGTCGAAGGTCAGCTCGGCCAGGCCGTCGCGGCCCAGGACGGTGAACCGGCCGGTCAGCGCCCAGCGGCCGTCCTCGCGCCGCCAGGCGTCCCAGGTGACGACGTCGGGGTCGACGTTGCGCTCGTGCAGGTGGCCGGTGACGGCGTCGCCGAGGGTGCGGGCGCCGTGCGGCGCCTCGCCCGCGGGCCTCCGGATCGAGGACCGCTGCGCGCGCTCGGCGACGTGCTCGCGCTCGGCGAGCACGGGAGCGGCGTACGGCATGACCTTGTCGACGGTGGTCTGGGCAGCAGCAGCGACCTGCTCGGGGGTCTCGCCGGCCCGGATCCTGGCCTGGATGTCTCGGGGTCGGAGCTGGCTGTCCATCGTGGTCTCCACCTTGGCTGATCCGTCGCTTCTGCTCGAGGGCACCGGGTGCCCGGGTCGTAGCTGCGGCTGGACGCCGAGCGCCGCTCTGAGCCGGGCGTCGATGTCGACGGTGAACTCCGGTCCGCCCGGGTCGTGCGGGTCGGCCAGCCGCAGCCGACGGCCGTCGGGGGTCACGCCCACCAGCGCGAGGTAGCGGCTCCCGCCTGCGTCAGGGCGCGCCCGGACCGGGTCTGGCCTGGGTGTGGGTTCGGGTGCCGGCATGCCTCGTCGTCGTCTCTGGTCCGCGTGTCGCGAGCCTACGACAGCGGGCCGGTCCTGAGCGGGAGCAGGAGGGCGCGCCACGCCGCGGGATCGGCGTGACCGAGGTCGCAGCTCAGCCGTGGGGGAAGGGGAAGTACGACTCGCCGATCGGCAGGGCGAAGCCCACGCCGTTGCCCTCCCGGCCCTCGCCCAGGTCGGGGACGACGACCTGGCAGCTCGGCCCGGACACCTCGCAGCTGAGCAGGCGGTAGTGCGCGTCCTCGCTCTGCAGCGAGAGCACGACCACCGTGTCGTCGTCGAGCCACTCGTAGGGGTAGGCCAGCCAGGAGTCGGTCGGCAGCGTGGTGCCCACCGAGCCCTCGGAGCCGTCGCGCAGGTCGTGGGCTGTCGCGGCGCCGG
>CAZEPK010000040.1:0-21237 GCA_964514085.1 uncultured Nocardioides sp.
ACGACGTACTTCGGTGCCTTGTAGCCGGCCAGCACGGAGCGGGCGTGCTCGACCACCTGCTCGGGGGTCAGCGCTGCGCCGGCCTTGGGCACCACGGCCGCGGCGACCGCCTCGACCCAGCGCGGGTGGCTGACGCCGAAGACCGCGACCTCGGCCACGCCCTCCAGGGTGTAGATCGCCTCCTCGACCTCGCGGGAGGCGACGTTCTCCCCGCCGGTCTTGATCATGTCCTTCTTGCGGTCGACGACGTAGAGGTGGCCGGTGGCGTCGACGTACCCGAGGTCGCCGGAGTGGAACCAGCCGCCACGGAAGGACTCCCGCGTCTTCTCCTCGTCGCGGTAGTAGCCGAGCGTCGCGTGGGGCGAGCGGTGCACGATCTCGCCCACCTCGCCGGGCGGCACGTCGCGGTCCTCGTCGTCCACGATCCGGGTCTCGACGTTGAGCGCAGCCCGGCCGGCGGAGCCCGCGAACTCCAGCTGCTCGTCGGGGCCGAGCGAGGTGGCCAGCGGCGCCATCTCGGTCTGGCCGTAGAAGTTCCACAGCCGGACGCCGGGCAGCCGCTGCTGCATCTCCTTGAGGACCTCGACCGGCATGGGCGAGGCGCCGTAGTAGCCCTTGGCCAGCGAGGACAGGTCGGTGTCGTCGAAGCCGGGGTGCCGCAGCAGGCCGATCCACACCGTGGGCGGGGCGAAGAAGCGGTTGGCGCCGTGCTCCTCGATCGCTGCCAGGACCGCGGCGGGGTCCGGGCCGCGGAGGATCACGCTCGTGGCGCCGATCCAGACGTCGGGGCCGAGGAAGACGTCGAGCTGCGCGCAGTGGTAGAGCGGCAGGGAGTGCACGTCGACGTCGTCCGGGCTGTACTCGCCGTCGATGGCGCAGGTGGCGTACTGCCACAGCAGCGACCGGCTGGAGAGCAGCGCCCCCTTGGGCCGTGACTCGGTGCCGGAGGTGAACATCATCCGGACCGGGTCGTCGTCCGCGACGGCCACCTCGGGCGCGGTGCCGTCGTGGTCCAGCCAGTCCTGGAGGTCGGGCCAGTCGCCGCTCGGTCCGGCGCCCGCGTCGCCCTCCGCGTCGGAGAGCCGGACCGTGCGCCGGAGCGAGACCGAGCCGCCGGTGGCAGCGGCCAGCGCCCGGTCGGCGGTCGGGACCAGGGCGTCCTCGACCACGAACGCCGTGGCGCCGCTGTGGTCGAGGATGAAGGCGATCTCGTCGCCCCCGAGCATGAAGTTGATGGGCACCAGGACCACGCCGAGGCGGGCGGTGGCGAAGCCGAGCACCGCGAACTGCCAGCAGTTGTGGCACAGCAGCGCCAGCCGGTCGCCCTTGACCAGCCCGGCCTGGGCCATGGCGGCCGCCGTACGGTCGACGGCGGCCTCGAGCTCGGCGAAGGTCAGCCGGGTGCCGCCGTCGATGATCGCCGGCTTGTCCGGCCAGCGTCGGGCCGAGCGTCGGGGGAGGTCGCCGAGGGACTGCTGGCGGGCGGTGCTGACCAGGTCGTGTGTGTCCACGGACCGAAACTAGGCACCCGGGGTCGGAGATGGAATGCCCGGCGCCTGAGAAGGTGCTCCCCGTGCGACTGGGGATGACGCTGCCGGTGATGGAGCCGGACCTGTGGGACGAGGCCGACACCCTCGAGCGGTGGGCCCGCGCGGTCGACGAGGGGCCGTTCGCCTCGCTGTGCTTCGGCGAGCGGATGGCCTTCGACAACCCCGAGACGCTGACCCTGCTCGGTGCCGCCGCGGCCTGGACGTCGCGGGTCCGGCTGGTGACGACGGTGATCGTGCCGCAGCTGCACCGGCCCGGTCCGCTGGCCAAGGCGCTGGCCACGGCGGACCGCCTCTGCGGCGGGCGGCTGACCGTCGGGCTCGGGGTGGGCGGCCGGGTCGAGGACTACCGGGCCGCCGAGGCCGAGGCGCCCCAGACCTTCGGCGCCATGGCGGACCGGGCCGCCGTCATGAAGCGCATCTGGGCCGGCCAGAAGGTCACCGAGGCGACGCTGCCCATAGGCCCGCCTCCCGTGCAGCCCGGCGGCCCGCCGCTGCTGGTCGGCACCATGGGCCCACGCACCGTCCGCTCGGCCGCCGCCTGGGCCGACGGCCTGGCCGGCTTCACCCTCGACCTCGACGTGGCCGCCACGGCCTCGCTGTACGACGTGGCCCGCGCCGCCTGGTCCGAGGCCGGGCGGCCGGCCCCGCACCTGACCACGTCGTTCTGGGTGGCGCTGGCCGACTCGCCCTCCGGCGTACCCGAGGCGCGGGCGCAGGTCCACCGACACCTGCGCCACTACATGAACTGGCTGCCTCCGGACCTGGTCGACGCGATGGCCCCGACCACCGGCTTCGCCGGCACCGCCGAGGAGCTCCGCGACCTCCTGCGGCGCCTCGAGGACGTCGGCACCGACGAGGTGCACCTGATCCCCACCAGCTCCGATCTGGCCTTCGTCGAGCGGGTGGCCGGGCTGGCGGGATTCCAGTAACTCAGTGTCCGACCCACTACCTGGGTGCTCCAACGCCATGACAGTGGGTTGGACACTGAGTTACTGGAGCGCGGCGGCCAGGGCGGCGACGTCGGCAAGGTCGGCGTCGTAGCCGGGGAAGTAGCAGCAGACGCGGTCGGCCAGGTCGCCGAAGCGGCGGTGCAGCTCGGCCGCGCACTGCTCCGGGGTCCCGCGCACGGCCAGCGTGTCCACCATCTCGTCCGACACCAGGTCGATCATGGCCATGACATCGCCGGCCTTCGACAGCGCGTTCAGCTCGGGCTGCAGGTCGCCCCAGCCCTCGACGTCGAGCACGGGGCGGTAGGCCGGCGTGGAGCCGTAGAAGGCCAGCAGCCCGCGTACGCCGAGGGTGGCCGCCTCCAGCTGCTCGGGCGTGCTGCCCAGCGCCAGGATCGCCTGCGGGTAGACCGCGAACGGCGCGTCGCCCTCCCGGCGGGACAGGCCTTCCTCGATCGCCGGCAGGGTCCGCTCGCGCACGTGCCGGTGGCTGTGGAAGGGCATCACCAGCAGGCCGTCGGCCACCTCGGCGGCGGTGCGGGTCATCACCGGGCCGAGTGCGCCGAGCAGCACCGGCGGCGGACCCCACTCGAGCGGACCGGGCACGAACGTCGGCGGCATCAGCGTGTGGCGGGTGTGCTCGCCGCGGAAGTCCAGCCGGGAGCCGTCCTGCCAGGCACCCAGGATGGCCTTGACCGCCAGCACGATCTCGCGCATCCGGGCCGCCGGGGGCGACCAGGTGGCGCCGTACCGGTTCTCGATGTGCGGCCGGACCTGCGAGCCCAGGCCCAGCCGGAAGCGGCCGCCGCTCATCCGCTGCAGGTCGTGCGCGGTGTGCGCCAGGTGCATCGGCGAGCGCGGCATCGCGATCGCCACGTTGGTCATCAGATCGGTCTGCACCCCGACCGCCGCGGCGGCAGCGAGCGGCAGGAACACGTCGTGCGGCCCCTCGAAGGTGAAGAGCCCGGCCGCGCCGGCGTCCACCAGCTCCTGCGCCCGCGCTCCGGCGCGCTCGGGCGGGACGTCGAGCTGCAGGTCGAGGAGCACAGCCGCAACCTAGTGGTCGGTCAGGGGCCGTAGATGGAGCCGGTCGGTGCGGGCGGCGTACGCCGGCTCTGGACCACGGCCCAGGCCAGCAGCAGCACACCGAGCACGCGGGCTGCGGTGAGCACCGTGCCGAGGTGCTCGTGGAACAGGACGTCCTCGTAGATGTGCGAGCTCTCCAGGAACACCAGCTCCGCGCTGGCCGCCGCCGTCAGCCCGAGGACGGGGCCCACCACGAGCGCACCGATCCCCGCGAGCGCGGCCCAGGCGCCCTCCCGGCCGCGGCCGAAGCACCACAGCGCCAGGACGAGGTAGGCCAGCGCCTCGACCAGGAAGAGGATGGACTGCAGCTTGAACTCGAGCTCTCCGGCGACCATGCGCCGACCCTAGGTCAGGCCGACCTCTCAGTTCCCCTTGCGCGCCCGGCTCGCGGTCAAGCGCGACTTCGTCACGCTGACCGCTCGCCTCGCAGAAGGACTGCAAGCAGCCTCGCGGTGGTCGAGCGCCGCTCTGGTCGGCTGGGCTACTTGCTGTCCTTACGCGCTCGGCTCGCGGTCTTCGCCCGCTCGTTCTGGTCCAGGACCAGCTTGCGGATCCGGACCGTCAGCGGCGTGACCTCGACGCACTCGTCCTCGCGGCAGAACTCCAGGCACTGCTCGAGGGAGAGCTTGCGTGGCGGGACGAGCTTCTCGAAGTTGTCGGAGGTGGCGGACCGGATGTTGGTCTGCTGCTTCTCCTTGGTGATGTTGACGTCCATGTCCTCGGACCGGGAGTTCTCGCCGACGATCATGCCCTCGTAGACCTCGGTCGCGGGCTCGACGAACATGGTCCCGCGCTCCTGCAGGTTCGTCATGGCGTACGCCGTGGCCGCGCCCGCGCGGTCGGCGACCAGCGAGCCGTTGTTGCGGCCGCGGATCTCGCCGGCCCACGGCTCGTAGCCCTCGGAGATGTGGTGGGCGATGCCGGTGCCGCGGGTGTCGGTGAGGAACTCGGTGCGGAAGCCGATCAGGCCGCGGGCCGGGACCAGGAACTCCATGCGGACCCAGCCGGTGCCGTGGTTGGTCATCTGCTCCATGCGTCCCTTGCGGGCGGCCAGGAGCTCGGTGATGGTGCCGAGGTACTCCTCCGGCGCGTCGATGGTGAGCCGCTCGACGGGCTCGTGCAGCTTGCCGTCGATCTCGCGGGTGACCACCTGCGGCTTGCCGACGGTGAGCTCGAAGCCCTCGCGCCGCATCTGCTCGACCAGGATGGCCAGGGCCAGCTCGCCGCGGCCCTGCACCTCCCAGGCGTCCGGACGCTCGGTCGGGAGGATCTTGAGCGAGACGTTGCCGACCAGCTCGGCGTCGAGGCGGTCCTTGACCAGGCGAGCGGTGACCTTGGCGCCCTTCATCCCCCGACCCACCAGGGGCGAGGTGTTGGTGCCGATGGTCATCGAGATGGCGGGCTCGTCCACGTGGATCAAGGGGAGCGCGACGGGGTTCTCGGGGTCGGCGAGGGTCTCGCCGATGGTGATCTCCGGGATGCCGGCCACCGCCACGATGTCGCCCGCGCCGGCCTGGTCGCCGGGCTTGCGCTCGAGGCCCTCGGTGACGAGGAGCTCGGTGATCTTGACGTTCTTGACCGTGCCGTCGCGCTTCATCCAGGCGACCTGCTGGCCCTTCTTCAGGTGGCCCTGGTGGATGCGGACCAGCGCCAGGCGGCCGAGGAAGGCCGAGGCGTCGAGGTTGGTGACGTGGGCCTGGAGCGGCGCGCCCTCGACGTACGTCGGCGCGGGGATGGTCTCGAGGATCGTCCGGAACATCGGCTCGAGGTCGGGGCTGTCGGGCATCCCGCCGTTCTCGGGCATCTCCAGCGAGGCCCGGCCGGCCTTGGCCGAGGCGTAGATGACGGGGAAGTCGAGCGCGTCCTGGCTGTGGCTCTCGTCGAGCAGGTCCATGAACAGCTCGTAGGTCTCGTCGACGACCTCGGAGATCCGCGCGTCGCCGCGGTCGACCTTGTTGACCACGAGCACGACCGGCATGTCGGCGTTCAGCGCCTTGCGCAGCACGAACCGGGTCTGGGGCAGCGGGCCCTCGCTGGCGTCGACCAGCAGCACGATCCCGTCGACCATCGACAGCCCGCGCTCGACCTCGCCACCGAAGTCGGCGTGGCCGGGGGTGTCGATGATGTTGATGGTCATGCCCTCGGGCGCCGAGGGCCCGGTGTAGTGGACCGCGGTGTTCTTGGCGAGGATCGTGATCCCCTTCTCGCGCTCCAGGTCGCCGGAGTCCATGACCCGGTCGCCGACGCTCTCGGCCTGGTGGACCGTGAAGGCGCCGGCCTGGCGCAGCATCGCGTCGACGAGGGTGGTCTTGCCGTGGTCGACGTGCGCGACGATGGCGACGTTGCGCAGGTTGGCGGATCTCAGCTCAGGCACAAGGGTCAACTTTACGGTTCAGCGGCCTCCGAAGCCGCATCGGCGCCGGGCGGCGGTGGGCAGGCACCCGTTCTCCACGGGGATGACCGTGGCCCACCCACCGCCCGCCTGTGGACCACGGTTGCCCAGTCACCGCCCGCCGGACGTCACCGCCCGCGGCTACCGTGACGGCATGCCCTCCATCGCGACGAACACCCGGGTCGGGCGCGACGAGCTGCTCGACTTCGTCCGGACCCGCCACCACCTGATCCTGGTCACCCGCCGCTCCGACGGGAGCCCGCAGCTCTCGCCCGTCACCGGCGGCGTCGACGCCGACGGCCGGGTGGTCATCTCGACCTACCCCGACCGCGCCAAGGCCACCAACCTGCGCCGCGACCCGCGCGCCAGCGTGCTCGTCCTCTCCGACGACTGGGACGGCGCCTGGGTGCAGGTCGACGGCACCGCGGAGGTGCTCGACATGCCGAGCCAGGAGGCCGAGGACGGCCTGGTCGAGTACTTCCGCTGCATCTCCGGCGAGCACCCCGACTGGGAGGAGTACCGCGCCGCGATGCGGAAGCAGGGCAAGTCGCTGGTGCGCATCACCCCCGAGCGCTGGGGTCCGGTGGCCACCGGCGGCTTCCCGCCCGACCGGGTGCCGTCGTGAGTCGGCACTGCAGCTTCGTCCCACCCTACCTGCTCCGCCAGATCGCCCTCAGCCGTCCCGACGAGGCCGCGCGGGTCGAGGAGATGCTGGCCCACGACGACGACCTGCGGCTGCAGCGCACGACCGTGACCGCGCCGGCCGTCGCCGGACCCGCCTGGGTCGTGCACACCGCCCGCAACGGCTCGACGCTGCCCGGTGACGTGGTCCGCACGGCCGGTGACGGCCCCAGCGGCGACGTGGCGGCCGACGAGGCGGCCGACGGCGTGGCCGCGTCGCTGGCGATGTTCGCCGAGGTCTACGGCCGCGACTCCTTCGACGACGCCGGCGCCACCGTGGTCTCGACGGTCCACTACCAGCGAAGCTACGACAACGCATTCTGGAACGGCGAGCAGCTGGTCTTCGGCGACGGCGACGGCAAGACCTTCGACCGCTTCACCAAGCCCGTCGACGTGCTGGGCCACGAGCTGACCCACGCGGTCACCGAGCGCACGGCCGGCCTGGTCTACGAGGGCCAGTCGGGCGCGCTCAACGAGTCGGTCTCCGACGTGTTCGCCGCCTGCCTCAAGCAGCGGCTGCTCGGGCAGGACGCGATCGAGGGCGACTGGCTGATCGGCGCCGGCCTCTTCCTCCCCGGGGTCCAGGGACGGGCCCTGCGGGACATGGCCCACCCCGGAACGGCGTACGACGACCCGGTCCTGGGCAAGGACCCGCAGCCGGCGCACATGGACGACTACGTCGACACCACCGACGACCACGGCGGGGTGCACCTCAACTCCGGCATCCCCAACCGCGCCTTCCAGCTGGCCGCCACCGCCATCGGCGGTTCGGCGGCCGAGGGGGCGGGCCGGATCTGGTACGCCGCGCTCACCGGCGGCCTCTCCTCCCGCACCGACTTCGCCGGGTTCGCGGCGGCCACGGTGGCCGCCGCCGGGCCGGACGCCGCCGCCGTCGAGGAGGCCTGGCGCACCGTCGGCGTCACGCCGCAGACGGCCACGGCCGGCGCGGGCCAGCCGCCGCCGGCCAGCCAGACGACCGCACGGACCGTCGCCGTGCGCCGCAGCGGCGGCTTCGCGGGGCTGGTCGCCGAGGGCGCAGTCGACCTCGACCGGACGGACCCGCCGGCCCCCGAGCTGGCCGAGCTCGTCGGCCGGATCGACCTGCGCGAGGTCCGCTCGGGCGATCCCCAGCCGGACCGCTACGTCTACGCCTTCGACCTCTGCGGCGACTGCGCCACCGTCCCGGAGCAGCACCTCACCGCCGACCTGCGGCGGGTCGCCGACCTGGTCCTGGAGCTCCCCACGTCGGGGTAGTCCGTGACGTTTGGGCCCCTGCTGTGGACAGGCAGGGGCCGCAAGGTCACGGACTACCGCCCGGTCGCGGCCGCGACCGGAAGGGAGGGGGTTATCCCGCCCCGAGGGCGCGGTCGAGGGCGGCCTCGACGTGCAGGGTCGTGCAGGGGAAGACCGGGAGGTCCACGTCGGCCTGGTGGATCAGCAGCTCGAGCTCGGTGCAGCCGAGCAGCACGCCCTCGGCGCCGGCGTCCCAGAGCTGGTGGATGAGCTCGACCACGCGGCGGCGCGTGCGGTCGAGGACGTGGCCGTGCACGAGCTCCTCGTAGATCGCGGCGTTCAGCCACTCGTGCTCCGAGGCCGGCGGCAGCAGCACCTCCAGGCCGTGGCGGGCCATCCGGTCGGTGAAGAAGCCGTCCCCCATGGCCACCGCGGTGCCGATGAAGGCCACCCGCGTGACGCCGGCGGCCGCGCAGGCGTCGGCGACCACGTCGGCCAGGTGCAGCAGCGGGATGTCCACAGCGGCCGCCACCTGGTCGGCCACCTTGTGGAACGTCGTGGTGCACAGCAGCAGGAAGTCCGCACCGCCGCGCTCGACGCTGCGGCCCGCGTCCGCGAGGAGGGTGCCGATCTGGTCCCAGCGCTCCGCGTCCTCGAGCTCGGTCAGCTCGGCGAAGTCGACCGTGCTCATCACCAGCCGCGGTGAGGCGAGCCCGCCGAGCCGCTTGCGCACCCCGAGGTTGAGGTCGCGGTAGTAGACCGCGCTGCTCTCCCAGCTCATCCCGCCCACGAGGCCGATGGTCTTCGTCCCGGTGCCGGTGGAGGAGGCCATGGGGGTCACTCTTCCATGCTCAGCCCGGGCTCACTCCGGCGACGGCAGCCGGAACACCTTGTGCTGCGCCGCCTGCGCCCGCGGCCGGATGACCAGCTCGTCGATGCTGACGTGGGAGGGCCGGGTGGCCATCCAGGTGATGGCCTCGGCGACGTCCTCGGCGCTCAGCGGGTCGGGTACGCCGCGGTAGACCGCCTCGGCCTTCTCGCGGTCGCCCTCGAAGCGGACCAGCGCGAACTCGTCGGTCTTGACCATCCCGGGCGCGATCTCGCAGACCCGGACCGGCTGGTCCCACAGCTCGAGCCGCAGCGTCTCGGTGACCACCTTGGTGCCGTGCTTGGCGGCGGTGTAGCCGCCCCCGCCCTCGTAGGCGACGCGGCCCGCCGTCGAGCCGACGTTGAGGACGACGCCGTCCCCGCTGGCGATCAAGGCCGGCAGCAGGGCCCGGGTGACCTGCACCAGGCCGATCACGTTGACCTCGAACATCCGGCGCCAGTCGTCGCTGTCCGCCTCCGCGACCGGGGTGGAGCCGAAGGCGCCACCGGCGTTGTTGACCAGGACCGCCAGGGTGTCCCCGACCGCCGCCGCCAGCCCCGCCACCGAGTCGGCGTCGGTGACGTCGCAGGTCACGGCCGTGGCCCGGCCGCCTCCGGCCTCGATCTCCGCGGCCAGCGCCTCGACCCGGTCCGTCCGGCGCGCCGCGCAGATCACCCGGAAGCCGGCGCCGGCCAGGGACCGGGCGGTGGCGGCCCCGATCCCGCTGCTGGCGCCGGTGACCACCGCGGTCCGCTCCGGGGAGGTCGGGGTGCTGGGACTCTGGCTCATGGCCGCCATTGTGGTGGCACACTGTCTGGTCGTGTCACCGACCTCCCTCTCGCGCATCGCGGGCATCCTGGGCGGCCTGTGCTGGATCGGCCGGGCCCTCCTCGACAACGGCAGCGGCCCGGCGTCCGCCATCGACGCCCTCCACTACGGCGGTCTGGCCCTCCTGGTCCTGGCCCTGCTCGGCATCGGTGCCGGCCTGGTCTCCGGGCTGGTCGCGCTCCGGGTCCTGGTCGCGGTGTGCGTGGTCGCGCTCGCGGCTGCGGTGGTCTCCTTCCTCCACCAGCAGTACACCGACCGCTCGGTCGACGGGATCATGGGCGGGCTGATGGTGGCCTACTGCGTGGTCGGCATCCTGGCCCGGCGCAGCGCGGACCGCGAGCAGGAGCGCTCGGCGGGGTCCCACGCCGCCTGAGGGGTACCTCCCGCTGCGGGAATGCCCACGGCCCCAGCCGGGTTCAGGCTCGTGGAGTGCTGGGTCCCCGGTTCCCCAGGGTGCAGGAGGTGGGTGTGGACGGGCTCGAGCGGCTGGCCATGGTCAGCCTGCACACCTCCCCGCTCGACCAGCCCGGCGTGGGCGACGCGGGCGGGATGAACGTCTACGTCATCGAGCTGGCCAAGCGGCTCGCGCGGCGCGGGGTCGAGGTCGACATCTTCACCCGGGCCACCAGCTCCGCCCTCGACCAGGTGGTCGAGGCCTGCGACGGCGTGACCGTCCGCCACATCCACGCCGGCCCGTTCGAGGGGCTGACCAAGCACGAGCTCCCGGCCCAGCTGTGCGTCTTCGCCCGCGAGGTGCTGCGCACCGAGGCGGCCCAGCCGGTCGGCCACTACGACCTGGTGCACAGCCACTACTGGCTCTCCGGCCAGGTCGGGGCCCTGGCCCGCGACCGCTGGGGCGTCCCGCTGGTGCACTCCATGCACACCATGGCCAAGGTCAAGAACGACGCCCTGGCCGACGGGGACACCCCCGAGCCGCCCGCCCGCGTGATCGGTGAGGAGCAGGTGGTCGAGGCCGCGGACATGCTCATCGCCAGCACCGACCTCGAGGCCAAGCAGCTGATCGAGCTGTACGACGCCGACCCGGCCCGCGTCGAGGTGGTGCACCCCGGCGTGGACCTCGACGTCTTCCGGCCGGTGCCGCGCGCCGAGGCCAGGGCGACGCTCGGGCTGCCCGCCGACGCCGACATCCTGCTCTTCGCCGGCCGGATCCAGCCGCTCAAGGCACCCGACGTGCTCCTGCGCGCCGTGGCCGCGCTGCTGGAGCGCGAGCCCGGCCGGCGCAGCCGGCTGGTGGTCCCGGTGGTGGGCGGGCCGTCCGGCACCGGGCTGGAGAAGCCGCAAGCGCTCGCCGACCTGGCCGCCCACCTCGGCATCGCCGACGTGGTCCGGTTCGTCCCGCCGGTCGCCCAGGCCGAGCTGGCCACCTGGTACGCCGCGGCCACGCTGGTCGCCGTCCCGTCCTACAACGAGTCGTTCGGCCTGGTGGCCGTCGAGGCCGAGGCGTCCGGCACGCCGGTGGTGGCCGCGTCGGTCGGTGGCCTGACCACGGTGGTGCGCGACGGGCACAGCGGGCTGCTGGTGCCCGGGCACCGCACCGACGACTGGGCCGACGCGCTGCAGCGGGTCCTGACCGACGACGTGCTGCGCGCCCACCTCGAGGCCGGAGCGCGCGCCCAGGCCTCCCTCTTCTCCTGGGACGCCACCGCCGAGGCCACCCTCCAGGTCTACGAGCGGGCGCGCGCCTCGCTAGCGTCGGCCGTGTGACCTCCCCGGCGACCGACCGCGCGGCCTCGCTGCGCGCCTACCTCGAGGCCAACGGGCTCGACCACGACGAGCCGCAGCCGGGGCAGTTCTCCTTCACGCTGCCCGGGGAGAAGAAGCTGCAGACGCCCGTCCGCCTCGACGTGGGCAACCACGCGCTGGCGGTCCACGCCTTTGTCTGCCGCCGGCCCGACGAGAACCACGTGGGGGTCTACGGCTGGCTCCTGCAGCGCAACCTGAGGCTGTACGGCGTCGCGTTCGCCGTCGACCGGCTGGGTGACATCTACCTCGACGGGCGGCTGCCGCTCTCGATCCTCGACGACCACGAGGAGCTCGACCGCCTGCTGGGCGCGGTGCTCACCACCGCCGACGAGTCGTTCAACACCATCCTCGAGCTGGGCTTCGCCTCCGCCATCCGCAAGGAGTGGGAGTGGCGCACCCTGCGCGGGGAGTCCACGGCGAACCTCGAGGCGTTCCGCGGCTGGCTGGAGGCCGACGAGACCTCAGCCGGCGGCCAAGACGAGGACGAAGGCGACCAGGGCCGGTAGGGCCTGCACCAGGAGGATGCGACGGCTGACCGTCGCCGCGCCGTACGCCCCGGCCACGATCACGCAGGCCAGGAAGAACAGCTTCACGTCCTGCCGGTCGTCGATGAGTCCCCAGACCAGGCCCGCGGCCAGGAACCCGTTGTAGAGGCCCTGGTTGGCCGCAAGAGTCTTGCTCTCGGTGGCGAACGCCGGCTCGAGGCCGAAGGTCCGCCGCCCGGTCGGGGTGTCCCAGAGGAACATCTCCAGGACCAGGAAGTAGAGATGGAGGGCGGCGACCAGGCCGACCAGCACATTCGCGATGACGCTCATGCGCTGGTCCTCCCGGTCGCCGCCCTCCTCAGGAAGAGCGGATCAGATGATCGCTACTTCTTGATGATCTTCCACTTGCCGCGCAGCGGCGTCGGGTCGACGTTGCCCGCCGCGTCGATGGCCCGGATCTGGATCTTGTGCTTGCCGAACTTCAGCTTCTTGAGCTTCAGCGGGGACTTGCACGGGGTGAACTTCTTGGCCGTGTCGACCTTGCACTCGAACGTCGAGCCGGCTTCGCTGGAGACGAACTTGATGGTCGTCGTCCGCTTGAAGCCCGTCTTCGGCTTCTGGGTGAAGGTGGTCTCCGGCGCGATGACGTCCGTGGTCTTGAACGTCAGGGTCGGCAGTGCGCCGATCCAGCCGCCGTCGTTGGCGCCGGTGTCGTTGATGTAGAGGTTCCACGTGCCGTTGGGGCTGGCACCGTTGAAGGTAGCAAGCGTGCTGGCGTACGGAGCCGCAGGCGCTGGGGCAGGCATGCTGGCCAGGGCAATCGCCGTCGACGGCTTGTACGTACCGCCTGCGGAGCAGTTCGCCGGCGGACCGCTTGCGGCGCTGTCGTCGAAGATGAAGTCCTTGTTCAGGACGTCGATGTCACTGCAGTCCCCGTTCAGCAGCTTGACCTTCGCGCCGCTCGGCGACACGAGCACCATCGAGAGGTCCGACGGCCAAGTGTGGGCGAACTGCGGGATGGTGACGTTGACGTCGGTGATCAGACCGGACTGTCCAGTGACTGCGAGCGGCACCGGGTACGGCAGCGCGACGCCGTTGCCCGTGTTGCCGAGTGCGGGGATGGTGATCGGCGCCGCGGCAGCCGTGGTGATCTGGATGCTCCAGCCGTTGGCGATCGTGCCCGCCCCCACTGCTTCGTCGTCGCGGACGTACAGCCTCCAGCCGCTGATGCCGTTGGTGCCGTTCGGGTTCTCGCCGTTGAAGGCGGCCAGGGAAAGGCCTGTCGGAGCGACAGCCCAGGTGTCCGGGTCGACGTCCACGAGGTTGGTCGGCTTGTACGAGCCAGAGCAGGCGGCGGCGGGTGCTGCTGGCATGGCGGCGGCAGCTGCGTCGTCGAAGGTCACCGACTGGCCGGTCATGGAGAAGGCGCACGCGTCCGACATCAGGACCACGGCGGTGCCCTGCGGCGAGACGAGCTCGACGTCCAGGTCCCTCGGGAACCCGTGGGTGATTCCGCTGAGCGTCACGTTGACGTCAGTGACCACCGTGCTCAGCCCGTATGCGCTGATGCTCGAGGGGTAGGGGTTCGCCGCGGCGTTGTCGGCGACGGTGATGGTGTTGGTGTTGGCGAGGGGAAAGACGACCGCGTTCGCGGCTGGCATGGCCAGGGTCGTCAGTCCGAGTCCGAGAGTCGCGCTGCCCAGCAGCGCGACGTACTTCTTGATCCCCATGAGGCTCTCTTCTCAGGTCGGGGGGTGGTTGACCTGCTGAACCTGCTCTATACGTGTCCGGGGGTCAATGGCCCATCCGGACCATTGACCCTCGCGCGCGCCACACCCCCGGGGTGAGACCGGTCAGCTCGGCGCCGGGGCCTCGGCGGCCAGCGTGCGGGGCTTGCGCCGAGCGACCGCGACACCGACCAGCGCCAGGGCGCCGCCGATGTAGGCCATGCCGGGAGGTGTCTCGTCGAGGAGGAGCCACCCCATGACGATGGTGATGGGCGGGACGAGGTAGGTCGTGACGCCGAGGCTGCTGGCCGTCATCGTGCGCAGCGCGTAGGCGAACGTCGTGAACGCGATGGCGGTGGGGAAGACGCCGAGGTAGACCACCCACCACAGGTCGGAGGCCGACGCGTCACCGGCGTCGTCGAGGAGCTGGCCGCTGAACGGCAGGCACACCACGGCGCCGACAGTGCAGGCCAGCCAGGTCACGTGGATCGCCGGCAGCGTGGCCACCAGCGGCTTCTGCAGCACCAGGCTCACGGAGTAGACGACCGCGGCGAGCAGGCAGAGCACCACCCCCAGGACGCTGCGGTCGCCGTTGGAGTCGCCGGACGCGGTGGCGATGAGGGCCACGCCGCCGAAGGCCAGGGCCAGGCCGAGCCCGAGGTAGAGGGTGAAGCGCTCGTGGAGGAAGGTGGCCGCGAGCAGCGCGACCAGCACGGGGGAGACCTGGATCAGCATGACCGCGGTGCCGGCGTCGACGTGCTGCTCGCCCGCGTTGAGCGCGACGTTGTAGACGCCGAACCACAGGATGCCGATCGTGACGATCGAGACCCACTGGCCGCGCGTGGGGCGGGGCAGTCCGCGACCCAGCGCGACCGCTCCCAGGCACAGGGCGCCGACCAGGAGCCGGCCCAGGGACAGCGAGCCGGCCGAGAAGGTGCCGGCGAGGTGGCGGATCGCGACGAACGCCGAGGCCCACAGGAGCAGGGTCACGCCGACGGCGGCCACGGGCAGCCAGGCGGGAGCGGTCGTGGCGGCCGGCTCGGCCTGGGTCGTCGCGGTCACCGCGCCAGCCTAGGAAGGGGCACCGACACCTGACACGCGGTTATCGGACGTCGTACGACGACTTCGCGCCACGACCGTCCGGCCGGGTCAGAGGTCGAGCTTGTAGCCCAGCCCGCGCACCGTGACGAGGTACTTCGGCTCGCCCGGGTCGGGCTCGAGCTTGGCCCGCAGCCTCTTGACGTGCACGTCGAGGGTCTTGGTGTCGCCGACGTAGTCCGAGCCCCAGACCCGGTCGATCAGCTGGCCGCGGGTCAGCACCCGGCCGGGGTTGCGCAGGAACATCTCGAGCAGCTCGAACTCCTTGAGCGGCAGCCGCTGCTCCTGGCCGCCGACCGTCACGACGTGGCGCTCGACGTCCATGCGGACCGGCCCGGCCTCGAGGGTCGCGGGGGAGAGGTCGGGCTCGGTGCCCCGGCGCAGCACCGCGCGGATGCGGGCCACGAGCTCGCGGGGCGAGTAGGGCTTGGTGACGTAGTCGTCGGCGCCGAGCTCGAGGCCCACCACCTTGTCGACCTCGTCGTCCTTGGCGCTGACCATGATCACCGGGACGCTCGAGGTCTGCCGGATGGTGCGGCAGACCTCGGTGCCCGGGATGCCCGGGAGCATCAGGTCGAGCAGCACGATGTCGGCGCCGTTGCGGTCGAACTCGGTGAGTGCGGCGTTGCCGTCGGCTGCGATCGCGACCTCGAAGCCTTCCTTGCGGAGCATGTAGGCGAGGGCCTCGCTGTAGCTCTCCTCATCCTCCACGACGAGTACCCGGGTCACTTGAGAACCTCTTTCTGGATGGGCTGGGGGTCCGCCAGCGTCCCGTGGTGGGACAGGTGCTGGGGCAGGGTCAGGGTGAACGTCGACCCCTGGCCCTCCACGGACCAGACCCGGATGTCGCCACCGTGCGTGGCCGCGACGTGCTTGACGATCGAGAGGCCTAGCCCGGTGCCTCCCGTGGAGCGGTGCCGGGCCGGGTCGACCCGGTAGAAGCGCTCGAAGATGCGCTCGATCTCGTCGGACGGGATGCCGATGCCCTGGTCGACGACCGAGATCTCGACGCCGCCGTCCTCGGCCTTGGTGGTGACGAGGACGGTCGAGTCGACGGCGGAGTACGAGACGGCGTTGGCCACCAGGTTGGCCACTGCGGCGGTCACCTGCTCCTCGTTGCCGAAGACCTCGAGCCCGGGCGTACCGCCGGTGACGATGTCGATCCGCTTGGAGTCCGCGTCGATCGCGCTGGTGTCGACCGCGACGCCGATGACGTCGTCGATGCTCACCGCCGTCGGGGTCTCGAGCGGGTCGTCGGCCTGGAGGCGGGAGAGCTCGATGATCTGCTGCACGAGCCGGGTCAGCCGGTCGCTCTCGGTGAGCATCCGGCCGGCGAACCGCTTGACCGCCTCGGGGTCCTCGCTGGCGTCCGAGACCGCCTCGGCCAGCAGCTTGATCGCGCCGACCGGGGTCTTGAGCTCGTGGCTGACGTTGGCCACGAAGTCGCGGCGCACGGCCTCGACGCGGCGTTCGCGGGTGCGGTCCTCGACCAGGGCCAGGACCAGCCGCGAGCCCAGCGGCGCGACGCGGGCGGTGACGTGGCGAGCGGGGGCCGAGGGACGGTCCATGAGCAGCTCGGTCTCGCGGATCTGGCCGTCGCGGCGCACCTCGTGGACCAGCCGGTCCAGCTCCTCGGAGAGCAGCTGCGTGCCGCGCACGAGCCCGAGGGCGTACGCCGGTGCGGAGGCCTTCACCACCGTGTCGGTGTCGTCGACGATGACGGCGCTGCTGCGAAGAACCGAGAGCACCGTGGCGACCTCGGGCGGGACGACCGGGTCCTCGGCCACCGAGGTCCTGGACTGCTGGCGGTCGCTGATGTGCCACGCGAGCACGGCACCGCCGGCGACGACCGCCCCCAGGAGCGCGGCGAGGAACGCCTGCGTCGTCGGGTCCACACCCACGATGGTAGGGCGCTCGTCGTACCGCGTTGGCTTCCGCGAGGTGGGAGGCACCCAACGTTCACGCCTCGTTCACGCTCTCGCCCCGACTGGACACCTTGGCTGCTTAGGTTGGGCCCATGCGTGAAGCCTTCCACGACCAGCTCGAGTCGATCTTCGACGACCTCGCCGCGATCTGCTCCCAGGTCGAGAAGGCCGTCGGTGACGCCACGGAGGCGCTGCTCAAGGGCGACGCCGAGATCGCCGAGCGGGTCATCAGCGCCGACCAGGCCATCGTCCGCGCCCGGACCCGGGTCGAGGACACCGCCTTCTCCATGCTCTCCCTCCAGGCCCCGGTGGCCGGCGACCTGCGGGTCGTGGTGGCCGCCCTGCGGATGGTGACCGAGCTGGAGCGGATGGGTGACCTGTCCGTCCACGTCGCCAAGATCGCCCGGCTGCGCGTGCCCAACGTGGCCGTGCCCGAGCAGATCCGGCCGACCATCAGCCGGATGGCCGAGGTGGCAGAGGACATGGTCAAGCGGGTGCAGGAGGTCATCACCAGCCGCGACGTGACCGCCGCCCTCGAGGTCAGCAAGGACGACGAGGAGATGGACCAGCTCCGCCGCAAGAGCTTCACCGAGCTGCTCTCCGACGACTGGACCGACGGGGTCGAGGCCGCCGTCGACGTGGCGCTGCTCGGCCGCTACTACGAGCGCATCGCCGACCACGCGGTCTCGGTCGCCAACCGGGTCGTCTACATCGTCACCGGCGAGTTCCCCGCTCCCGCCCGCGCCTGACGGGACCTTAACCGCGCGTGCTGGAGGGATCCCAGGTTCACCTGGGATCGCTGAACTTCTGGGGCATCGCAACGCCCCAGAAGATCAGGGACTGCCCTAGAAGTCCGGGCTCAGCCGGCCATCTTGCGCCGTGGCCACAAGTGATCACGTAGGCGCTGCTCGGTCAGCCGCGGAGTCTCGAGGTCGTCCCAGTCGACGTGCATGGCACGGAAGCCGGTGATCTGGCCCACCAGCTCCTCGCGCCGGCGTTCGCGTGCGATCACGTCGCCTGGCTGTTGATGCGGCTCGAGGAGCTCGAGGTACTTGATCTTGCCGTTGGTCTCCACGTAGGCACCCAGGTCGGGCCAGGCGAAGTCCAGCTGGGCGACCAGGTGACGGTCGGAGGAGTGGACCGCGTACTGCGGCACGGGCGCGGGCAGGCCCGCGCGGAAGCAGAAGTACCAGAATCGGGACTCGAAGACACTTGCGATCCTCGGGTCGCCCAGTCGGATCACGACCTCGGTCGCGCGACTGTCCGGCCAGTGGTCCATCGTCGCGTCATAGCGCGTGCGCACTGCCTCAGCTGTGGTCAGCCCTCGGTGCAGAAAGTCGTTGAGGACCACGACGGACGCCTCGATCGAGGCGACCGTGCTGACTTCGATCGCCACACGCGCTGGTGCCACGACCTCGGCACCGTTGACGGTCTCGATGTCCGTCTCGAGCAGCCGGCCGCAGTGCTGGTGGACGCCCGCCTCCTTGCGGCCCGTCTTGCCGTCCTGCCGCGTGATGTGGACATGGCTGAGGTTGAGCCCCCACGTCGGCCCTGACCACCACGGGACCGCGCTGGAGTGCGACACGACGACCTCGGTCTCGGCCTGCTTGAGCACCGCCCGCGTGGTGACGACGTGGCGCGACGGGCCGTCGAAAGACCGCCAAGCGCCGGCGTCGACGTACGCACCTCGACGGGGCCGCACCCACGACCCTGAGTGGACCTGGGCCGCGATGCCACGGTCGTGCCAGCCCTGCCGGAGCAGCTCGCGACGAAGGTCCACCGGAAGAGTGAAGGGGTCAAAGGCATCGTCCATGGCCCCACGGTGAGGCGGCTGAGGGACGTGCGCTGGCGCCTCGTCACCGAATGTGGAAGGCCGCCACTGCCCGACGGTCTGGGGACAGCTGATGGATCGAGCTCTCAGGACTTCCAGGGCGATTTCTGAACTTCTCGGCCGTTGCAACGGGCCAGAACTTCCGGGATCCCAACAAAACCTGGGATCCCTCCACCTGCTCGGGACGGAGGGGGCGGGGTCAGCGACCCTGGTTGGCCACTGCTGCGGCTGCGGCTGCGGCGGCCTCGGGGTCGAGGTACTGGCCGCCCTTCACCACGGGCTGGAAGGCGTCGTCGAGCTCGTAGACCAGGGGCATCCCGGTGGGGATGTTGAGGCCGGCGATGTCCTCGTCGCTGATCTGGTCGAGGTGCTTGACCAGCGCGCGGAGGCTGTTGCCGTGGGCGGCGACCAGGACGGTCCGGCCCTCGCGCAGGTCGGCGGTGATGTCGGACTCCCAGTAGGGCAGGAAGCGCGCGATGACGTCCTCGAGGCACTCGGTGCGCGGCATCTCGTCGCCGAGGTCGGCGTACTGCGGCAGCCCGGCCTGGGAGAACTCGCTGTCGTCCTCGATCGGCGGCGGGGGCACGTCGAAGGAGCGGCGCCAGAGCATGAACTGCTCCTCGCCGTACTCCTCGAGGGTCTGCTTCTTGTTCTTGCCCTGCAGCGCGCCGTAGTGGCGCTCGTTGAGCCGCCACGAGCGGCGCACCGGGATCCAGTGCCGGTCGGCCACGTCGAGGGCGATCGATGCCGTGGTGATCGCGCGGCGCAGCAGGGAGGTGTGCACGACGTCGGGCGCGAGGCCCGCGTCCTTGAGCAGCCGGCCGCCGTGCTCGGCCTCGGCGCGACCCTTGTCGCTGAGGGGTACGTCGACCCAGCCGGTGAAGAGGTTCTCGGCGTTCCAGACGCTCTCGCCGTGGCGGAGCAGGACCAGCGTGTGCGCCACCGGGACCTCAGTCCTCGCCGACGGCGCCGCAGTTGTACGGCTCGCCGGGCGCCGCGGAGACGGACTCCTCGGCGTCCTCGGACCCGGTGGCGCTGGGGCTGACGTTGGCCGTGGGGCTCTCGGACTCGCTCGCACCCTCCGTGGGCCCGTCGCCGGCGGACGGCGACTCCGACTCGCTGGGCGACTCGCTGATGGACGCGCTGGGCGACCCGCTGGCTGACCCGGTGGCTCCGGAGCCGGACCCGTCCAGGCCCTCGAACTCGTTGCAGGCGTAGAGGACCGGCACCATCATGGTCACCGCGTCGCCGCTGTCGAAGCTCAGCGTGAGCTCGGCCAGCTGGCCCGGGGTGAGGTCGCCGGTGACGGTGATCGGGTCCTCGTCGACGAGGTTGACGAAGCCCGTGGCCGGGACGTCGATCTCCAGCGTGTCGGGGTCGAGCTTGAGGTCGGTCCACTTGCCCGCGCCCTTGACGGACTGCAGCTGGAAGGCCTGGTCGGTCCGGTTGTTGCTCAGCGAGGCGATGAAGGTGCCGGAGCCGGGCTGCGCCGACACGATGCCGGCGCTCAGCACGTCGACGTCGCCGTCGCGGTCATTGGTCGTCGCGGCCGGCGTGTAGACCAGGTCCGTGGCCTTGTCGAAGCCGCACGAGCCGAGCAGGGGCGCGGCCAGGACGAGGGCTCCTGCGGCCAGCCGGAGCGAGCGTCGGGACTGCATGGAGCCCAGACTAATGGACGCGATCGGCCGCAGGAGAGGTGGCTGGAGCGCCGCTCCCCGTCCCCCGCGACCCCGGGGTCAGAGGTGCTCCTGCGCGAGCCCGACGTAGGTCCCCGCGAAGGCCAGCGCGACCACCACCAGGACGGTGTAGGTGCCGGCCAGCCAGAGCAGCCGCGAGGCGCCGACCTTGAGCCCCAGCTTGAGCGGCAGGTAGGTCCAGCGGTCCTCGTTGTCGGGCACCAGGCCCCACAGCGCGGTGAGCAGGTGCACCCCGATCCCGAGCAGCGCGGCCAGCCCGGTGACCAGCAGCTCGGGCGGCGCACCCTTCACCTGGCCGCCCCAGCCGCCGTAGGAGAGGAACGCCGGGTAGAGCGCGTACGACGCCGCCCACGGGACCCAGGAGAAGAAGCCCCGCCGCAGCCACAGCCACTGGCCCACGAGGCCGACCGCGAGCGAGATCAGGTACGCCGAGCCGGCGTACAGGCCGTTGGCCACCGCCAGCGGCACCACCAGGAAGACCGCCAGCGCCAGCCAGAACCACACGGTCCCCGGCTCGAGGCGGCCGTCGGCCAGCGGCTTGCCCGTGCGCTGGTGGCGCGCGTCGCGGGTGCGGTCGACCAGGTCGTTGAACCAGCCCAGGACCACCTGACCGACCAGCACCGTGCCGAGGATCAGCAGCAGCTCGCGGCTCGGCCGGCCCGCCAGGGCGCCCGCCACGGCCATGCCGACGGCGGTGAGCAGGGCCTGCCGCGGGTGGGCGGCCCGGATGAGGAGGAACGGGGTCAGGTCGCCGATCCGGAACGACCCGCCCTGGCTCGCGTCGTCGTCGAGCGCCGCGGGTTCGGCCGGTGCGGTCGGGGGCGCTGAGGTCGGTGCCGCTGAGGTCGGTGCCGCTGAGGTGGGGGCGGCGCCGGCGGTGGCGCTCGCCGGAGCCGGAGCAGCGACGGCGGCCGCGGGCTCACCTGCACCACTGGCCCCACCAGCCTCCGCGGCGGCAGCCCTCCGGCGGCCCCAGCGACCCTCTCTCGCCATGCCCCGCAGTATTGACCACGCGAGCCGCTCCGACGGGCCTTCGGTGCCGATGACCTGCGTGTTCACCTGTGAGAAGGCTGAGAACCGACCCCTCGGAGAGGGCCCGGGAGGACCCCGCGCAGCACGGCCCGC
>CAZEPK010000041.1:0-21167 GCA_964514085.1 uncultured Nocardioides sp.
GCGGTCCACTTCGTCCCGATGGCCAGGCCCCAGCAGACGCCGCTGGCCAGGAGCCAGGGCCGGAACAGCAGCCCGCGCACCGGGCCGTACGACGCGGGGTCGCGCACCTGGTCGGGGACCAGCCGGGCCAGCTTCGCGCGGTACCAGTCGCGGTCGGCGACCAGGCAGGAGACCGCGCACAGGATGAAGAAGGCCAGGAAGATGTCGAGCAGGGCCAGCCGGGACAGCACGAACTCCAGCCCGTCCAGGCTGAGCAGGAGGCCGGCGACCAGGCCGAGCGCGGTCGAGCCGGTCATCCGCCGGGCCAGGCGGCACATCACCAGCACCATCAGCGACCCGACGACCGCGGCGGCGATCCGCCAGCCGAAGGGGTCCATCCCGAAGGCCTTCTCACCGAGCGCGATCAGCCACTTGCCCACCTCGGGGTGGACGATCATCGAGGGGCCGTCGGTCCACTGGCCGGTCGTCGTCCCGTCGAGGATCTTCTCGTTGGCGTCGTCGGCGTAGCCCCGCGCGTAGCCGAAGTGCAGCAGCGACCACGCGTCCTTGGCGTAGTAGGTCTCGTCGAACTGGAAGGCCTTGGGCGAACCGAGCTTCCACAGCCTCAGGAACAGCGCTAGGAGGGTGATCCCGAGGCTGGCGGTCCAGCCCACGACCGGGTCCTCCAGGTCCACCCGGCGCCGCGCCCGCTCCCACGCGGTGGGCACCTTCTCGCCGGACGAGGTGGACGAGAGGCCCTCGCGGTCCAGGACGCTCGTCACGTCGGCGAACTCTACGTGGGCCACGGGCAACGGTGGCTGAGGTGCGAGGAGCGCCAGCGGCGGTTCGCGGACCCGGACGGTGGCTGAGGTGCGAGGAGCGCCAGCGACGGTTCGCGGACCCGACGGTGGCTGAGGTGCGAGGAGCGCCAGCGACGAGCCTCGAAGCCCGGTGAGGCGGTGCTGGGACCGGGCCGACACCAGCCCCGGCTCGCGCGGCTTCGAGGCTCAGGCGCAGGGCGCCTTCACACCTCAGCCACCGCAGGGCCACCCACGCCGTCACCGGCTGCGATGATCGGCCCATGGCTGAGGACCCCGGGACGCTGGTGCTCGCGGCCACCCCGATCGGCCGGGTCGAGGACGCCTCGCCCCGCCTGGCCCGCGAGCTCGCGGAGGCCGACGTGGTCGCGGCCGAGGACACCCGCCGGCTCAAGCGGCTCACCTCCGAGCTGGGGGTGACCATCGCGGGGCGCGTGGTGTCCTACTTCGAGGGCAACGAGGCGCAGCGGACACCGGCCCTCCTCGAGGAGCTGGAGGCCGGTCGCCGGGTGCTGCTGGTGACCGACGCCGGTATGCCGAGCGTGTCCGACCCCGGCTACCGGCTGGTGGCTGCCGCGGTGGCCGCCGACGTGCCGGTCACCGCCGTCCCGGGCCCCTCCGCGGTGCTCACCGCCCTCGCGGTCTCGGGCCTGCCGGTCGACCGCTTCTGCTTCGAGGGCTTCCTGCCGCGCAAGCGGGGGGAGCGGGGCCGCCGCCTGGCCGCGCTGGCCGCCGAGGAGCGCACCCTGGTCTTCTTCGAGGCGCCGCACCGCACCGCGGCGGCGCTGGCGGCGATGGCCGAGGCGTGGGGCGGCGACCGGGTGGCGGCGGTGTGCCGCGAGCTCACCAAGACCCACGAGGAGGTGCGCCGCGGGCCGCTCGACGACCTGGTGGCCTGGGCGGGCGAGGGCGTGCGCGGCGAGGTGACGATCGTGGTGTCGGGCGCCGGCCCGGCGGCCGGTCCCGCCACCGACGACCAGAGCCTGCGCGCGGCCGTGGCGGAGCGGGAGGCGGGCGGCCTGAGCCGCAAGGAGGCGATCGCGGAGGTGGCCCGCGCGGCCGGGGTACCTCGGCGTGTGGTCTACAACCTGGTGCACGCGTCGTGACCCGCCTGCTGCGCTACCGCCACGACGGACTGACCTTCGACGTCAAGGACGAGGGTCCGCTGGAGGGCGACCCGGTCCTGTTGCTGCACGGCTTCCCGCAGCGCGCGACGTGCTGGCGCTACGTCGTACCGCTCCTGCACGAGCACGGGCTGCGGACCTACGCGCCCGACCAGCGCGGCTACTCACCGGGCGCACGCCCCACGCGGCGTCGCGACTACCGCCTCCAGCTCCTGGTCGACGACGTCCTGGCGCTCGTCGACACGATCGGCCGGCCGGTGCACCTGGTCGGCCACGACTGGGGCGCCGCCGTGGCCTGGCTGGCGGCCGCCCAGGCGCCGGAGCGGATCCGGTCCCTCACCGCCGTCTCGGTGCCGCACCCCTCCGCGTTCCTCCGCGCGGTGGCCACCTCGAGCCAGGTGCTGCGCTCCTGGTACATCGCCGCCTTCCAGCTGCCGGGGCTGCCCGAGCTGGCCGCGGCCAGCCCGTGGTCGGAGGGGCAGCTGCGCAGGATGGGCATGGACGAGGAGCAGCGCCGGCGGTTCCGGACCGAGATGGTCGAGGACGGCGCGCTGACCGGCGGCCTGATGTGGTACCGCGCCCTGCCGCTGGTGGACCGCCGCCACGTGGGTGGCACGGTCCGGGTACCGACCACCTTCGTGTGGAGCGACGGCGACCAGACCATCGCCCGCAGCGGGGGTCAGCACACACCCGAGCACGTCGACGCGGCGTACCAGTACGTCGAGCTGGCGGGCGTCAGCCACTGGGTGCCGGAGGAGGCGCCGGTCCCGCTGGCCGAGGCGGTCCTGGCCCGCGTCGCGTCGGTGCCCGCGCCGTGAGCGAGCGCCCACCGGCCCCCGAGCCGCTGCCGCACCCGGTCGTCGACAACCACTGCCACCTCGACCTGGGCCGCGGGGACGACCCCGCCACCCCGGTGGAGGAGGCCGTGGCAGGCGCTGCGGCGGTGGGCGTGCCCCGCATCGTGCAGATCGGCTGCGACCTGCCCGGGGCCCGGTGGGCGGTGGAGGCCGCGGCCAGCCACGCCGCGCTGGTGGCCGGGGTGGCGCTGCACCCCAACGAGGCTCCCCGGCTGCCGGACCTCGACGCGGCCATGGCCGAGATCGAACGGCTGGCCGGCGCCCACGACAAGGTGCGCGCGGTGGGGGAGACCGGGCTCGACACCTTCCGCACCGGACCGGAGGGCCGTGCGGTCCAGGAGGAGGCCTTCCGGCGCCACATCGACCTGGCCAAGCGGCTCGACAAGACCTTGGTCATCCACGACCGGGACGCCCACGACGACGTCCTCCGCATCCTCGACGAGGAGGGCGTGCCCGAGCGCTGGGTGATGCACTGCTTCTCCGGCGACGCGGCCTTCGCCCGGGCCTGCCTCGACCGCGGCGCGCACCTGAGCTTCGCCGGGACGGTCACCTTCAAGAACGCCGATCCGGTCCGGGAGGCCGCCGCGGCCGCGCCCCTAGACCGGGTCCTCGTGGAGACCGATGCGCCCTACCTGACACCCGTGCCGCACCGGGGCCGCACCAACGCCTCCTACCTCGTCCCCCTGACCGTCCGCACCCTCGCTGACCTGCGCGGAGAGGACCTGGAGACCCTCTGCGCAGCCATCGACGCGAACACCGAAACCGCGTTCGGCGGCCCCTGGTAGGCCCTGCCCGGGTCCCTTGACGAGCCGGGAGAGGCTGGTCACACCGGGCTGCGGGGATTTGATTTGTGCACAGACCCGCTGATCTATTCGTGACCCATGCAGACGCAGATCAGCACGACCCCAACCCGCGCCGGCGTGCGCAGGGCGGCCCTCCGGGCAGTCACCGGAGTGCTCGCCACGGTCGTCCTCACGGGCACCGCCACCGCCGTCGCGGCCCCCGCTGGAGCCGTCGAGCGCGACAGTGCCGGCTACGTCACGGTCACCACCGTCGAGAAGTACGTCGAGCGCGAGAAGTTCGCCGCCGAGGTCGTCGAGAAGAAGGACAGCTCGATGCCGGCCGGCCAGAGCAAGGTCGTGCGGATGGGCAAGCCGGGCCTCCGGAACGTGACCTATGTGCTCGTCTTCCAGAACGGCAAGCTGGCCGACAAGCACGTGAAGAAGCAGGAGGTGCTGAAGAAGCCGCGACCCAAGGTCGTGCGCATCGGCACCAAGGTCCCCGACGGCCCCTGGGACGCGCTGGCCCAGTGCGAGTCCGGCGGCAACTGGCACATCAACACCGGCAACGGCTACTACGGCGGCCTGCAGTTCAGCCTCGGCACCTGGCACGCCTACGGCGGCACCGGGCTGCCCAGCCAGCACAGCCGTGAGACCCAGATCGCCGTGGCCACCAAGCTCCGCAACGCCTCCGGCGGCTACGGCGCGTGGCCGGCCTGCGCCGCTCGCCTGGGGCTGCCCACCTGAGCCACCCGGCCGCGGCTAGCGTGAGCGGCATGGCCCCGCCCGAGGTGAAGCTGCTCGGGGCGGCCGACGTACGCCGGATCGCGGCCGAGCTCGACCTGCGGCCGACCAAGCAGCGCGGCCAGAACTTCGTCATCGACGCCAACACCGTGCGTCGCATCGTCCGTGAGTCCGGGGTCGGCCCCGACGACGTCGTCGTCGAGGTCGGCCCCGGACTCGGTTCGCTCACGCTGGCCCTGCTCGAGGTGGCCGCCCGCGTGGTGGCCATCGAGGTGGACCGGCTCCTGGCCGAGCGGCTCCCGCAGACGGTGGCCGAGCTGGCCGGTGACCGCGCCGGCCGGTGCGAGGTGGTCCTGGCCGACGCCCTGCGGGTCGACGGCGTGCCGGGCCCGCCCCCGACCGCGCTCGTCGCGAACCTGCCCTACAACGTCTCGGTGCCGGTGCTGCTGCACCTGTTCACCGTGCTGCCGTCGCTGAGGAGGGGACTGGTGATGGTGCAGTCGGAGGTCGCCGACCGCCTCGCCGCCCCGCCGGGCTCCCGGACCTACGGCGTCCCGTCGGTGAAGGCCGCGTGGTTCGCCGACGTGCGGCGCGCGGGCACCGTCGGCCGCAACGTCTTCTGGCCCGCGCCCAACGTCGACTCCGGGCTCGTGGCCTGGACCCACCGGGAGCCGCCGGAGACCACCGCGACCCGGGAGCAGGTCTTCGCCGTCGTGGACGCCGCCTTCGCCCAGCGCCGCAAGGTGCTGCGCGGCGCCCTGGCCGGCCTGGCCGGCTCCTCCGCGGCCGCCGAGGCGGCGCTCCGGGCCGCGGGCGTCGAGCCCACCGCGCGCGGGGAGGTGCTCGACGTCGTGGACTTCGCCCGGGTGGCCGAGGCCCTGGCCGGGCAGGCCGAGCAGGTCGCGCCATGAGCCTGACGGTCCGGGCGCCGGCCAAGATCAACCTGCACCTCGGCGTGGGCGCGCCGCGCGAGGACGGCTTCCACCCGCTGGTCACCGTCTACCAGGCCGTCGGGCTGTGCGACGACCTCACCGTCACCCCGTCGCCGGGGTGGACGCTCGGCGTCACCGTGCCCGAGTGGATGGACGTGGACGCCGTGCCCGTGACCGGCGACAACATCGTCGACCGCGCGGCCCAGCTGCTCGCGCGCCACCACGGCGCGAGCCAGGAGGCGGCGGTGTCGATCGCCAAGTCCATCCCCGTCGCCGGCGGGATGGCGGGCGGGTCGGCCGACGCGGCCGCCGCCCTGGTCGCGCTGGACCGGCTCTGGGGGCTCGGGACCTCCGACGAGGACCTGCTGGCCATCGCCGCCGAGCTGGGCAGCGACGTGCCGTTCGCCCTGGTCGGCGGGACGGCGCTCGGCACCGGCCGCGGCGAGCTGGTCGAGTCCGTACCCGACACCGCGACCTGGTGGTGGGTGGTGGTGCCCTCCGAGCGGGGCCTGTCCACGCCCGAGGTCTACCGCCGCTTCGACCAGCTGGCCCCCGACGCCGCGCCCGAGCCAGCCGGCGCCGAGGCGGTCCTGCTCGCCCTGTCGACCGGCGACCCCGGCGTCCTCGCCGCCGCCCTCCACAACGACCTGGAGCCGGCCGCCCTGGACCTGCGTCCCGACCTGGCCGACGTCCTCGAGCTGGGCGAGCGCAGCGGCGCCCTCCGCGGGCTGGTCTCCGGCTCCGGCCCCACCTGCCTGTTCCTGGCCGAGGACGCCGACGCCTCCCGCGAGGTCGCCGGCCGGCTCTCGGAGCAGCACGACGTCGTCCTGGTGACCAACGGCCCCGTCGCGGGCGCCCACGTGGTGACCTATGGCTAACTCAGTCAACCTGCTGAACCTCGAGCGGGTCTCGAAGTCCTACGGCGTCCGGCCGCTCCTGACCGACGTCTCCCTCGGCATCGGCGAGGGCGAGCGGATCGGAGTGGTCGGTCGCAACGGCGACGGCAAGACCACCCTGCTCAACGTGATGACCGGGCTGGTCGAGCCGGACTCCGGCCGGGTCTCGCGCCAGCGGGGGCTGCCGATCGGCCACCTGCGCCAGACCGACGAGCTCCTCGACACCCACACGGTCCGCGAGGCGGTGCTGGCCGGGCGGTCGGACCACGAGTGGGCCGCCGACGCACGCACCCGCGAGGTGGTCGAGGTCCTGCTGGCCGGGGTCAGCCTCGACCGCGCCGTGGCCGGCCTCTCCGGCGGGGAGCGGCGCCGCTGCTCGCTGGCCGCGCTGCTGCTAGGCGACCACGACCTCGTGGTGCTGGACGAGCCGACCAACCACCTCGACGTCGAGGCGGTGGCCTGGCTGGCCGACCACCTCGTCAAGCGCTCCTCCGCGCTGGTCGTGGTGACCCACGACCGGTGGTTCCTCGACGCGGTGTGCCAGTGGACCTGGGAGGTCCACGACGGGGTGGTCGACGTCTACGAGGGCGGCTACGCGTCGTACGTCCTGGCCCAGGCCGAGCGCCAGCGCCAGTCGGCGGCCACCGAGCTGCGCCGCCGCAACCTGGTCCGCAAGGAGCTGGCCTGGCTGCGCCGCGGCCCGCCGGCGCGCACCTCGAAGCCGAAGTTCCGCATCGACGCCGCCAACGCCCTCATCGACGACGTGCCCGAGCCGCGGGACCGCCTGGAGCTGCAGCGGTTCGCCTCCCAGCGGCTGGGCAAGGACGTGATCGACGTCGAGGACGTCGACCTGACGCGGGGCGAGCGGGTCCTGCTCTCCCACGCCACCTGGCGGCTCGGGCCGGGGGACCGGGTCGGCCTGGTCGGCGTCAACGGCGCCGGCAAGACCTCGGTCCTCAACCTGCTCTCCGGCGAGCTGGCCCCCACGGCCGGCAAGGTCCGGCTGGGGCGCACCGTCGCGCTCCAGCACCTGACCCAGCACATCGACGAGCTGGACCCCGCCGCCCGGGTGCTGCCGACCGTGGAGTCGATCCGGAGGGTGACCAAGACCGTCGACGGCGAGATCACCGCGACCTCGATGCTCGAGCGGTTCGGGTTCACCGGCGACAAGCTGACCGCCCGCATCGGCGACCTGTCCGGCGGCGAGCTCCGCCGCTTCCAGCTGCTGCGGCTGCTGCTCACCGAGCCCAACGTGCTGCTGCTCGACGAGCCCACCAACGACCTCGACATCGAGACGCTGACGGTGCTCGAGGACTTCCTCGACGGCTGGCCCGGGACCCTGGTGGTGGTCTCGCACGACCGCTACTTCCTCGAGCGCACCGTCGACACGGTGTGGGCGCTGCTCGACGACGGGCAGATCTCGATGCTGCCCCGCGGGGTCGAGGAGTACCTCGAGCGGCGTTCCCAGTCCCTCCACCTCGCCGACCCGTCGTTGCTGATGAGCAGTGGCGACGGGTCGGCGTCCGGTGCCCCTCAGAACCGTCCAGAAGCTGTGCCCAAGGCCAAGGCCGGCAGCGCCGAGGAGCGCGAGGCGCGCAAGGCCCTGGCCCGGATCGACCGGCAGCTGGAGCGGGTGGCCGCGCGCGAGGCCGAGCTGAACGCCGCCATCCTCGAGGCCGGCCAGGACTACGAGAGGCTGGCCGCCGTCAGCGCGGAGCTCCAGCAGGTCGCCGCCGAGCGGGACGACCTGGAGCTGGAGTGGCTCGAGGCCGCCGAGGTGCTGGAGTAGCTGGCCTCAGTCGCCGGCTCAGTCGCTGGCGCCGAAGGGCGCCAGCAGCCGGCGCAGCAGCCCGGCCAGCTCCTGCTGCTGCCGGGTCGGCAGCTCGGAGAGCAACGAGCGCTCCGCCTCGATCAGAGCGGTGAAGGCGCCGTCCACCGCGGCCTTGCCCTCCCGCGTCAGGCGGACGATCACCCCGCGGCGGTCGTCGGGGTCGGGGTGCCGCTCGACCAGCCCGCGGTCGGCCAGCCGGTCCACGCGGTTGGTCATCGTGCCGCTGGTGACCAGCGTCGCGCGCAGCAGCCGGCCGGGAGAGAGCTCGTACGGCGCCCCCGCGCGCCGCAGCGCCGCCAGCACGTCGAACTCCCACGACTCGATCCCGTGGGTCGTGAAGGCCTCGCGCCGGGCCAGGTCGAGGTGGCGGGCCAGCCGCGAGATCCGGCTGAAGACGGCGACCGCGCCCAGGTCGAGGTCGGGGCGCTCGCGCGCCCAGGCCTCGGTGAGCTCGTCGACCTCGTCCCGCATGGAGCCAGCCTAACCCGGTCGGTCGAGATTCTTGACGTCGAGAGAAGTGGCCAACTATCTTGATATCAAGATAACTGCGAGGAGACGTCGATGGCGCACACCTGGGACCCCGACCGCTACCTGACCTACGCCGACGAACGGGGTCGCCCGTTCCTCGAGCTGATCGGCCGCATCGGCGCCGACGCGCCGCGAGAGGTCGTCGACCTCGGCTGCGGCCCGGGCAACCTCACCGGTCTGCTGGCCGAGCGCTGGCCCGGCGCGCACGTGGTCGGCCTCGACTCGAGCCCGGAGATGGTCCAGAAGGCCCGGGCGCTCGGCCAGCCGGTGGACTACCAGGTGGCCGACCTGCGCGACTGGCGCCCCACCGCTCCGGTCGACGTGCTGGTCTCCAACGCCACGCTCCAGTGGGTGCCCGAGCACCTCGCGCTGCTGCCGGGCCTGGTCGCCGCCGTGGCCCCGGGTGGCTGGTTCGCCCTCCAGGTGCCCGGCAACTTCGACGAGCCGAGCCACACCCTGCGGGCCGAGCTCGCCGCCGAGCCCGCCTACGCGGCGTACACCGCCGGCGTGGCCCACCCCGACGCGCACGACCCGGAGGCCTACTACGACGTGCTGTCGGCCGCCGGCTGCTCGGTCGACGTCTGGGAGACGACGTACACGCACGTGCTGCGCGGGCCCGACCCGGTGTTCACCTGGGTCTCGGGCACCGGTGCCCGGCCCACCCTCCAGGCGCTGCCCGACGATTTACGTCCCGGGTTCGAGGCGGCGTTCAAGCAGCGGTTGGCGCAGGCCTACCCGGTCCGGGACGACGGGACGGTGCTCCTGCCGTTCCGCCGGGTCTTCGCCGTGGCGCAGGTGCCGTCGTGAGGCTCCACCACGTCCAGGTCTGCTGCCCGCGGGGCGGGGAGCCGGAGGCCCGCCGGTTCTACGGCGAGGGTCTGGGGCTGACCGAGGTGGCCAAGCCGGCCGACCTGGCCGGACGGGGCGGCGCGTGGTTCCGCGCGTACGACGAGTCAGGTGCGGTCAGCCTCGAGCTGCACGTCGGCGTCGAGGAGCCCTTCGCCCCGGCCCGCAGGGCCCACCCGGCGCTCCTCCTGCCGTCCGTCGAGGCGCTGGAGGAGGTGGTCCAGCGGCTGGCTCGACTGGGCCACGAGGTCGACCGCCGCGAGGAGCACACGTTCCCCGGCCACCGCCGTGTGCACGTCCTCGACCCCCACGGGAACCGGGTCGAGCTGCTGGCCTGACCGGACCGGCGATACCCCCGGGCGTAACCGCCGGCTTGACAGGCCGTTGTGGTGGGCGACAGGTTCTTTCCTGCCAACGTCGTACTCGGGGGGAGTGATGCTGGCGTGACGCAGACAGTCGCACCGACATCCGCAAGCACGACCCAGGTCGTGAACCGCATCAAGCGCGCGCAGGGGCAGCTCTCGGGCGTGCTCCGCATGCTGGAGGAGGGGCGCGACCTCCAGGAGGTCGTGAACCAGCTCAAGGCGGTCTCGCGCGCGCTGGACCGCGCCGGCTTCGCGATCATCGCCGCGGAGCTGCGCGAGGCGGCGCTGGCCGGGCCGGTGACCGAGGAGGACCTCGACCGGCTCGAGAAGGTCTTCCTCTCCCTGGCCTGACAGCCTGGCTACTCGTGAGTAACCTGTGCTCATGAGCCAGGTCCTCTCGCTGTGGCACAAGTGCGCGTCCATCCCGCTGGTCGGGACCCGGGTGTTCTCGATCGCGTTCGGGCAGAAGGCGCCGTACTTCGCCTCGATCCGGCCGCGCTTCACCGTCATCGAGCCGAACCGCGCCCAGCTGGTCATCACCGACCGCCGCCGGGTGCACAACCACCTCGGCACCGTCCACGCCATCGCGCTGTGCAACGGGCTCGAGGCCGCGATGGGCGCGCTGGCCGAGGCCACCATCCCGACCGACAAGCGGTGGATCCCCAAGGGGATGACCGTCTCCTACACCGCCAAGGCCATCGGCGACATCACTTGTGTCGCCGAGAGGGACGCCGGCCAGTGGACCTCCGGCGACCCGGACCTCCCGGTGCGGGTGCGCGGGCTGGCCCAGGACGGCACCGTCGTGATCGAGGGCGTGATCAACCTCTGGGTGACGGAGAAGAAGCAGCGCCTGACGGCGGCCGCTGCGAGCTGACGTACCTGCGGCGCACCACCACCATGGTGGCCACGAACACCACCGCGAGCGCGCCCAGCACCACCGGCACGGCCGACGGCGCGTCCTGCACCGCGCTGACCGCGGCCACACCGAGCGCCGCGACCACCAGCAGGGCGTAGCGCACCATCCGCACGACGTAGAACGACCGCGCGATGCGACGGATCGACTCGTCGTCGAGGTCGTGGCTCGGCCCCGACGTCACCGCCGGCGCCCCCAGAACCACAGGTGGGCGCCCACGGCCAGCGCCGAGCCGGCGGCCAGCGCGACGGGCAGGGCACGGGACACCGTCCCGGTCGTGCGCCGTCCGCGCACCGCCCTGGTGGCCTGGCTGGACAGGACCGAGCCGTCGGCCTGGTGGGAGAGCACGGAGCCGTTGCACTGGTGCGAGAGCCACGAGGCGTTGCACTGCGAGGAGCCGACGGAGAACGCCGACGCGAACGACCCCACGCTGGCGATGCTCAGGCACGAGCCCACCGACCAGACTGACAGGACCGAGTGGTCCGACCACAGCGAGAGGACCGAGTCGGTCGAGCCGATCGACCAGCGGGAGCTCACGCCTGAAGTATGGCGCGGCCGCTACGCGGCCTACCCTTGACGACTGTCATGCGCACCTACGAGGTCCGCACCTACGGGTGCCAGATGAACGTCCACGACTCCGAGCGGCTCAGCGGCCTGCTGGAGGACGCGGGCTATCTCCGAGCCCCCGACGGCGAGGACGCCGACGTGGTCGTGTTCAACACCTGCGCGGTGCGCGAGAACGCCGACAACAAGCTCTACGGCAACCTCGGCCACCTGGCGCCGAAGAAGGCCGCCCGGCCCGGCATGCAGATCGCGGTCGGCGGCTGCCTGGCGCAGAAGGACCGCGCCACCATCACCCGCAAGGCGCCGTGGGTCGACGTGGTGTTCGGGACCCACAACATCGGCAGCCTGCCGGCCCTGCTCGAGCGCGCGCGGGTCCAGGAGGAGGCACAGGTCGAGATCCTCGAGTCGCTCGAGGTCTTCCCCAGCACGCTCCCGACCCGCCGCGAGTCGGCGTACGCCGCCTGGGTCTCGGTGAGCGTGGGGTGCAACAACACCTGCACGTTCTGCATCGTGCCCGCGCTGCGCGGCAAGGAGAAGGACCGCCGGCCCGGCGAGATCCTGAGCGAGGTCGAGGCGCTGGTGACCGAGGGCGTCAGCGAGATCACGCTGCTGGGGCAGAACGTCAACGCCTACGGCGTGGAGTTCGGCGACCGCCAGGCCTTCAGCAAGCTGCTGCGCGCCTGCGGCGAGGTCGAGGGGCTGGAGCGGGTGCGCTTCACCAGCCCGCACCCGGCGGAGTTCACCGACGACGTCATCGAGGCGATGGCCCAGACGCCCAACGTGATGCCCAGCCTGCACATGCCGCTGCAGTCGGGCTCCGACCGCGTCCTGCGTGCGATGCGCCGGTCCTACCGGTCGGAGAAGTACCTCGGCATCATCGACCGGGTCCGCGCCGCCATCCCCGACGCCGCCATCACCACCGACATCATCGTCGGCTTCCCCGGCGAGACCGAGGAGGACTTCCAGCAGACGCTGGACGTGGTGGCCCGGGCCCGCTTCAGCGGCGCCTTCACCTTCCAGTACTCCAAGCGCCCCGGCACCCCGGCCGCCACGCTGCCCGACCAGGTCGGCCCGGACGAGGTGCGGCACCGCTACGAGCGGCTCGCCACCCTGGTCAACGACGTGGCGTGGGCCGAGAACAAGACCCAGGTCGGCCGCACCCTCGACGTCATGGTCGCCGAGGGCGAGGGGCGCAAGGACGCCGAGACCCACCGCCTCTCCGGCCGCGCCCCCGACAACCGCCTGGTCCACTTCACCGCGCCCGAGACGCCGGTCCGCCCCGGCGACGTGGCCACCGTCGTGGCCACCTACGCCGCCCCCCACCACCTCGTGGCGGACGCCCCGACCGCCGTACGCCGTACGCGCAGCGGCGACGCCTGGCAGGCCCGCACCCAGGAGCCGACGCAGGGCGTCGGCCTGGGCATGCCCACGATCGGCCTCCCCGCCCCACTGGCCGAAGCCCCCGCCTGCCAGTAGCGGTGGCTGAGGTGCGAAGGCGTTCTGCGCCTGAGCCTCGAAGCCTCGGAACCCGTTGCTGGTGCGTCCCCGGTCGCCTGCCAGCCCCGGCTCACCAGGCTTCGAGGCTCGTCGCTCGCGCTCCTCGCACCTCAGCCACCGGTGCTCGCGCCGCGCTCGACAGTGCTCAGGTCTCGTACGGCTTGTCCTTGGACCGCGGGTCCAGGCTCGGGTAGCCGGCGTGGGCCGGGAGGCCCTCGGGCTTGACCTCGGCGCTGGTCCGGAGGCGGTCGGTGTCCTCGAGGTCGTCCTGGTCGCCGACCGCGGCGCCCTCCTCGACGACGGCGTCGTCAACCGGCTCGGGCGCCGGAGAGGTGTCCCGGATGCCGTCGGTGGCCACCTGGTCCGGGCCCGCGTGCCCGACCCGCTCGCTGCTGACGCCCATCCCGCCTGCGGCCCGCTCGGGGCCGGTCGAGCCGGGGGTCGAGTCGCGGATGTCGGTGTCCTGCTCGTGACCGCTCATGCCGGAGCGGTACCCGGTCAGGCCGGGGACTCCTCGTCGCCGGAGGAGCCCTCGTGCTCGCCGCCGGGGGACTCGGTGGCCTCGGTGTCGGTGTCCTCCTTCTCCCCGAGGACGCGCTTCATCGGGTCGGGGGTGTCCTCGATGGCGGGGTTCGTGTCGGGTCCGAGGTCGCTCGGGACCACCTCGTCCTCCTCGGGGACGGCGTCGACCCCGCCGGGGTTCGGCTCGCCCGGCTCGATCTCCGGCTCGGGCATCGCGCCCAGGTCACCGGTCTGGGTCGGGTTGTCGTCACTCATGGGTCTCTCCACGGTCGAATCCGAAGGTCGTGTACGCCGGCAGCGTGCCTCCGATGATGCCCTGCAGCACGCTCAGCTCGTGCGGCACCACCGGGTCGGGCAGCGCGGTCAGCGGGTACCACCCGAGATCCGCGCACTTGGCCGGCTCCACGATCCGCGGCGTGCCGGTCCAGCTGCGGGCGCTGAAGAAGAAGTCGATGCGCTCGTCGATCGGCTCGCCCCCGCGGGTGCGCTGCATCGAGGTCAGGAAGGTGAGGTCGAGGTCGTCGACGTCGATCTCCTCGCGGACCTCCCGGCGGGCGGCGTCGTGGGCCGTCTCGCCCTTCTCGACGTGACCGGCCGCGGCGGCGGCCCAGTGGTCGTCCATGTAGCCGGTGCCCTGGCGGAGCTGCAGCAGCACCTCGGGGCCGCCGACACCGTCGCGCAGCAGGAAGACGTACGCCGCCGGGACGACGACGAAGCGATCGTGGCTCACGACGAGGGCTGGTCCAGCGCGGTCTCGGCGTTCTCCTCCTGGAGCGCCGCGGCCTCCTCGGGCTGGGTGGGCTCGTGGCTCACCGGCGGGATGGGCCGGTCGTCGTCGGAGCCGGGCCCGGAGCTGTCCTCCTCGGGCTGCCCGGGCTGGTCCGGTGCGGTCTCCTCGCGCTGCGCGTCGGGCGCGAGGCCACCGTCGGGGGAGTCCTCACGCAGAGGACCCCCCGGCGGCTGCGGTGCGTCGTGAGAGCTCAAGGCTCGGATCAGGCCGGGGGAGCAGTCGGGGGGGCGGCCGGGGTGACCGGAGGAGCGGGCACGGGAGCGGCCGGCGTCTCGTCGACACCGAAGGCGTCCTTGACCTTGTCGGCGCCGGCGTCGATCTGGCCGTCGTACTTGCCGCCGGTCCGGTCGTCGACCGCGTCAGCGCCCTTGTCGATCCCGTCGGAGACCTGGTCCTCGTGACCGTCGATCAGGTCCTCGATCTTCTCCTTGGCGTCGTGCAGCTTCTCCTTGGCGTCGTCCAGGAAACCCATCGCGCACTCCTGTGCTCGAGCGGCGTCCTGATGACACCGCAGCCTTGTCAGACTAGCCACATGTCGGGCAGCAGCACCACGAGTGACCGGGTCCCGATCGTGGCCGTCGTGGGGGCCACCGCCTCGGGCAAGACCGGCCTCTCGCTGGACCTGGCCGAGCGGCTGCACGGCGACGTGGTGAACACCGACGCGATGCAGGTCTACCGCGGCATGGATATCGGTACGGCGAAGCTCCCCGAGGCCGAACGCCGCGGCATCCCGCACCACCTCCTCGACACGCTCACCGTCCGCGAGCCCGCCACCGTGGCCGAGTTCCAGGGCTGGGCCCGCGACGTCATCGACCGGCTCCGGGCCGCGGGCCGGACGCCCGTGCTCGTCGGCGGCTCGGCGCTCTACACCCGCGCGGTCCTCGACCGCTTCGACTTCCCGGGCACGGACGCCGAGGTCCGTGCGCGCTGGGAGCAGGAGCTCGAGGTGCGCGGTCCCCGCGTGCTCCACTCGGTGCTGGCCGAGCGCGACCCCGAGGCGGCCGCCCAGATCCTCCCCGACAACGGCCGCCGCGTCGTGCGGGCCCTCGAGGTGGTCGAGCTGACCGGCCGCCCGTACTCCGCCGGCCTCCCCGTCCAGGAGTACGCCGACCCGCACACCGTCCAGATCGGCGTGGACATCGATCGCGTGACCCTCGACCGGCGGATCGCCGAGCGGGTGGACGCCATGTTCATCAGCGGCTTCGTCGAGGAGGTGCGGCACCTCCTCGACCACGGCCTGGCCGAGGGCCGCACGGCGCCGCGCGCGATCGGCTACCGCGAGGTGGTCGCCCACCTGCGCGGCGAGCTCACCGAGCAGGAGGCGCGCGAGCGGACGGCCCAGGCCACCCGGCGGTTCGCACGACGCCAGGACTCGTGGTTCCGCAAGGACCCGCGCGTGGTCTGGATCGCCCACGACGACCCCGAGCTGGTCGAGAAGGCGCTGTCGGCGGTGGCCGACACACTCGGTCCGTGACCAGGACGACCTACTACACGGCGATGACGCTGGACGGCTTCCTCGCCGACGAGCACGACTCCCTCGACTGGCTCTTCGTGCAGGACCAGGACGAGCAGGGCCCCCTCAGCTACGAGGACTTCATCCAGGGGATCGGGTCGATCGTCATGGGGGCGACGACCTACGAGTGGATCCTCGCCCACCACGTCGACCGGGGCGAGGCATGGGCCTATGAGCAGCCCGTGTGGGTGGTGAGCCACCGCGAGCACCGGGCCGTCGAGGGTGCGGACATCCGGTTCGCGCAGGGCGACGTGGCCGATCTCCACGACGACCTCGTCGCCGCAGCCGGGGACAGGGACGTGTGGGTGGTGGGCGGCGGCGACCTGGCCGCGCAGTTCGCCGCGGCCGGCCGGCTCGACAGCCTGGTCTGCTACATCGCGCCGGTGACGCTCGGTGCGGGCCGCCCGCTCTTCCCGCGGCCCTGGGACCTCCGCCTCGTGGAGGTCCACCAGAACAAGGCCTTCATCGCCGCCCGCTACGACGTGGTCGGCCCCCGCAGCTGAGCAGGGGCGCCACTACCATGCGTCCATGAGCCTCCCCGCCCCCGGCGCCGATCGCGCCGCCCTGGTCACCGGCGCGTCCCAGGGCATCGGCGCCGACATCGCGCGCGAGCTCTCGCGCCGCGGCCACCGGGTGCTGCTGGTCGCCCGCAGCGAGGACAGGCTGGGCACCCTGGCCGACGAGCTGCGCGCCGCCGGCGGCCGGGCCGACGTGCTGGCGACCGACCTCGCGGACCGTCCCGCCCGCGCCGCCCTCCTCGACCGCGTGGCCGACCTCGGCGTCGCGGTCGACGTGCTGGTCAACAACGCCGGCTTCTCCACCATGGGCCGTGTCTCCGAGGCCGACCCCGACGCGGAGCTGGCCATGGTGGAGGTCGACGTCGTCGCGGTCGTCGACCTCTGCACCCGGCTGCTGCCGGGCATGGTCGAGCGCGGCCGCGGCGCGGTCCTCAACGTGGCCAGCACCGCGGCGTTCCAGCCCCTGCCCGGCCAGGCCGGGTACGGCGCGGGCAAGGCCTTCGTGCTGTCCTACACCCAGTCGCTGGTGGGGGAGCTCAAGGGCAGCGGCGTCACCGCCACCGCGCTGTGCCCCGGGCCTGTCGACACCGGCTTCGGCGAGCGGGCCGGCTTCACCAAGGAGGAGGCGGAGAAGGCGCTGCCGTCGGTGATGTGGGTCGACTCCGCGGCGGTGGCACGGGCGGCGGTCGAGGGGCTCGAGAAGGGCCGGATGGTGGTCATCCCCGGCGCCGTCAACCGGGTGGCGGCCGCGCTGGCCCAGGTGACGCCGCGCTCGTTGCTGCTCCCGGTGCTCCGGACGCATCCCGGACTGCGCTGACGGGTACCACCCCGGACATGTTCTCGGGTCCCCTCGTCGCCCTGACCACCGCGGCCCTCGCCGTCGCCACGCTCCAGGGGCCGGCGCACGCCGACCGCAGGGCCGACGCCGACCGGGCCGACCACGCCCAGCAGCACCGGCGGGCGCACGAGCCGGCCCGCCACGCGACCGTCGTGGGCAAGGGCGGCGCCGTCACCTCGGTCGACCCCTACGCCTCACGCATCGGGCTCCGCGTGCTCAAGCAGGGCGGCAACGCGGTCGACGCGGCGGTCGCCACGGCCGCGGCCCTCGGGGTCACCGAGCCCTACAGCTCCGGCCTGGGCGGCGGCGGCTACTTCGTCTACTACGACGCCGAGAAGGGGAAGGTGAAGACGCTCGACGGCCGCGAGACCGCTCCGGCGGCGATGCGGCACGACGCGTTCATCGACCCGAGCACCGGCAAGCCGTACCCCTTCACGCCCGACCTGGTCACCAGCGGTGTCTCCGTCGGCGTGCCCGGCACCCCCAAGACCTGGCAGGCGGCGCTCGACCGGTGGGGCTCGATGCCCCTCGGCGACGTCCTGGCCCCCGCGACCGCGCTGGCGCGGCGCGGCTTCGTGGTCGACAAGACCTTCGCCCAGCAGACCGCCGACAACGCGGAGCGGTTCAACACCTTCACCTCCACCCGCAAGCTGTTCCTGCGCCACGGCAAGGCGCCCAAGGTCGGCAGCATCCTGCGCAACCCCGACCTGGCCGAGACCTACGACCTCCTGGCCCGCCGCGGCGTGGGTGCGTTCTACCGAGGCGCGCTGGCCGCGGAGCTGGCCCGCACGGTGCGCAAGCCCCCGGTGAGCGGCCGCACCGACCTGCCGGTCCCGAAGGGGCGGATGCGCACCAAGGACCTGGCGAAGTACGACGTCATCCAGCACCGCCCGACCCACGTCGACTACCGCGGACTCGACGTCTACGGCATGCCGCTGTCCTCCAGCGGCGGCACCACGGTCGGCGAGGCGCTCAACATCCTCGAGCGCTACGACCTGCGCTCGCTCACCCCGGCCCAGGTGCAGCACCTCGTGATCGAGGCCGCCCACCTGGCCTTCGCCGACCGCGCCAAGTACGTCGGCGACCAGCCCGGCGTCCCGGTCAGCACGCTGCTGTCCGACACCTACGCCGCCGAGCGGGCCTGCCGGATCGACCCGCTGCGCGCCTTCACCCCGCCGGTCGCAGCCGGTGACGTCACCGCGTCCGACGGCAGCTGCGCCACCCCGAGCACCAAGGGCCAGGTCGCGCCCGACACGGAGAACGTCAACACCACCAACCTCACCGTGGCGGACAAGGACGGCAACGTCGTCGAGTACACCCTCACCATCGAGCAGACCGGTGGCTCCGGGATCGTGCTGCCCGGCCGCGGCTTCCTGCTCAACAACGAGCTCACCGACTTCTCCACCACCTACGACCCGGCCGACCCCAACCGGATCGAGCCGGGCAAGCGGCCGCGCAGCTCGATGTCGCCGACGATCGTGCTCCAGGGCGGCAAGCCGCTGCTCGCCGTGGGGTCGCCGGGTGGGTCCACCATCATCACCACCGTCCTCGGCATCCTGGTCAACCGCCTCGACCGCGGGCTGTCCCTCGCCGACGCGATCGCCGCGCCGCGGGTCGCGCCGTCCAACAAGACACCGGTGCCGGCCGAGCAGGCCTATCTCGACCTCTACGCCGCCGCGCTCACCGCGCTGGGCCACCAGCTGACCGCGGTCGGCGCCGCCGGGACCTCGGCAGCCGAGATCGGCGCGGCCACCGCGATCGAGTTCGGCCCGCGTGGGCAGCTCACCGCTGCCGCCGAGCCGACCCGGCGCGGCGGGGGAGCGGCGGGCGTCGTACGCCGCAAGTAGCCCGGTGGCTGGTTGAGGAGGTTGCGCAGCAACCGTCTCGAAACCTCGCACGGAGCGGCTGGGTCCTGACCCGTCGCGCCCTACTCTGGACCGGTGACCCTGACCGAGCCGGACCAGACGTGGACCACCATCGACACCGTCGACGACCTGGTGGACCTCCTGGGCACCCCGCACGAGCGGGCGGCCACCAAGGGCCGCCCCGCGCTGCTCGAGGTGGACCGCGACTGGCTGGCCGCCTCGCCGTTCTGCGTGATGGCCACCGCCGGCGCCGACGGCAGCTGCGACGCCTCGCCCAAGGGTGACCCGCCCGGCCAGCTCGTCCACGTCCTCGACGACACGACCATCGCGCTGGCCGAGCGGCCCGGCAACAAGCGGGCCGACGGCTACAAGAACATCCTGGCCAACCCGCACGTCGGGCTGAACTTCTTCATCCCGGGCCGCGGGGACACCCTGCGGATCAACGGGCGGGCCCGGTTGGTGCGCGACGCGCCCTTCTTCGACGAGATGGTGGTCAAGGGGCACCGCCCGCTGCTGGCCGTGGTGGTCGACATCGACGACCTCTTCTTCCACTGCGCCAAGGCCTTCCTCCGCAGCGGGCTGTGGAAGCCCGAGACCTGGGAGCCCGAGGCCCGGGTGCCCCGGCGCGCGCTGATCGCCAAGGAGGTCGAGCCGAGCGGCATGACCGTCGAGCAGCTCGACGACTACTACAGCCCGGAGAACTACACCAAGGGGCTCTACGCCCAGTGATGACCTACTCCTTCGTCAAGGGTCACGGCACGGAGAACGACTTCGTCCTCCTGCCCGACCTCGACGGCTCCGTGCACGGCGACCTGTCCGCCGAGCAGCTGGCCGAGCGGGTCCGGGCGCTCTGCGACCGCCGGGCCGGCATCGGCGGAGACGGCGTGCTGCGGGTGGTCCGCGGCACCACGCCCGAGGCGGAGTGGTTCATGGACTACCGCAACGCCGACGGGTCCCTCTCGGAGATGTGCGGCAACGGCATCCGGGTCTTCGTGCGCCACCTCGTCGACGAGGGCCTGGCCGACCCGGCCGCGCCGATCCGGGTCGACACCCGCGACGGCGTGAAGACCCTCACCGTCGACGGCGAGCTCATCACCGCCGACATGGGCACCCCTCGGGTGCTCGGCCAGACCAAGGTCGGCGTCGAGGGCCGCGAGCTCGCCGCGCAGCACGTCGACATGGGCAACCCTCACGCGGTCGCCTTCGTCGACTCTCTCGACGACGCCGGTCACCTCTACGAGCCGCCCACCCACGACCCTGCGGTCTACCCCGACGGCGTCAACGTCGAGTTCGTCGTACGCCGCGGCGAGCGCCACGTCGCGATGCGGGTCCACGAGCGCGGCTCGGGGGAGACCCGGTCCTGCGGCACCGGTGCCTGCGCGGCGGCGGTCGCCGCCGCGCTGGCCGACGACGCCCGCCCCACCACCGACGACGTGGCCTACCGCGTCGACGTCCCCGGCGGCACCCTCACGGTCACCTGGACCACCGAGGACCGGGTGCTGCTCACCGGCCCCGCGGTGGTCGTCGCCGCGGGCCAGACCGACCTCTGATCGCCCGAGGAGCCGTCGCTAGGCTCCCGGCCATGGACATCAGTGGATCGACCGCCATCGTCACCGGCGCCGCCTCCGGCATCGGCGCGGCCTGTGCCCGCCAGCTCGCCGCGAAGGGCGCCACGGTCGTGGTCGCGGACCTCCAGGCCGACAAGGGTGAGGCGCTGGCCGCCGAGATCGGCGGCATCTTCGCCCTGGTCGACGTGACGCAGACCGATCAGATCACCGCGGCCGTCAACGCCGCCGCCGAGATCGCGCCGCTGCGCGCCGTGGTCAACTCCGCCGGCATCGGCTGGGCCCAGCGGACCATCGGCCGGGACGGGCAGATCGAGTCCGCCCACGACCTGGCGGCCTTCACCAAGGTCATCCAGATCAACCTGATCGGCACCTTCGACATGGTCCGCCAGGCGGCCACCGTGATGAGCCGCAACGAGCCCGACGCCGACGGCCAGCGCGGGGCCATCGTCAACCTGGCCAGCGTCGCCGCGTTCGACGGCCAGATCGGCCAGGCCTCCTACAGCGCCTCCAAGGGCGGCGTCGTGGGCATGACGCTCCCGGTGGCGCGCGACCTCTCGGCGTCCGGCATCCGCCTCAACACCGTGGCGCCCGGGCTGATCGACACCCCGATCTACGGCGAGGGCCCGGACTCCGAGGCGTTCAAGGCCAAGCTCGGCGAGAGCGTGCTCTTCCCCAAGCGCCTCGGCGTGCCGGACGAGCTGGCCAGCATGGTCGTCGAGTGCCTCACCAACAGCTACATGAACGGCGAGGTGGTCCGCGTCGACGGCGGCATCCGGATGCCCCCCAAGTAGCGATTCGTCTGCGGATCGGCAGGTCCGCCGCCGTTTGTGAAGTGACATCTGTTCTTGAACACAGATGTGTCACTGGATCGTGAACACCT
>CAZEPK010000042.1:0-21028 GCA_964514085.1 uncultured Nocardioides sp.
GACCGACAGCTGGCTGTCCTTCACCGACGACCACGAGGAGTGGACCGGGACCACCATCCGCTTCGACCTCACCCCGACCGCGACCGGCGGCACCGAGGTGCGGTTCACCCACGAGGGGCTGGAGCCCGCGGTGGAGTGCTACGGCGTGTGCAGGGTCGCCTGGGGCGAGTACGTGGTCGGCTCCCTCCAGGCCCTGATCAGCACCGGCGTGGGCCGGCCCGACTCCTACGGAGCCGAGAAGCTCGACGAGGCCCAGGAGCGCGCCGCAGCCGCCACCGCCTGAGGCGCGGCCCGTCCTCCCCGACTCCGCGCCCGCGCCGGCCTACCCTCGGGCGGTGGCCTCCCGCACCCGTGCCGCGACCTACGCCCGGCGCCGCCAGCGGCGCATGGCCGGCGTGGAGCACGACCTCACCGAGGAGCAGTGGCGGGCGCTGATGGAGGCCTGGGGCGGCTGCGCCTACTGCGGCGGGGACGGCGCGGCCCTCCAGAAGGACACGATGCTGCCGATCTCGCGCGGTGGGCGCTACACGCTGGCCAACGTGGTGCCGGCCTGCCGGTCGTGCAACGCCAGCAAGTGCAACACCGAGGTCACCACCTGGCTGCGCCGCAAGAAGCGCGACGACGGCGCCTTCCTGGTGCGGCAGCTCCAGATCGCCCGGGCCCTCGAGGGTGCTCAGCCGTAGCGGTGGCTCTTGGCCGCGTGGCCCTGCTCGCGAGTGCAGGTGCGGCCGTTCATCGACCGGTGGCCGCACAGGCCCTCGGAGTCCGGGGCGGCCGACGCGTCGGCCCCGGCGCCCTTGGCCGGCTTGGTCGCCTTGGCCGACCTGGTCGCCTTGGTCGCCCCGGTCCCCGTCTCGGCCGGTGCCACCGCCGGCCGGGCGGGACGCCGGGCCGGGGTCGGGTTGGCGGTGCGCTCGGCGTAGCGGGCCTCCCGCATCGCGCGCAGCGCTGCTTCCTTGCTCATCGTGTGCTCACCCGAGAAACCTAGGCCGCGCCGCCGACACTCAGGCGCCGCCCCGCTGGTAGGCGGCCACCGCCTTGGCCAGCGCGCCTGCGGGGAGGCGCACCGGGGCGCGCTCCGGCGTACGCGTAGCCAGCTCCGCCTCGATGAGGTCGAGCTGGGTCTGGATGCTGCGGTGCTCCGCGGCGAACAGGCTGGCGCCCTCGTCGGTGAGCTCGAAGGTCCAGTCGTCGTAGACGCGCACGAGTCCCGTGCCCACCAGCTTGCCCAGCGCCTCGTCGAGCTCGGCCGACTCCAGGACGGCGTGGTTCATCCAGTCCCCGGCGGCGACCACCTCGACCAGCGTGCAGCGCCGCTCGTAGACGCCGATCGACGCGAGCACCCAGGTGTCGGCGAAGACCCAGTCGCCACCCGGAACCGCCATGGGGAGAACCTAGGGTCAGTCGCCCTCGGAGCCGCGCTCGCGCCACCAGTGGATGCCGGCCGGGATGATCGTGAGCAGCAGCAGGCCCAGGATCAGGTAGTCGATGTTCTTGGCCAGGCCGGGGAAGGTGTCCCCGACGAAGTAGCCGGTGAGCGTGATGCTGAGGACCCACAGCAGCGCGCCGACCAGGCTCCACAGGAGGAACCGCGGGCGCTTCATCTTCGACGCGCCCGCCACGACCGTCACGTAGGTGCGGACCACCGGCACGAAGCGGCCGATCACCAGCGCCTGGCGGCCGTGCCGGTCGAAGAAGTCCTCGGTGCGCTCGAAGTAGGAGCGCTTGAGGATCCGCCCGTCGTGCTCGTAGATCACCGGGCCGGCCTTGCTCCCGATCTCGAAGCCCAGGACGTTGCCCACCATCGCCGCACCCACCAGCAGCAGGCAGGCCACAGCGATGTCGAGCAGTGCCGGCCCCGGGATGACCGACAGCTTGTCGCTGGCCACGAAGACCCCGATCGCCACGAGCAGCGTGTCGCCGGGGAGGAAGGGGAAGAACAGCCCGCACTCGATCACGATGATCACGAGGCTGACCCAGAAGAAGGCGGACCCGAAGTGGTCGAGCATCCACTCGGGGTCGAGCCACTTGATCCCGAACAGCAGGGGCGCGAGCAGGAGGTGCGGCATGGCGGTCCGATCCGTCGCGACGATGCTCCGGGACCAGTACCCGGGAGAAGCGCTGCTCAGACCCGGCGTGCGTCCAGCCCCGTCCTGACCTTGGCCAGCAGCCGGCCCAGGTCGGCCAGCTCGGCCGGGCTGAGGTCGGCGAAGACCAGGTCCTTGACGGTGCGCGCGTGGGCCGGCGCCGCTCGCTCGATCGCGGTCCGGCCCTGGGCCGTCACGGCGATGAACGCGCCACGGCCGTCGTCGGGGCAGTCGTCGCGGCTGACCAGGCCGCGACGCTCCATGCGCTTCACGTGGTGGGAGACCCGGCTCCGCTCCCAGCCCAGCGACGCCGCCAGGTCGGTGACCCGCAGCCGCGAGCCGGCGGCCTCGGTGAGCTGGACCAGGACGTCGAAGTCCGGCAGCGACAGACCCGAGTCGCGGGCCAGCTGGCGGTGCAGCACGGCCGGCAGCTGCGCCGACACCGCGAGCCAGGAGCGCCACACGGCCTGCTGCTCGTCAGACAGCCAGGGTGAGTCGCTCATGGGCCCCAGTCTAGCGGAATAGGTGACGTGTCACCTAGCGTTGGGACGAGTACATGACACGTCACCCACGATGTGCCAGCCCTTCCAGTCCTAGCGAGGCCACCATGCAGATCGGGATCTTCTCCGTCGGCGACGTCACCACCGACCCCACCACCGGCCGTACGCCGACCGAGCACGAGCGGATCAAGGCCACCGTCGCGATCGCGAAGAAGGCCGAGGAGGTCGGGCTCGACGTCTTCGCGGTGGGTGAGCACCACAACCCGCCGTTCATCGCCTCCAACCCGACGGCCACGCTGGCCTACATCGGCGCCCAGACCGAGAAGCTCCTGCTCTCCACCGCGACCACGCTGATCACCACCACCGACCCGGTGCTGATCGCCGAGGACTACGCCAAGATCCAGCACCTCACCGACGGCCGCGTCGACCTGATGATGGGCCGCGGCAACACCGGCCCCGTCTACCCCTGGTTCGGCAAGGACATCCGCCAGGGCATCAACCTGGCCATCGAGAACTACGCCCTCCTGCGCCGCCTGTGGCGCGAGGACGTCGTGGACTGGGAGGGCACCTTCCGCACGCCGCTGCAGGGCTACACCGCCACGCCGCGCCCCCTGGACGGCGTGCCGCCGTTCGTCTGGCACGGCTCGATCCGCTCCCCCGAGATCGCCGAGCAGGCGGCGTTCTACGGCGACGGGTTCTTCCACAACCACATCTTCTGGCCGGCCACGCACACCCAGCAGATGGTCGACCTCTACCGGCGCCGGTTCGAGCACTACGGTCACGGCCCCGCCGACAGCGCCATCGTGGGCCTGGGCGGGCAGTTCTTCATGCGCCGCAACAGCCAGGACGCCGTCCGCGAGTTCCGCCCCTACTTCGACAACGCACCGGTCTACGGCCACGGTCCCTCCCTCGAGGACTTCACCGCCCAGACCCCGCTGACCGTCGGCTCGCCGCAGGAGGTGCTGGAGCGCACGCTGTCCTTCCGGGAGTACGCCGGTGACTACCAGCGCCAGCTGTTCCTGGTCGACCACGCCGGACTGCCCCTCAAGACCGTGCTCGAGCAGCTCGACCTGCTCGGCGAGCTCCTCCCCGAGCTGCGCAAGGGCTTCGCGGAAGGCCGCCCGGCCCACGTCCCGGACGCGCCGACCCACGCCTCGCTCAAGGCGGCCGCCGGCGGCGGCCGCGACGCCACGCTCCACGCCGTCGACGACGTGACCGGCCGCCAGGCCGAGGCGGTGTCGGCATGACGTCGGTCGTCGTGGTCTCCGCCGGGCTGAGCGTGCCCTCCTCGACCCGCCTGCTGGCCGACCGCCTGGCCGCGGCGACCACGCGAGCCCTGCCCGGGGCCGAGGTCACCCACGTCGAGCTCCGCGGGCTGGCCCACGAGCTGACCGACCACCTGCTCACCGGCTTCCCCGCTCCGGACCTGGCCGGCGCCCTCGACGCGGTCCGCCGCGCCGACGCGCTGATCGTGGTCACGCCGGTGTTCTCCGCGTCGTACTCGGGGCTGTTCAAGACGTTCTTCGACGTCCTGGAGCCCGGCGTGCTCGACGGCACGCCGGTGCTGGTTGCCGCCACCGCCGGCACCGCCCGGCACTCGCTGGTCCTCGACCACGCGCTGCGGCCGCTGTTCGCCTACCTGCACGCCGTGGTGGTGCCCACGGGCGTCTTCGCCGCCACCGACGACTTCGGCGACGCGGGCCTCGACACCCGGATCGCCCGGGCCGCCGGAGAGCTGGCGGTCCTGGTCGGCGGGGCCGCGGCCGAGGGTGCCGCCGGGTCACGCCGGCGCACCGTGGCCGACCAGCTCGACGACCCGACGCCGTTCGCCGACCTCCTCCGGGGTGTCGGCGCGGCCTGACCTCGCAGACGCCGACCCGGGACAGCAGGAGTCGGCCGTCGCCTCGACCGTGCCGCAGGCGGGCCTCGGTCGGCCACGCCAGTGTGCGCGGGGCCAGCGCTCCGCCGTCAGGGACAACTACGTCAGATGACGTACGCGACCGACCCGCTCGCGTCCCTAGCGTGGCCTGACCACTACTGGGGAGTCACGATGAGCGTTGAGACCATGTCAACCGCGGTAGAGACCGCCGCCGAAGTGGGTTCCGCCGAGCGAATGGGTCGCAGGTCCCTCGCTGCCATCGCGCGCGGGGACTGGCCACAGGCGGATCAGCTGGCGAGGGCGTGCCTGGCGCTCGCTGACCCGTTGCACGAGCACGAGGTCGTCGCCTGCGGTGAGGTGGCGGCCGGCATCGTGGCCGCGGTGCAGGGCGACGCGACAGCGGCTCGCGCCCTGCTCGACCGCTGCGGCCGCTCGGCAGACGCCCACGTGGTGACCGACCTGCTCGACCTCGTCCAGCTGGGCAGGAGTGTCGAGGCCATCAGCAGCGGGCGACACGACGAGGCACTGGTCCGCCTCGGCCAGCTCGTGCGCCAGAGCGGGCTGTCGACATGGGTGAAGGTCGTCGCAGTCGGGTTCTGGGCGGAGGCGGCGCTGTTCGGCGCCGACGACCGGACTCTCGGCGTCCTCCGCTCGGCGGTGGCCGACCTCCGGGCCACGACCGGACTCCGTCACCCGACGGCCTTTGCGCGTGCCGTCGCCGGCACCGAGCTCCCGGCCGACCTCAGGTTCGACCGTGCGGTGGCGGAGTGCCCCGTCGACCACGTCTTCGACCGCGCCAGGATCGACCTGGCCAGGGGCATGTTCCTGCGCCGTGAGCGTCGGGTCCTCGAGTCCCGGCTACCCCTGCAGGAAGCGCTCGTCTCCTTCGAGCGGCTCGGGGCCGCGGCGTGGGCCGAGCGAGCCGGGCGCGAGCTGCGAGCGACCGGTGAGCGCCGGATCCGCCGTGAGGTGGGCGCCGCGGAGGCGCTGACCGCCCAAGAGCTGCAGATCGTGCGACTGGCCGCCGCGGGCTTCACCAACCGAGAGATCGGGCAACGCCTCTACCTCTCCCACCGCACCATCGGGTCGCACCTGTACCGCGCCTTTCCCAAGCTGGGCATCGCCGCACGGTCCCAGCTCCGGGATGTGCTCGACGACCTTGACGCCGCACCCGGACCCGTGGCCCACTGAGCTTCCGGCGCCCACTGCGGCCGGTCTGGTCGGTGAGGTGACAGCAGCACGCCCGCTCCCCCTGAACGTGGGGTCGGGCGGCGGTAGAGGTGGGACCGTGAGCAGCCGCAGTGTCAGACAGTCTCTGCCGTTCGTCGGCCGCGAGGACGAGCTGGTCAGGCTGCACGAGGTGCTGGATCCCGACCGCCAGACGGGCGAAGGGCTGGTCGTCGTCGGCGACGCCGGACTCGGCAAGAGCACACTGCTCGACCGAGCGTCGGACATCGCGCGGACCGCCGGGTGGTCCGTGCTGCGCTCCCGCGGAGGACGCAGCGAGACCGAGCTCGCGTTCGCTGGGCTCCACCAGCTCGTGCACGGGGTCCTCGACCGGTGCGACCAGCTGCCGACGGCCCAGCGCTCCGCCCTGCTGACTGCGCTCGGGCTCGAGTCGGAGGACGACGAGCCGACCCCCTTGCGGGTAGGGGTCGCTCTGCTCTCGCTTCTGTCCACCGTCGCGACAGACGCGCCGCTCCTGCTCGTCGTCGACGACGCGCAGTGGATCGACTCCGCGTCACTGGACGCACTGGCGTTCGTCGTACGGCGCGCCGAGGACGAACCCATCGTCCTGCTGGCCGGCGCACGGGGGGAAGTCCCCCCGCGCTCCTTGGCGCCGCTCCCTCGGCTCGTCTTGGGCCCGCTCGACTCCCGGGGCAGCGCCCAGCTCCTCGACGGTCTGGACACAGCACTGAGGGGACATGATCGACAGGCGGTGCTGTCGCTCGCGGCCGGGAACCCTCTGGCACTGGTCGAGCTCGCGCGTGCCGCCTCGGAGAGGCCGACCGCAGCCGTGCGGTGGAGCACCGTGCCTCTTCCGCTCACCGATCGCCTGTACGAGGTCTACGCCGCGAGCCTCGGCGATCTGGGGCCGGCGACGCGCCACGCGCTGTTGTTGGCAGCGGTGGCCGACACCGGTGACGACATCGTCCTGCGGATGGCGACGGCAGACGTGCGTACCGATGACTGGAGACCCGCCGAGGACGCCGGGCTGGTGACGGTCGGGGATGTCATCCGGTTCCGTCACCCGGTGGTGCGGGCGGCCGTGCAGCGGGCGGCGTCCGGCAGTGAGCTGCGCAAGGCACACCACGTGGTGGCCGATCTCCTCGTCGACTACCCCGATCGGCGGGCGTGGCACCTCGCGTCCGCGTCCGTGTCGACGAACGACGACGTGGCGGATGCCTTGGAGACCAGCGCTCTGCAGAGCAGCCGCCGGGGCGCCTACGTCGAGACAGCCAGAGCGCTCGAGCGCGCCGCGGAGCTCAGCTCGGATCCGGACGTGCGGGCTCAGCGACTGGTCCAGGCCGCCGACGCCGCGGTCCGGGCCGGTGACGCGGTGTGGGTGCAGGAGCTTGCAGCTCGGGTCCACGACGCGACCCGGGACCCCGACCTGCGCCACCTCAGCGAGAGGATCGAGGCTCACGCCCTCGCCACGACCCTCGACCACGAGGCGGCGCGTCAGGCGTTGCGTCGCACCACCAAGCGGTCGCTGTCCATGGACCCCCTGTCGGCCCTGGAGTCGCTCACGACGGCGGCCCTGGTCGTGAACTTCACCGGCGACCGGTCCAGCCGGCAGGAGGTCGTCAGCCTTGCGGCCGAGCTGGAGGACAAGTTCGCAGAGCACCCCCTCGCCGCCCTGCCGATCGTCGCCGCCGCTCGGCTGTGGATCGACGCCGCAGTCTCCGCTGTCGAGGACCGGGACCCGCTCGTGGACCGCCTCGCGGCCTTGATGGGCGAGGAGATCGACGATCCGGACGTCGCCATGTCGCTCGGGGCAGCCGCGATGGTGCTGGACGAGACCGACTCGGCGGTTCGTCTGCTGACGGACGCTTCGGATCGCCACCGGCTGCGTCAGCCCGGTTCTGCGAGCGCTGCGACCCTCACGGGCCTGGCGTGGGTCTGCGTCGATCGTGGGCGCTGGGACGACGCGCTCGCGGTCTCGCACGAGGGCTTCCAGATCGCGTTGGCGGGGCGCCAGGAGATGCACATGCTGAATGCGGTCGCCTCCGAGGGCACCGTGGCCGCCCTGCGCGGTGACGTCGGCACGGCGAGGGCCCGCATCTCGTCGGTGCTCGCCACGATCGACCCCGCCCAGACGGCCGGTCTCCTGGCCCGGACCCGCCAGGCCGCCGCCTACGCCGCTGTGGCGGAGGGCGACCATGCCTTGGCCTTCCACGAGCTGTCCCTGCTGTTCGAGGCCGACGGCACGCCCACGCACTACCAACGGTCCTGGTACGTCCTGGCAGACCTGGCCGCCGCCGGCGTCCGATCAGGCGCGACCGGATCGGCCAGGGCGATCGTCGATCGGGCTCTGGCAGGGCTCACGGGTTCGCTGCGCCCCCGGATGCGGCTGCAGGTCGACCGCGCCCGCGCCCTGCTGGCGGACTCCGAAGGCGAGGCGGAGGAGCTCTTCCGCAGCGCGATCGGCGGGACGGACCTCCATGTCCCCTTCGAGCTCGCGCAGGCCCGGCTGGACTACGGCGAGTGGCTCCGGCGCCGGCGCCGTGTGGTCGAGGCCCGCACCATGCTGGAGTCGGCTCGCGAGGAGTTCGAGCGGCTGGGTGCCAAGCCCTACCTCGACCGCACGATGAACGAGCTCCGCGCGTCGGGTCTCCGGCACACCGAGCGGACCCCTGACGCGTTCGGCCAGCTGACTGCCCAGCAGCAGCGGATCGCCCGGCTGGCGGCATCAGGACTGACCAACCGGGAGATCGGCGAACGGCTGTTCCTGTCGCCTCGCACCATCAGCACCCACCTCTACGCGATCTTCCCCGTCCTGCAGATCACCGCCAGGGCCCAGCTGCACGACGTCGTCCCGCGCGAGAGCGCGGACGCCTAGCCTTCCGGCGCCGGGATGACGTAGGGGAACTCCTCCTGGCTGCGCCTGGCGTCCACGGTCCTCGTGCCGGTGGGGACCGCTGAGTTGGTCGCCAGCGAGAACATCGCCTCGGGGGCGTTGTCCGTCAGTCGGCGGCCGTTGAAGCGTGCGAAGCCGAAGACGGCCGGCGACCCCACGACATAGCGGAGCAGGTCGGCCACGATCCGCTCGACCACGCTGTCGGCGTAGGCGTCGGGCCGGTCCGACGTACCGATTCGCTCGACGGTCGACGACACGAGCTCGGCGATGGCGGGTCCGTACGTCGCCGGGTCCTCGGCGGGGTGGGCCTGGTTGGCTCGACTCGACTCTTCGCTGTCGGCCGGCCTGAAGATCGGCCAGATCATGGGCAGGCCGGTGCGGCCGACCTGCCGCCAGCCGCCTGCATCCGTCGCCAGGCGCGTCGTCGCCCAGGTGCACAGGTGGCGGCCGGTGGTGAGCCCGTCGACGCCGACGGGCACGGTGAGCACGACCGACCACACGGTCGACCCGGCGAAGGAGTCCTCGGCGGCGCCTCGGGTCCAGCGGGTGAGATCTACGTCCCCTCCGTGCTGGACGAGGTGCTGGACGTCGTGCAGCTGGCGCAGGTCGAGGTAGAAGGGCTCGACGGCGCGCCCAGCCCACACCTGACCGCCGTCGTGCGTGGTGAGCACCTCCCCGGTCCGGCCGTCTGCGATCACGGTGCCCGTGGCCGCGTCGCTGCCGGCTGCCTCGCCGGTCAGCCGCTCCACGACGTACCGCTGGTGGCTCCCGTAGCCGGACCCGAAGGTCACCCGGTAGGTGACGTGCTCGCGCTCGCTGCCGTCGAAGTGGATCTTGAACTCGTAGCGCGCCTCGGGGTGGAACGGGTCGCGGTGCTCGTCGCCAGCCAGCGACGTGCGGACGTTCATGACCAGCACGGTCGCGCCGTGGGCGTCGAACACGTAGAGGTCAGTGATGTTGAGCCGGGGATCCTGACGGGCCAGCGGCGAGTCGAGGTGGTGGGACATGGCGATTCCTCTCCGACGATGCCTCGGGTGATGGGGTCGATGAGGACAGGACGGCGGCCGGCCAGCCGGCCTGGAGCTGGCTGCCGACCCGCTCGGGACGCCGGCCCAGGGTGAACGCGAAGGCCCACCTCAGCGCCACGGAGAGCCGGCGGCCGAAGCCCATCAGGCTGACGAGGTGCACCCCGAGCCAGAGGAGCCACGCGAGGACCCCGTTCAGCTTGAGGTGCTTGAGGTGCGCCACCGCCCGGAACCGGGCGATCGTCGCGAGCGACCCCTTGTCGTGGTACTCGAACACCTCGGCCGGCGTGCGGCCGCGCTCCCGGTCCCGCACCACACCGGCCGCGAACCGGCCGCTCTGGATGGCGAGCTGTGCCACGCCTGGGACGCCGGGCACGCTCATGAGGTCGCCGACCACGAAGACCTCGGGGTGCCCGGGCAGGCTGCAGTCCGGACTCAGCGAGAGCTGACCGGCCCGGTTGCGCTGCACCGCCGCCTGGTCGGCCAGGAGGCCGGCGAGCGGGGCCGCGGCGACCCCGGCGGCCCAGACCTTGGTGGTCGCCGGCACCCTGCGTTCCTGGCCCTCGGCGGCGTAGACGACAGCATCCGGCTCGACGCGGACGACGGGCGCGCCCAGGCGGACATCCACGCCGACGTGGGTCAGTGCGGCCAGCGTGTCCAGCGAGAGCGTCCGCTCGTAGGTCGGGAGAAGTGCGTCACCGGCTTCCAGGAGCACGACCTTCGCCGAGCGGGGGTCGATGTGCCGGTAGTTGCCGCGGAGGCTGTGCCGGGCGAGGTCCCTGATCTGCCCCGCCAGCTCGATCCCTGTCGGGCCCCCACCGATGATGGCGAAGGTGAGGTGCTGCTCCCTGGTCGTCGGGTCTTCGGCCCGGTCAGCGAGCTCGAAGGCACTGAAGATGCGGGACCGGAGCCGGAGCGCGTCGTCGACGGACTTCAGGCCGGGGGCCAGGTCGGCGAACTGCTCGTTGCCGAAGTAGGAGTAGCTCGCGCCTGCGGCCACGACGAGGCTGTCGTACGGCGTCACCACGGTGGTGCCGAGGGCGTGCGAGGTGACCGTGCGGTCCTGGAGGTCGATGGCGGTGACCTCGCCGAGCAGCAGGGTCGCGTTGTCCTGCTTGCGCAGGACCTCTCGGAGCGGTCGAGCGATCTCGCCCTCGGAGAGGATCCCGGTGGCCACGTGGTACAGCAGTGGTTGGAAGAGGTGGTGGCCGTGGCGGTCGATGAGCGTGACGTCGACGCGCGCCTTGCGCAGGGCTCGGGTGGCGGCCAGGCCGCCGAACCCTCCGCCGATCACGACCACGCGGTGCCGCCCCGCGTCGGCGCCGCTCACGCCAGCACCGGCCCCGCCGCGGCCAGCGGCACGCCGGTGACGACCAGCACCGCATCGGTCAGGGCGATCAGCTCGTCGACCGGCACCGGTCCGAGCACGAGGTCACCCGGGAGGACCGCGGCTCCGGTGCCGTCTCGGTGGACGCGGATCCGCCCCTGCATCACCTGGATGGTCGCCAGGTCCTGGACAGGCAGGTCTGCCACGCCCCGCTGGGCGGACAGGGCCACCAGCCAGAGCCCGGAGACGCCGGGCTCGACCTGGAGGTCGACCACGCTGCAGCCGTGCTCCGTGTGCCTGGCGCGGACCAGGTGGCGTCTCCCCAACGCGACGAGGGAGAGGCGATCCACCCGGCCGGCCATGGTGACCAGGGTCAGGCGTCGCCGCGCAGCCCCTGCTTCTCGAGCCACTCCAAGCATGTCGTCGCCACCTCCTTCCAGCCGTGGTCGATGACCAGGGAGTGGCCGCGGTCCTCGAACTCGAGGAGCTCGGTGACGGCCAAGGAGTCTCGGTACTGCTTGAGGGTCGACTTGGTGATCGCCTCCGGCACCGTGTGGTCCTTGCCGCCCATGATGAGGAGCAGCGGACCGCGGTCGTCGTTGTGGGTGTCGACCTCGGCCGGCGAGTGCAGGGAGAAGTTCGCCGCTGCAGCCTCGAAGAGCGGCTTGCCGGGCGCCGGGACGGCCCACCGCTCGAAGAGCCGGTCGGACTCCTCCTCCGACACGGCGTTCCCGAAGCTGTACCGGAACTGCTCTGCGGTCAGGGAGACGGCCTTGTGCTTGTTGGCCGGGTTCTTGAACACCGGCAGCGTCGAGCGCAACGAGGACAGCGGCAGCGGCAGCACGCCCTTGATCTGGGCGGCATCGATGGCGATGGCCGCCACGGCGGCGTTCAGCCCGAGCAGCTTCTCGGCGATCATGCCGCCGAAGGAGTGGCCCACCAGGATCGGCTTCTCGGGCAGTCGGTCCAGGATCCCGAGGTAGTGGTCGACGACGTCGTCGATCCCCTTGTCGGCGATGTCGTCAGGGTGGGCCCGGGCCTGCTCGACGGTGTCGGCGTCCCCGGGCCAGCCGGCGGCGATGCTGGTGTAGCCGGCCTGGTCGAACAGCTCGACCCACGGCTGCCACGACGTCGTGTGCAGCCAGAGGCCGTGGATGAAGACGACGGGGCGTCGAGTCTCGGTCATGGGGTTCTCCATCGGGTGAGTGACGAGCGATGGGCAGATCGTGGTCGCTCACCGACTGCTCGGGCTTCGGTCAGGTGACTGCAACCCCGGGCGCCGGTCACCGCCTCCCTGCGCCCGGTCTGCGTCGCAGTCGCCTGACCCAAGAGGTCGGCGCCGGCCCAGCTCTAGGTTCTGGTCATGGACCTCCCGCCGGCGACGACGCCGTCGAGCGCCCTGACGGTCCGGTCCACCAGCGGCCGCGCGGTGCTGCTCGCGACCGTCCTCGGCTCGTCACTGGCGGGCATCGACGCCACCGTGGTCGGCATCGCGCTGCCGCGGATCGGCGAGGACCTCGGCGCCTCGTTCTCGGGGCTCCAGTGGACCGTCACGGCCTACACGCTGACCCTCGCGTCGTTCATCCTGGTCGGTGGCGGTCTGGGTGACCGGTTCGGGCGTCGTCGGGTCTTCGTGGTCGGCGTCGTCTGGTTCACCGCGGCCTCGCTGGCCTGTGCGGTGGCACCGACCCTGGCGCTGCTGGTCGCGGCGCGGGCGCTGCAGGGCGTCGGAGGTGCGCTGCTCACCCCGGCGAGCCTGGCCATCATCGAGGCGTCCTTCGCGGTGGCCGAGCGCTCCCGGGCGGTGGGCCTCTGGGCGGGGGCCAGCGGCGTGGCCGGTGCGATCGCACCCTTCGTCGGCGGATGGCTCCTGGCGGTGGCGAGCTGGCGCTGGGTCTTCCTGGTCAACGTTCCGCTCGCCGCGATCGTGGTGGTCCTGGCGTGGCGGGTGCCGGAGACCAGGGACATCGACACCAGGCGTGGCAGCGACGTGCGCGGAGCCCTGCTCGCGGTCACGGGGCTGGGTGCCCTGACGTTCTCGATCATCGAGCGCGAGCCGCTGGCGGCCGCTCTGGGTGTCGTCTCCCTGAGCGCCCTGCTGTGGGTGGAGAGGAGGACCGCACGCCCCCTCGTGCCGCTCGACCTCTTCGGCAGCAGGCAGTTCACCGCCGCCAACCTGGTGACCTTCGTCGCCTACGCCGCGATCGGGGTGTTCTTCTTCCTCGTGGTCCTCGACCTGCAGGTGGTGTCGGGCTGGTCGCCGCTCGAGGCCGGCGCCTCCGTCCTGCCGGTCACCGTGCTGACCTTCGTCCTCTCGGGCTCCAGCGGAGCGCTCTCCCAACGCATCGGTCCCCGCTTCCAGATGGGACTGGGCCCGATGCTGTGCGCGGCGGGGTGTCTGCTGACGGCGCGGATCGGGGAGGACGCCGTCTACGTGCACGACGTCCTCCCCGCGATCACGTTGTTCGGGCTCGGGCTGGCCACGATGGTCGCGCCGCTCACAGCGACGGCCCTGGCGGCGGCCCCCGCGCACCGGGCAGGCGTGGCGTCGGGCGTCAACAACGCCGTCGCCCGCACCGGCTCGCTCCTGGCCATCGCAGCCCTGCCCGTCCTCGGCGGGCTGACCGGCGACTCGTACGCCGACCCGGCGGCGTTCGAGGACGGCTACCGGACCTGCGCGCAGCTGTGCGCGGGACTCCTGGTGGTCGGCGGCCTGCTCGCGTGGAGCCTGGTCCGACGACCCGGGGAACCGCTCTAGCGGGAGACCACCCGCGTGCCGGCGGAGCCAGCGAGCACGGCGGCGGCGTCGTCCAGGGAGCCGATGGCTGCGGCCTTGCCGGTGCTCCTCACGAACTCCACGCACGCCGCGACCTTCGGTCCCATCGAGCCGGCTGGGTAGTCGTCGGGCCGGACGCCGCGGACGTCGAGCTCGCGCACGACCTCCTGGGCCGGGGTGCCGAAGTCCCGCATGACGCCAGCGACGTCGGTGAGGACGACGAGGAGGTCCGCGCCGAGGTGCTCGGCCAGCACGGCCGCCGTGAGGTCCTTGTCCACGACGCCGTCGACGCCGCGGAGGTGGCCGTCTTCCTCGACCACCGGGACTCCGCCACCACCACCACAGACGAGTGTCGTGCCGTCGGCGACGAGTCGCGAGATCACGGGCTCCTCCACCAGTGCGAGCGGCGTCGGCGACGGGACGACGCGGCGCCAGCCGCCGGGCTCGGGTGCGATGGACCAGCCGAGCCTGTGCACCAACGCCCTCGCGTGGCTCTCGTCGTACAGCGGTCCGATCGGCTTCGTCGGGGCCGCGAAGGACGGATCGGCAGGATCGACGCGGGTCTGGGTGAGGACGGCGGCGATCGGGCCGGACACGCCGGCGTTCGCGAGCTCCTGGACCAGCCAGTAGCCGATCATGCCCTGCGTCTGCGCGCCCAGGACGTCCAGCGGGAAGGCCTCGCTCAGGGAGGCGTCGTCCGCGCTCTCGAGGGCCAGCATCCCGATCTGGGGGCCGTTGCCGTGGCAGACGACGAGCCGGTGGGCCACGGCGACCTCCGCCAACGCGCGCGCAGCGGCGGCGGCGTGGTGTCGCTGGATCTCCTGGTCCGGCGACTCTCCCCGGCGCAGCAGCGCGTTGCCGCCGAGCGCGGCGACGACCAGCATCACTCACCCTTCCCCGTCGCGAGGCTCGAGACCAGGACGGCCTTGATGGTGTGCATCCGGTTCTCCGCCTGCTGGAAGACCACGGAGGCGGGTGAGCCGAAGACGTCGTCGGCGACCTCGGCGCCGCGCAGCCCGTAGCGGTCGTGGATCCTGCGGCCGAGCTCGGTCCGGTCGTCGTGGATGGAGGGGAGACAGTGCATGAACCGGGTCGCGGGCTTCCCGGTCGCGGCCATCAGCTCAGCGGTGACGCGGTAGGGCCGCAGCAGGCTCACACGCTGGTCCCAGACGGTGTCCGGCTCACCCATGCTGACCCACGTGTCGGTGTAGACCACGTCAGCGCCAGCCAAAGCACTGGCCGGGTCGTCGGTCACCCACGTGCCACCGCCGCTGCCCCGGGCGAGCTCGACCGCGAGCTCCTGGACGTCGGCCGGAGGCTGCAGCGCCACCGGTGCGGCGATGCGGACGTCCATGCCGAGCATGGCGCCGGTGACCAGGATCGACCTGGCCACGTTGTTGCGCGCGTCACCGATGTAGGTCCAGGCGACGTTGCGCAGCTCCTTGCCCACGGTCTCGCGGATGGTGAGGACGTCGGCCAGCATCTGGGTGGGGTGCCACTGGTCGGTGAGCCCGTTCCACACCGGCACGCGGGCGTAGGCCGCCAGCTCCTCCAGAGTGTCCTGCGCGAACCCTCGGAACTCGATCCCGTCGTAGAGGTGGCCCAGCACCTGGGCGGTGTCGGCGATGCTCTCCTCGCGGCCGATGTGACTGCCCTCGGGGCCGAGGTAGGTGGTGTGGGCGCCCTGGTCCTTCGCGGCCACCTCGAAGGCGCAGCGCGTGCGGGTCGAGGCCTTCTCGAAGACCAGGGCGATCTGCTTCCCCGCAAGTCGCGGCACCTCGTACCCCCCGGTGTGGGCGGCCTTGAGGTCTGTGGCGAGGTCGACGAGCTCGAGGAACCGCCGTGCGCCGAGCGCGTGCTCGGTGAGCAGGGACCCGGGGGCCGGCGCCAGCGCGGGTCGGGCGAAGGTCGAGCTGGTGGTCATGGTGCCTCCTGGTGGATGGGGTCGCGGCGGACCGGGCAGGTCATGCAGCGGGCGCCGCCGCGGCCACGGCCGAGCTCGTTGCCCACCAGGGGCAGCACCTCGATGCCGTGGTCGGCGAGCAGCCGGTTGGTGTCGGTGTTGCGCTCGTAGCCGACGACGACACCCGGTGCGACGGCCAGGTAGTTGTCGGCGTCGTTCCACTGCTCGCGCTCCGCGGTGCGCCGGTCCTGGACCGCCCTCAGCACCCGCACGTCGTCCCGATCGAGGACCTCCGCCAGGGTCGCTGCGAGGCCGCTGCGCTGCGAGACCTCCGGCCGGGCCGGGTCCTCGCCCGGGGTGAGGACCCACATCCGGGGACCGGCGTCCGCCAGGAAGGGGTAGGCGACGAACGTCGCGACGTCGAGCATCGTGAGGACGGTGTCGAGGTGCATCGCGGAGCGTGCTCTGGGCAGCTCGATCGCCAGCACCCGTCGCGCCGTCCGGGAGGCGAACAGGCTCCGGGCCAGCATCTCGACGCCCATCGGCGTGGTCCGCTCCCCCATCCCGACCACCACGGTGTCGTGGGACAGGACGTGGATGTCACCACCTTCGAGCGTCGCCGGCGCGTGGTCCAGGTCGTCGTCGCCGTAGTGGTCGACGAACTCTCCGGCCGCGCGGGCGGCGGCGAAGAGGGGGTGGTGACGGTAGACGGTGCGGGTGTGCAGTGACTCCCGGCGCCGAGCCGGCATCGCCATCGGGTTGACGGTGGCGCCGTGCCCGATCCAGGCGGTGTTGTCGCGCTGGAAGAGGGTGTTGGGCACCGGCGGGAGGACGAAGTCGTCGACGTCCTGGGTGTCCCAGACCAGTCCCGACCAGCCCAGGGGCCGCAGGTCGGAGGCGACCAGACCCCCGATGAACAGCTCGGCGAGGCCGACCGGGTCGGTGTCGGCGAAGAGCGAGCGCAGGTCCCGGGCCAGCGCGGGCCCGAAGCGCTCGTCGGTGCAGATCCGCTCGACGGCGAAGTCCCGCCCGCCCTCGGTGGCGAGCGCCTCAGCCAGCAGGGTCCCGAAGTGGTGGACCCGGACGCCACGGGAGGTGAGCAGGTCGCTGAACGCGTCGTGCTCCTCGCGCGCCCGCTCGGCCCACATGACGTCGTCGAAGAGCAACGACGGCGCGTTGGCGGGGGTGAGCCGGTCGAGCTCCAGCCCCGGACGGTGCACGATCACCTCGCGCAGCGGCCCGACCTCGGAGTGGACACCGACCTCGAGCGGCCCGGTGAGCGGTCGTGACTGCACCGTGCTCGTCACCGGGTCACCCCCTCGGCGAGGACGAGGGCGTTGACCTCGCCGTACTCCCCCTTGCGAGCCTTGTGCCAGACGTAGACCGGCACACCGAGCAGGACGCCGAAGACGCCGTAGTAGACGGCCTGCTCACCGCTCCCCTGCAAGGCCCAGAACGAGAACACCAGCGCCGTCAACCCGACCGTCAGATCTCGGGCCAGGTGCAGCGGATGTCCGAAGTGCGCCTTGGTCGTCAGCCAGTAGACCTGCGCAGCCGCCGAGAACAGGTACGGGATGACCGAGGTCAGCACCGAGAGCAGCACGACGGTGATGAAGACCTGGTCGAACGACGTGTAGCTGACCACCGTCAGCACAGAGGCGAGCACCGTCGAGGAGACGATGCCGAACGCCGGCACCCCACGGCGGCTCTCCGCCAGGAACACGGCGGGGAAGACGCCGTCGCGGGCCGCTGCCTGCGGCATCTCGGCCACGATGAGCGTCCACCCGACCAAGGCGCCGAAGCCGGACACGACCGCTGCTGCTCCGACGGTCTTCCCCGCCCAGCTCCCGCCGAAGATCGCGTTGGCCGAGTCGGTGAACGGCGCGGTCGAGCCGAGCAGCTCGGCGTGCGGCACGGTCCCGAAGACCGCAAGTGTGCCCACGAGGTAGACCACGGCACACGCGAGGGTGCCGAGCACCGTGGCCCGGCCGACGTTCCGCTCCGGGTCGCGCACCCGACCGGCGGCCACCGAGGCTGTCTCGATGCCGAGGTAGCTGAACAGGGCGATGGCTCCGGCCGCGGAGATCGCGTGCCACGACGAACCGCCGGAGGCGTTGAACTCCCCGAAGTTGGCGCGGCTCATGCAGAACAGTCCGATCACGGAGACCAGGAGCAGGGGAACGAACTTGAGAACCGTGGTGACCACCTGGAACGCCGCGATGCTCCGCAGCCCGGCGAGGTTCACGACCGCCGGCGCCCAGAGTCCGACCAGGGCGATCGCCACCGAGCCGACCTTGCTGTGGTCGGTGTTCCAGAAGACCTCGACGTAGCCGACCCAGGCGACCACGATCGCGGCGTTCCCGGCCCAGGCGGTGATCCAGTAGCTCCACGCGTTGAGGAAGCCGGCGAACTCACCGAAGGCGTCCCGCGCGTAGACGTAGGGCCCGCCGGAGCCTGGTAGCCGCGCGTTGAGCGACCGGAAGGTCAGCGCCAGCGCGACCGAACCGATCGTGACCAGGACGAAGGCGACCAGGGAGACCGGGCCGTACGACGCCAGAGCGCTAGGGAGCGCGAAGACCCCCGTGCCGATCACCGACCCGACCACCAGCGCCGAGGCGGAGACCAGGCCGAAGCCTCCTTCCGCCGTGTTGTCGCCGAGTGGCGCTCGTGCAGGGATTGTCGACGTCGCGGTCATGACGGTTCCTTCCGGCATACGGGTGGACGTCGAGAACCTAAGGACGCGCCTTCCTGTGGTGCTTCGGTCGAACGACTGGTCGCGGGGTCGATCCGGTTGTCGCAGTCGCGTGACTGAAGTCGGCTCGTCAGCAGCGTTCCTAGCGTTCGTGCCTCCTGTCAGTGCGAGCCGAAGGAGTCCCCGTGGTCAGGGCCACTCGCCTACCGCCGCACGACGTGGCCCGGTGCGAGTCGACGGATCGCGCTGGCGCTCACCGCGCTGTGTACCGGTGGCGGTCAGGCACGCTGCTCTGCGACGCCGCCTGAGGTCACCTCGAGGTTCAGCCACCTGACCGAAGCCCTCGTCGCGCTGACCGCCCTAACGTCTCGACACCCGAGGAGGAGACCATGACCGCATTCATCGTCGTCACACTCGCCGCGCTGGTCGGCATCACGATCACGTTCGGCGTGGGCCGGCTGCTGCGCAGGGACTACGACGCGTTCAACGGACCCCTGCCCCCGTTGACACCCACGCTCCGCTACCGGGTCACCGGTGGGCAGGATCCGATCGCGGTGGCCCTCGCCCTGGACCACGCGGGCTTCCCCACGATCGAGCGCTACGTCCGAGGGGAGAACGTCCTCCACATCGCCCTGCGCACCGGATCAGCAGAAGAGCGCGAGGCCATCCGCTCGATGATCTTCAACGCTCCCACCCTCGGGGGCGGCCAGCTCCACCCCCATCCCGCCACCGTCGTCTTCGACGACGAGGAAGGGCGCACACCCACCACTCCCTCGGAAGGGGAACGCTCATGACCACCGCTCCGACCATCGCGTTCGTCCACGGCGCCTTCGCCGACTCCAGCGGCTGGTCCGCCACGCTGGAGGAGCTCCACCAGCAGGGGTACCGGACGATCGCGATCCCCAACCAGCTCAGGGGGCTCGCCGCCGACGCCGACTACGTGCACTCGGTGCTGGCCACGCTCGACGGACCGGTCGTCCTGGTCGGCCACTCCTACGGCGGCGCGGTGATCGGCGAAGCCGCCCGCGGAGCCGACAACGTCGCTGCTCTGGTCTTCGTGGCGGCGTACGTCCTCGACGAGGGCGAGAGCATCGCCACCGTCCTCGATCCCGCACAGTTCCCGGGCGGACTGCTCGGCCCCGACACCACCGTCGCGAGGCCGATCCCGAATCCCGTGGCCCCCGACGGTCAGGACACCGACCTCTACATCAAGGCTGCCGATTTCCTCGAGGTGTTCGCGGCCGACGTCCCCGCCGCCCGGGCGCAGCTCATGGCGGTCGAGCAGAGGCCGCTGTCCTTGAGCGCGTTCAACGGCACCGCCGGCGTCGACCCCTCGTGGAAGCACCTCCCGTCGTGGTCTCTGGTCACGGAGGAGGACAACGCCATCCCCCCACGGGGTCAGCACTGGATGGCTGCCCGCGCGGGAGCAGAAGTCTCTGCCGTCCCGTCCTCGCACGCGGTCATGGTGTCCCACCCGGAGGCCGTGACGGCGGTGGTGACGGCCGCGGCCCGGACCGTCCGGTAGCTGACCGACGCCTCAGGACCCGCTGCGGCGGTGCTCCTGCGGCGTGGCCCCGAAGCGCTCCTCGAAGAGGCGACGCATCCGTGCGGAATCCGACGTACCCCAGCTCGCGGCGACCCGGGCGATCGACACGTGGGCGAGCTGTGGCGACCGCAGGTCGCGCCACACCCCTTCGAGCCGGGTCTCCTCGATGTGCCCGGCGACCGTCGTGCCTGCCCGCCTGAAGAGCCCGTGCAGATCGGGCACCGACATGCCGGTCTCAGCGGCGATCAGGTCCGGTCCCAGCGCGTCCTCGGCGACATGGACCGCGATGCACCTCTTGGCCCTCGCCAGCTGCGCGTGCTCTGCGGCGTGCGACACCGGCAGCCCTCGCACCAGCGCCACCATGAGAGTCGACACGGTGCCGACCACAGCGTCCTGCTCGTCCCGCGACATCTCGTCCGAGCGCTGAAACACCTCGGACAAGAAGGGTGCCACCACCGCGGGCACGCCGTTCCGTCCGTCGATCCGGGTGGCTGTCAGGGCCGCGAGCTCGCTGGCTCGAACAGGCAGCAGACGCTTGGGCAGCATGCACACCGTGACGTCGAACGACTCCTCCATCGTGAAGCTGTAGGGCCGTGTGCTGTCGTACATCGCGATGTCACCGACCCCGAGCACAGCCTCACGACCGTCCTGGGCGAGCACCGTGGACCCGCCCAGCCCCAGCACCAGCTTGAAGTAGTCCTCGTCCGTGCCACGGATCAGCGACGGCGAGCGCACGAAGCGGTGTGCGGTGGCTTGGATCCGCCGCAGCTGGAGGTCACCGAGGGACTGGGCGGCCACGTGCCCCGTGGGGATGCCCCGGGGCACCACCTCCAACGGGACGAACTGGTCGCAGACAGCCTCACGCCAGAAGTCACGGCGCTCGACCAGAGCCACGGAGCTGGTCGTCACGAACGAGATCACGACTGTCTCCTCATGTCGTTGCACGCCAAGCGGTCATCGCTCCTCGTGCCGCCGGACAAGGCCATTCTGCTGCTCCCGTCAAGTGATCCGCAGGCAGGACGAACGACCGGTCGGCGCGCACCGGGACGACTGCAGGAGCCTGGGCGGTCGACGAGTTCCTCGTCGGACGCTCAACCGACGACGAGCACCGTCTTGCCGGGAGCCCGGGGTGACTCACTGCCGCTGAGGTAGGCAGCCCGGCCCTCTGTCAGCGGGTACGTGGCGGCGATCTCGATGTGCAGGTCGCCACGG
>CAZEPK010000043.1:0-20956 GCA_964514085.1 uncultured Nocardioides sp.
CGACCTTGCCGTCGAGCACCCCCACGGTGGTGACGCTAGTGGAGCCACCGTCGTGTCCGCCGCCCTAGGCTCGACGGGTGCGCGTGGTGCTGCTCGGGGACAGCCACCTCGCGCGGGTCCGGCGCGACCTGCCCGTCCTCGGGCCCGAGGTCCACAACGCCGCCCGCGGCGGTGCATCGTCGCTCGACCTCGCGGACCAGGTTGCGGGGGCCGGCGTCGGCGACGGGGACGCGGTCGTGGTCTCGGTCGGCACCAACGACGCCGCGCCCTGGAGGCAGGTGCCCCTCGCCGAGTTCGGCGCGGCACTGGGGGCAATCCTGCGCTCGGTGTCCGGCCGTCGGGTCTACGTCGCGCCGCCGGGCGTGGACGAGGCCCGGCTCAGCCGCCCCCAGGACCGGAGCAACGCCGTGCTCGACGACTACCGCCGCACGGCCGTCGGGATCTGTGCGGAGGTCGGTGCGGTCGTGGTCCCCACCCCGGCCGTGCTGGCCGGTCTGGGCGCCCGTGCCTTCACCGAGGACGGCGTGCACCTGACCGGTCCGGCCTACGCACTGCTGCTGCCGGCCATCGCCGCGGCGGTGTCCGGACCGGTCGACCCTTGACGGGACACCCTACGTAGCCCTCTAATGTGCTAGTCACCTAGAGGAATGGACCGCTGATGATCGAGTTCTCGCTGGACAGCCGCTCGGGCGTCTCGCCCTACCTGCAGGTGGTCCACCAGGTCCGCCGCGCGCTCCGCCTCGGCCTGCTGGTCGAGGGGGACCAGCTCCCGACGGTCAAGGACGTCGTGGCCAGCCTGGCCATCAACCCCAACACCGTCCTCAAGGCCTACCGCGAGCTCGAGCGCGACGGGCTGGTGGCGGCCCGGCCGGGGGTGGGCACCTTCGTCACCCGCACCCTGGCCGACGGGTCGCTGGCCGCCCACGAACCCCTCCGCCGCGACCTGGCCCGCTGGCTGTCGAAGGCCCGGCTGGCCGGCCTCGACGAGGAGAGCATCGAGGCGCTCTTCACGAGCACCTTTCGGGCCGTGAACCGGGAGACGGCGTGAACCCCGTGGTGGCCGCCCGCGGCCTGGGCAAGCAGTACCGCCGCCGCTGGGCGCTGCGGGAGTGCACCCTGGAGATCCCGACCGGCCGGGTCACCGGGCTGGTCGGCCCCAACGGCGCGGGCAAGACGACCCTGCTGAGCCTGATCGTGGGGCTGCTGACCCCGAGCACCGGGAGCATCGAGGTCTGCGGCGGGCGACCGGCCGCCGACGCCGGCCAGCTCGCGAAGGTGGGCTTCGTCGCGCAGGACACCCCGACGTACGCCGGCTTCACGGTCGCGGAGCACCTGCGGCTCGGGGCCCGGTTGAACCCGCGCTGGGACGACGCGGCCGCGCGGTCCCGGGTCGAGCGCCTCGGCCTCGACCCGCACCAGAAGGCCGGACGCCTCTCGGGCGGGCAGCGGGCGCAGCTGGCCCTGACGCTGGGGCTGGCCAAGCGGCCCGAGCTGCTGGTGCTGGACGAGCCGGTCGCGAGCCTGGACCCCCTGGCCCGCCGCGAGTTCCTGCAGGTGCTGATGGAGGCGGTGGCCGAGGAGGAGATCAGCGTGCTGCTCTCCTCGCACGTGGTCTCCGACCTGGAGCGGGTCTGCGACCACGTGGTCGTCCTCGTCGACTCCCAGGTCCGGGTGGCCGGCGACGTCGAGGACCTGCTCGCGTCGCACCACCGGCTGTCCGGTCCCCTGCGGGACCCCGGCACGCTCCCGGGTGACCAGCAGGTCGTGTGGGCCAGCCACACCGACCGCCAGTCTACCTACGTGGTCCGGACCGACGAGCCGGTGCTCGACCCGGCCTGGTCCACCTCCTCGCTCGGGCTGGAGGACCTGGCCCTCGCCTACATGGAGGGGGCGGCCACGACCGCTCCGGCCGGGCCGGTGCTGGAGGTGCTCCGGTGACCTGGCTGACCTGGCGCCAGCTGCGCCTGCAGGCCGCCGCCGTCTACGCGCTGGTCGCCGCGGCCTGCGCCTGGCTGGCGCTGACGGGCCCCGACCTGGCGCGCAAGGCGCGCGCGAGCGACGACGTGCTCGGCGCCCTCACCTCGACCGACCGCATGCTGTTCAACGGCGGCCTGGCGGTGCTCGCCGTGGTGCCGGCGCTGATCGGCGTCTTCTGGGGGGCACCGCTGGTGGCCCGGGAGCTCGAGACGGGCACCTACCGGCTGGCGTGGAACCAGTCGGTGAGCCGCGGCCGCTGGCTGGCGACGAAGCTCGGTCTCTCGGTCGTCCTCACCGCGCTCGCGGTCGGCGTCCTCTCGGCCGTGGTGACGTGGTGGGCCCACCCGCTGGACGGCGTCCAGGGTGGCCAGCGCGGCAGCCTGCCCGCGCGGCTGACGCCGATCTCCTTCGCGATGCGCGGCGTCGTGCCCGTGGGCTACGCCGTCTTCGCCCTGCTCCTGGGGACCCTGATCGGGCTGCTGCTCCGGCGCTCGGTCCCGGCCATGGCCCTGACCCTGGCCGTCTACGTCGTGCTGCAGGTCGCCGTGCCCCTGTGGGTCCGTCCGCACCTGGTCCCGACGACGACCACCACGTCCGTCATCTCCTCGGACAACCTCGACAGCATCGGCTCCTCGGGCTCGGGGCCGTTCCGCATCACCACCGGCACCGGGGATCCGCGGGACTGGGTCCTGAGCAACCGGACCGTGGACGCGAGCGGGACGGTGGCGGAGCTGCCGACCTGGTTCGCCGGCTGCCTGCCCCCGGCACCGGACGACGCGGCGGGTGGCAACGTCGAGGTCCGCCCGGCGCCCGGCACGATGGACAAGTGCCTCACGCGGCTGGCCGACGAGGGCTACCGGCAGCGACTGGTCCTCCACCCGCTCAGCGACTTCTGGCCGCTGCAGTGGACGGAGACGGGGCTCTACCTCGGTCTGGCGGCCGTGCTGGCCGGGCTGTGCGCCTGGCGGGTGCGGCGCCTGTCCTGACCGGGGTCAGTGCGCCCGGAGGGTCGCCACGATCTTGTCCACCACGTCGTCGTTGCGGAGCAGGCGGCCGTGGAGGGAGGGGTAGACGTTGTTGGCGGCGCCGTCGAGGAACGGCGAGCGGGCCGGCACCTGGTCGTCGAACCCGCGCGGGGCCAGCCAGCGCAGCAGCCAGGGGTCGCCGCCGATGGTCGTGTAGACCTCACCGGCCGGCTCTGCGTAGCCCAGCCCCTCGAGGAAGGCCGAACCCGGCCTCATGTCGGCCCCGAGGCCGGCGAACGGTCCGCCACCGCGGGTCTCGGCCCAGACCACCCAGCTGCCGTGGTCGGGGACGGCCACGAGCACCAGGTCGTCGACCCGCTGAGCCCAGCCGGGGACCTGCTCGACCAGGTGCCGGACGGCCAGGCCGCCGGTCGAGTGCGTGACCACGTCGACGACCTGCGTGCCGGGGTCGTAGCCGGCGCGGGTCAGGGCGGCGTCGATGGCCGGCGCCACGACGTCCTCGGCCAGGTCGGCGATGGTGCCCCGCGGGTCGTCGGGCTCGTAGAGCAGCGGCTGCACGCCGGCCCGGTCGGGGTCGAAGTCGAGCACCGGCACCCCGTCGCGCTGCAGCCGGCGGGTCAGGGCCGAGAACCCGGTGCCTCGCGAGCCCAGCCCGGCCACCTCGACCACCGGGAAGGTGCCGGCCCCGACGCCCTCGGCGCCCACGGCGGTCCGGGGCTCGGCCCACTCCGCGACCAGCTCGCCCACCACCAGGCCGGCCACGATGAGCAGCACCGCGAGCAGGCGGCGCCGGGCCATCGGCCGGGCGCGGACCTCAGAGGGCGGCGTACCGCACCGCGATCTCCGCGCCCACCCGGGCGTTCTCGCGCACCAGGGCGATGTTGGTCGCCAGGCTGCGGCCCTCGGTGAGCTCGACGATCCGGCCCAGCAGGTACGGCGTGGCGTCGCGCCCGCCGATGCCCAGGGCGTCGAGGTCGCCCAGCGCCTGGGCGATGACCGGGTCCATCTCGGCGGCGGGGATCTCGTCGGCCTCGGGGATCGGGTGCGCCACCACGATCCCGCTCGTCAGCCCCAGCGACCAGGCCGCGTCCATGGCGCGGGCGATCTGGTCGGGGCCGTCGGCCCGCAGCGGCGCCGCGAACCCGCTGCGCCGGGAGTAGAACGACGGGAACTCGTCGCTGCCGTCGACCAGCACCGGCACCCCGAGGGTCTCGAGCACCTCCAGCGTCAGCCCGATGTCGAGGATGCTCTTGACCCCGGCGCTGACCACGCACACCGGCGTGCGCGAGAGCTCGGTGAGGTCCGCGCTGATGTCGAAGGACGTCTCGGCCCCGCGGTGCACGCCGCCCAGCCCGCCGGTCACGAAGACCCGGATGCCGGCCACCGAGGCCAGCCGCATGGTGGCCGCCACCGTCGTCGCGCCGTGACCGCCCCGGGCCATCACCGAGGGCAGGTCGCGGACGCTGGCCTTGACCACGCTGGGGTCGCTGGCCAGCAGCTCGAGGTCCTCCTCCGACAGCCCCACCTTGGGCACGCCGTCGAGCACCGCGATCGTCGCCGGCACCGCGCCGTGCTCGCGGACGATGCCCTCGACCTCCGTGGCCATGGCGACGTTCTGCGGGTAGGGCATGCCGTGGCTGATGATCGTGCTCTCCAGCGCGACGACGGGTCGCCCGTCCGTCAGCGCCTCGGCCACCTCGTCGGTCAGCTGCACCCTCGACACCCCGGTCACCGGGCCATCCTCTCGCCCAGGTCGGGACGGACGGTGTGCGGGCTGGCCACGGTCAGCGCCGCCGCCTCGTGGCCCCAGGCCGCGGCGTCCGCGAGGGAGGCGCCCGCGAGCAGCCGGTGGCAGAACGCCGCAAGCATCGCGTCACCCGCACCCGTCACGTCGACGGGGTCGACCTCGGGCGCCCGGAGGCGGACCTCGCCGTCGGGCGCGCTCAGGAGCGACCCGGCCGCACCCTGCCGGACCCACACCACCTCCACGCCCCGGGCGTGCAGCCCGGCCACCGTGCCGAGCGCGGCCAGCTCGTCCTGGTTCGGCGTGATCGCGAACAGCCCGCGGTCGAGGAACGGCCCGAGCCGCTCCGCCTTGGGCACGCTGACCGGGTCCAGGACGGTGCGCACCCCGAGGGCCAGGACGGCGTCGACGGTGGCCGCCGGCAGGTTGCCGTCCACCACCACCAGGTCGGCCGAGCGGAGCAGGTCGTGGTCGAGCACGTCGGGGACCAGGCCGTCGGTGGCTGCCATGTCGGCCACCCCTACGGCCAGGTCCCCGTCCGCGCCGAGCACGGCGACGTAGCGGCCGGTCCGGCCACCGCGCAGCACGGGGGTGATGTCCACGCCGGCCACCGCGGTCTCCTGCAGCAGCCAGTCGCCGTCGGGGTCGGACCCGACCGTGGAGACCAGCGCGACCCGGGTGCCGAGGCGTGCGAGGTTCTCGGCGATGTTGCGGCCGACCCCGCCGGGGGTCCGGACCACGGTGCCGGGGTTGCTGGTGGCGGCCACCAGGGCCGCGGTGGTGCGCGCCTTGACGTCGACGTTGGCGCCACCGACCACCACGACGAACGGCTGCTCCACCCGCGCAGGCTAGACGGTCCGCCTGTGCCTGCCGACGAGGCGACGTGAGCCCCTTCACAGGCGTGCCTCCCACCGGACCCGGGCACCGCTGGCTCGTGACCAGACCGTCCGCCGAGCGGATCGCCCGGGAGGTCTTCGGGCACGAGCACCTCCTCGAGGGCCAGGGCGAGGCGCTCGCCGCCCTCGGCCGCGGGCAGGACGTCCTGGTCGTGTCGCCCACCGGCAGCGGCAAGTCGCTGGTCTACCAGGTGGCGGGCGTCGCGGCGGGTGGGTTGACGCTCGTGGTCTCGCCGCTGCTGGCCCTGCAGCAGGACCAGGTCCGCCACCTCGAGGGGCTCGGGGAGCCGACGCGGGCGGCGCGGCTCAGCTGGGCGGAGTCCGAGGCGCAGCAGGAGGACGTGCTGGCCCGGGCCGAGGACGGCGGGCTGCGCTTCCTCTTCCTCGCGCCCGAGCAGCTGGCGCGCGAGGAGGTGCGGCGCCGGCTGGCCGCGGCCCGGCCCGTGCTCGCGGCGGTCGACGAGGCGCACTGCGTGTCGACCTGGGGCCACGACTTCCGCCCCGACTACCTGCGGCTGCGCGAGCTGCTCGACGAGGTCGGCGCCCCGGTGACGGTCGCCCTGACCGCCACCGCCGCCGCGCCCGTGCGCGACGACATCACGGCCCGCCTGCTGCACGAGCCCCGGCTGGTGGTCACCGGCTTCGCCCGCGACAACATCGCCCTCTCCGTGCGCCACGTCGTGGACGCCGACCAGCAGCGGTCCGCGGTGCTCGACCTGGTGGCCGAGCAGCCGGAGGGCGACGCCGGGATCGTCTACTGCCGCACCCGGCGCGACGCCGATGAGCTGGCCGAGGAGCTGGCGGGGACGGGACGGCGCGTGGCGGCCTACCACGCCGGGCACGGCGCGCGCCGGCGGCGGGAGACCCAGGAGGCGTTCCTGGGCGAGCGGCCCACGCTCGACCTGGTGGTGGCCACGTCGGCCTTCGGCATGGGCGTGGACAAGCCCGACGTGCGCTTCGTCGTCCACCACCGGGCACCTGAGTCGCCCGACACCTACTACCAGGAGGTGGGCCGGGCCGGGCGCGACGGGGGCCCGGCCACGGCCGTGCTCGTGCACCGCCCGGAGGACCTCGCGCTCGGGCGCTTCTTCTCCCCCGGCGTCCCCAAGGAGAAGGACGTGGGGCGGGTGCTGGCGGCCCGGGAGCAGACCGGCAGCGAGGAGCCCGCGGTGGTGGCCGAGCGGGCCGGCACCGGCGTCCGCCGGACCGCCCGCATCCTCGACCTGCTCGCACACTGCGACCCGGCGGCGCCGGACCCGGTGGACGCGGTCGTCCAGCGCGCGGAGGCGCTGCGGGCGCTGGAGAGGTCGCGGGTCGACATGATGCGCGAGTACGCCGAGACCCGCCGCTGCCGCGCGGAGTTCCTGCTCGCCTACTTCGGCGACCCCGACAAGGGCCTCTGCGGCCGCTGCGACAACTGCCTGGCCGGCGAGGCCACCGAGGTGGTGGACGGCGCAGGGCCCTACGACGTGGGCGAGCACGTGGAGCACCCGGAGTTCGGGTCGGGGCTGGTCACCGACACCACCGAGGACCGGGTGACGGTGCTCTTCGACGAGGTCGGCTACCGCACCCTGGCCCTGGCCGTGGTCGAGGAGCGCGGGCTGCTCGCGGAGGAGCCGCCCGGCTGAGCACTAGCCTGAGCCGGTGCCGTCCCCGGAGCCGGAGGTCCTGCGGGTCCGGCTGCCCACCGTCGAGCTCTCCTGCCTGGCCTGGGGGCCGGCCGACGGGCCGCTGGTCGTGGCGCTGCACGGCTTCCCCGACACGGCCTGGACCTGGCGCTTCCTCGGCCCGCACCTGGCGGAGCGAGGCACCCGGGTGGTGGCGCCGTTCCTCCGCGGCTACGCACCCAGCGGCCTGGCCTCCGACGGCTACCACGTCGGCGCGCTGATGGCCGACGCGGTCGCGCTGCACCAGGAGCTCGGCGGCGACGAGCGCACGGTGCTCGTCGGCCACGACTGGGGCGCGGTCACCGCCAACGCGCTCGGGGCGCACGAGGCGTCGCCGTACCGTCGGATCGTCTCGCTCGCCGTCCCGCCGCTCGGTGCCGTCCGCGGCGCGCCGCTGGGGCTGACCCCGCGGCAGCTCCGGATGAGCTGGTACACCGTGTTCAACCAGCTTCCCGCGCTGCCCGAGCGCACGGTCGACCGCTGGCTGCCGCGGCTGTGGCGCGACTGGTCGCCCGGGTACGACGCCGCCGAGGACGTCGCGCTGGTCCGTGCCGCCTGGCCGACCCGGGCCCACGTCGCGGCCGCGGTCGGCTACTACCGCGCCGTCCGCGCGCCGTGGCGGGTGCCGCCCGCCCACCGCGAGTGGGCCCGGACCCTCAACGGCGTCCCCAGCGTGCCGCAGCTGGTCCTGCACGGCGCCGACGACGGCTGCATGCAGGCCGCCTACGCCGAGCACGCCGCCGGGAACCTGCCGCCCACCGCGTCGTTCGCGCTGGTCGGTGGGGCCGGCCACTTCCTGCAGGTCGAGCAGCCGGAGGTCGTGAACGCGCTCATCGCCGACTTCGTCGACCGGGGGTGACGGCGTGCTCGTGGCGGTGCTGGTGGAGGGCCCGAGCGACCGCCAGGCGGTGCTGGCCCTCGCAGCCGGACGCGGGGTGCGGCTCGACGAGCACGGCGTCGGCGTGGTGGCCATGGACGGGGTCACCAACACCGCGCGGCACGTGGCCGAGCTCGGCCCGCTGGGGCAGGGGCTGCGCCTGACCGGGCTCTACGACGCGGGGGAGGAGCGGTTCGTGCGCCAGGGGCTCGAGCGCGGTGGGGTGGCCGTGGGTGCGGACCTGGCCGACCACGGCTTCCACCGGTGCGTGCGCGACCTGGAGGAGGAGCTGATCCGGGCGCTGGGGACCGAGCGGGTGCTGGAGGTCGTCGACGAGGAGGGCGACCTGGCCCACCTCCGCGGCCTCCAGCAGCAGCCCGCCCAGCGGCACCGCCCCACCGAGGACCAGCTGCACCGCTTCCTGGGCAGCGGGTCGGGCCGCAAGATCCGCTACGCCGCCCTGCTCGTCGCGGCCCTGCGCGACGACGAGGTGCCCGACCCGCTCGCGCGGGTGCTGGCCGACGCGCTGGGCTGAGCCCGGCGCGCCGCGGGCGTGCCGGACGCCGCAGCGGTCCCGTCGGTGCGACGATCCGGTAGTGATCACCCGGGTGCTGGCCGCTGCCGCACTGACCGTCGGGGCGCTGGCCGCGGCACCGCCGCCGGCCTCGGCTGGCCCGGCCCCCGGTGAGGTGCTGGTGGACCAGGCCGACCGCACCGGTGACGTCGACGTCTTCGACGGCGGCGGGACCAGCCCCACCACCGCGCAGCGCAGGACCATCGACCTCGAGCGCTTCACCGTGACCCGGCGCGGCGACGGTGTCCGGCTGTCGTTCCGGATCGCCCGGATCACCGGGTCGCGCACCTACGACCAGGTCGTCACCGCGCAGCTCGGGAGGGCCGGGAGCCTGCTCGAGGTCCTGGCCAACCCCCAGGACCGGCACGCCAGCGCCTTCGTCGACGGCGACACCATCTGCCTGGCCGACGTGACGACCTCGCGGCGCACGGACACCGTCCGCGTCGACCTCCCGGCCGGCTGCGTGCCGCACGGCTCCGGGCCGCTCCGCGTCACGACGTACACCCAGGAGAAGAACGGGTCGGGCCCCGGCTTCTCCGAGGACACCCTGCGCGTCAAGGGCACGGTCAGCCTGCGCTGAGGCGGCTCCGAGGGCGACGGCCCCCGAGCGCAGCCACCCCCCACCGGGGCTGCGGCGATCATGGGGATGAGGGCCGTCGCCGACCGGGAGCGAGGCTCCCGGTTCACCCTGGATCGTAGGTCCCGGCTGCTGCCGGGGGCATGCCCTCGTTGGGGTACGTCGAGCCGCGCGCGACCAGCCCGCCCGACTCGTCGTCGGACCGCACCACGACCGCCAGGCCGGCCTCGCGGAGCGCCGATCCCGTCGCCTCGACCTGGCTGCGGCCGGTCTCGACGACCACGTGGCCGTCGGGGCGCAGCCAGTCCGGCGCGCCGGCGATGACCCGGCGCTGGACCGCCAGCCCGTCGCGGCCGCCGTCCAGGGCGACCAGACGCTCGTGGTCGCGGGCCTCCCGCGGCATGAGCGCGATCGCTGCGGTCGGGACGTACGGCGCGTTGGCGGCCACCACGGCCACCGCGCCCCGCAACCGGTCGGGGAGGGCGGCGTAGAGGTCGCCCTCGAACACCCGGTCCGGCGGCAGGTTGCGGCGGGCGCAGGCGACGGCGGCGGGGTCCACGTCGGCGGCGTAGACCTCGACGCCGGGCACCCGGGCCAGCACCGCCGCCGCGATCGCCCCGACCCCGCAGCCGAGGTCGACCACCACGTCGCCCGGCCCGACCAGTCCCACGACCTCCTCGACCAGCAGCGCGGTGCGTTGCCGCGGCACGAAGACACCCGGGGCCACCGCCAGGCGCAAGCCGCAGAACTCCACCCAGCCGACCAGCTGCTCCAGCGGCTCACCGGCCTCGCGCCGCACGGTGAGCGCGTCGAGCCCGGCCCGGTCCTCGGCCGCCCCGGCCAGGATCGCGGCCTCCTCCTCGGCGAAGACGCACCCGGCCGCGCGGAGGCGCCGCACGAGCAGGTCGCGGTCCACGCCGGTCAGGTCCATACTCCGCATCATGGCGACAGACCTCGGCCGGCGTGACCGGGAGGGGCTGCCGGAGCTCCGGCACCAGTCCGTGGTCAAGCGGGTCCGGGCGCTCCGCGGCGGCCGGGTGGTGGCGGACTCGACGGCCGCCGTGCTGGTCTGGGAGCCGCGGCGCGTGGTGGCGTCGTACGCCGTCCCGGAGGCCGACGTCCGGGCCGACCTGGTGCCGGTCCGGGACCCGCTCGGCGACGCGTCCACGGCGGCCGGCACCGGGATCCTCGGCGGGCCACCGGGTGGTCCTCCGGTGCTCGACCCGCGCGTGCCGTTCGCGGTGCACACCGCGCCGGGGACGCCGCTGTCGGTCCGGGTGGGCGACACGGTGGTCGAGGGCGCGGCCTACCGCCTGCAGGACCCGGACCTGGCCGGGCTGGTCGTCCTGGACTTCGCGGCCTTCGACTGGCTGGACGAGGACGAGCCGGTGGTCAGCCACCCGCGGGACCCCTACCACCGCATCGACGTGTGCCGCAGCGGCCGGACCGTCCGCATCGCGTCCGGTGGGCGCCTGCTGGCCCAGAGCTCGCGGGCCCTCTGGCTCTTCGAGGGGACCTTCCCCTTCGCCCGTCACTACCTGCCGCACGAGGACGTGGCCGTGCCGCTGGTGCGGGACCCGTCGCGGGTCACCGCCTGCGCCTACAAGGGGGTCGCGACCTACTGGTCGGTCGCCGACGACCCGGCGCTGGCCGGCATCGCCTGGTCCTACGAGGACCCGCTGCACGACGCGGAGCAGGTGCGCGGCCTGGTCTGCTTCTTCACCGAGCGGCTCGACGTGCAGGTCGACGGGGTGCCGGTCCCGCGGGAGGCGACCCCGTGGAGCGAGCCGGACTGAACACGAACCACCGCATCGCGCAGTACATGAAGACCCCCTCGCACGCGCCCGCGGCGACCCGCGCGACCTGGTAGGGCACGCCGGCCGCGGCCAGCCCCGTGGTGACGCCGAGCAGGACCACGGCGAAGTTCACCGCCACCGCGCCGCCGTAGCGCAGGCTCTCCGGGCCGAGGGGAGCGTGGGAACGGAAGTTGAGGACCCGGTTGAGGGCGTAGTTCACGCTCAGCGCCACGGCGTACCCGACGGTGACGGCCACCGGCAGCGGCCAGCCCAGGCCGCCGTGGACCGCCGTGAGCAGGGCCAGGTCCAGGACGAAGCTGAAGCCGCTGATGACCAGGTAGCGGGCCATCGTGGCGTCGAGCACGCCCGGGACGCTAGGGGCCCGCGGTGAACGGCGCGTGTCAGGGGCGTGGACGCAAGCGGCCGGTGCGCTCGGCCCACTGCTCGAACAGCACCGTGCAGAACGGCGGCACGGAGGCGGCGAGCGCGAGCACCGCGACGGGGAGCGACCAGCGCTGGTGGCGCCAGGTCAGGAGCGTGACCACGACGTAGGCGACGAAGACGGTGCCGTGGATGGGCCCGAAGACGTGCACCCCCTGCTCACCGGCGTCCACGACGTACTTGAAGAACATCCCGGTGAGCAGCCCGAGCCAGCTCAGCGCCTCGGCGAAGGCCACGACCCGGAAGGCGGTGACGGCGCCGGTCCCGGACCGCGACGGGTCCTGCGCGCGCAGCCAGAGCAGGCCGGCCACGGGGAGCACCGCGGGCACGAACCCGTAGCCGATGCCGTAGTCGGACCAGACCGAGGCGTCGGGGAACCAGTCGGGGACCAGCAGGCTCAGCGTGCCGACGCCCAGGACGCCGGCCAGCTCCACCCACAGCATGCGCGAGGCGAACGCCGTCCGCCCCTCGCTGGCCCGTCGGATCGCCACCCAGCCCAGGGCGTAGGTGACCGCCGCCACCAGCGAGAGGGAGTACGCCACCGGCGCCCGGCCGGCGTCCGTGGCCAGCTGCACCACCGACCGCGCACCGGCCGCCACCGTGAACAAGGCGTAGAGCAGGAGCAGCACCTGGTGCGCGCCCGAGGTCGGCGTGCTGGCGCGCGCGGGCGCGGCCGGCTCGGTGGCCGTGGCGCGGTCCTCGCTCACAGCGTCATCACCATGCGCGCGCTGACCACGGCGACGGCCACCGCCGCCACGGCCACGACCCCGACGGACCAGGCGCCGCGGTCCTCGGCGACCTGGCCCAGCGCGAGAGGGACGATGCAGACCGAGACGAGGAGGTAGCCGACGTGGGCGCCGACCTCGTCGGGGCGCCGGCCCGAGAGCAGCACGGCCAGCCCGGCCAGCGCGCGGACCCCGGCCAGGAACTCCAGCATCCAGGCCAGCGAGTCGAGCCACGGCGGGCGCTCGCGCCACCGGACGGCGGCGAAGCCGGCCACCAGCGCCACCAGGACGGCGTACCCGACCACGACCCAGCTGATCTGGTCGAGGGCTGCCACGCGGTCATTGTCGCGGACCGGGCCAACCGGCCACGCGCGGCCCTCCCGCAGAACTGGAACCTGTTCTACTCTGCGGCGGTGGCCCCTGACGTGTTCGCGCCCGCTCGGCTCGGCCCGGTCACGCTGCGCAACCGCACGGTCAAGGCGGCGACGTTCGAGGGCCGCACGCCGGACGGCGAGGTCACCGACGGCCTCATCGACTACCACCTCGCGGTGGCCCGGGGCGGCGTCGGGCTGACCACGGTGGCCTACCTCGCGGTGGCGCCGGAGGGGCGGACGCACCGCGAGGTGATCGTGGTGGGCGAGCGCACCCTGCCCGGGCTGGCGCGGCTGGCCGAGGCCGTCCACGCCACCGGCGCCAAGATCGCCGGCCAGGTCGGGCACGCCGGACCGGTGGCCAACGGCCGCTCCAACGGCGTGCACGCGCTGAGCGCCAGCCGGATGCCGAGCCCGCTGTCGATGCAGATGGTGCACGCGGCCACCGAGCAGGACCTGACCCGGATCACCGCGGCCTACGTCGCCACCGCGCGCACCCTGGTCACGGCCGGCTTCGACGTCCTCGAGCTGCACATGGCGCACAGCTACCTCATCTCCTCCTTCCTGGCCCCCGGGCTCAACCGCCGCAAGGACCGCTGGGGAGGCTCGCTGGAGAACCGCGCGCGGCTGGCCCGCCAGGTGGCCCGCGCCGTCCGCGAGGAGGTCGGCACCGAGGTCGCGGTGACCGCGAAGGTGAGCGTGAGCGACGGCTTCCGCGGCGGCGTGACCACCGACGAGAGCCTCGAGGTCACCTCGATGCTCGAGGCCGACGGCCACCTCGACGCGCTGCAGCTCAGCGGCGGCTCGTCCCTGATGAACCCGATGTACCTCTTCCGCGGGGCGGCGCCGGTCAAGGAGTTCGCCGCGGCCATGCCGCTGCCGGTGCGGCTCGGGATGCGCACGCCGGTCGGGCGCAGGTTCCTCAAGGAGTACGAGTTCCACGAGGCCTACTTCCTCCAGAAGGCGCTGCGCTTCCGCGAGCGGCTCTCGATGCCGCTCATGCTCCTCGGCGGCATCAACCGGCGCGAGACCATGGAGGACGCCATGGTCCGGGGCTTCGACTTCGTGGCCATGGGTCGCGCCCTGCTGCGCGAGCCGTCCCTGGTCAACCAGCTGGCGGCCGGCCGCACGTCCGACGGGGTGTGCATCCACTGCAACCGCTGCATGCCCACCATCTACACCGGGACGCGCTGCGTCGAGCTGGATCCGGCCTGAGCGCCTGTCGGGATCCCAGGTTCACCTGGGAAGCCTGAACTTCTCGGCCATTGCAACGCCCCAGAACTTCAGCGATCCCAGGTGCACCTGGGATCCCGACATCCGCCTGTCCAGCCACTACCGCCAAACTAGAACCTGTTCTAGTCTGCGCCCATGGGCCAGGTCATCCCCGAGAAGCCGCTGCGCGTCGTCGTCTGGTCGACGGGCACCATCGGCCGGCACGCCATCGCGGGCGTCGACGCCCACCCCGACCTCGAGCTGGTCGGTGTGTGGACCTCGACCGAGGCCAAGGAGGGCCGGGACGCCGGGGAGCTGGCCGGGCTCGACCGCGAGCTGGGGATCAAGGCGACCACCGACCGCGACGCGCTGATCGCCCTGGCGCCGGACGCGATCGTGCACACCGCGATGGCCGACGACCGGGTCTTCGAGTGCATCGAGGACCTCACGGCGTTCGTCGCGGCGGGCATCAACGTGACCAGCAGCGGGCCCGTGCTCCTGCAGTGGCCGGAGGAGATCCTCCCGCCGGAGATGATCGCCACGATCGAGGACGCCTGCGCCAAGGGCGGGGCCAGCATGCACATCAACGGCATCGACCCCGGCTTCGCCAACGACGTGCTGCCGCTGGTGATGACCAGCCTGAGCCAGCGCATCGACGAGGTGCGGGTCATGGAGATCTGCGACTACTCCACCTACTACCAGCCGGTGGTCATGAACGACCTGTTCGGCTTCGGCAAGCCGATGGACGAGGTGGGCATGATCTTCCACCCCGGGATCCTCACCATGGCCTGGGGCAGCGTGGTCCGTCAGATCGCCGCGGGCCTGGACCTGACTCTCGACGAGCCGCTGACCGAGGAGTGCGACCGGCGCCCGGCCGAGTGGGACGCCGACAGCGTCAGCGGCGAGGTGCGGAAGGGGACGATGGGCGCGGTGAAGTTCGCCGTGGTCGGCAAGGTCGACGGCGTGCCGCGCGTGGTCCTCGAGCACATCACCCGCACCGACCCCGCGCAGGTGCCCGAGTGGGAGAAGCCGCCCGCCGGCGCCGACGGCTGCTACCGGATCAAGATCACCGGCGAGCCGATGATGAACGTCGACTTCACCCACCACGGCGAGCACGGCGACCACAACGTCTCCGGCATGATCACCACTGCCCAGCGGATCATCAACGCGCTGCCCGCCGTGGTGGCCGCCGAGCCCGGCATCGTCCGCGCCATCGACCTGCCCCTGGTCACCGGCCGCGGGCTGGTCAGCCGATGAGCATCCTCGACCGCTTCGCCGTCCCCGGCACGGCGGCGATCGTCACCGGCGCGGGCCGCGGCCTGGGCGCGGCGACCGCCGTGGCCCTGGCCGAGGCCGGCGCCGACGTCCTGATCTCCGCCCGCACCACCGAGCAGCTCGACGAGGTGGCCGCGCAGGTGCGCGCCACCGGCCGCCGGTGCGAGGTGGTGGCGGCCGACCTCAGCGACCTCGACGCGGTGGCCGCGCTGGCGCAGACGGCGTACGACGCGTTCGGCCGGCTCGACACGGTGGTCAACAACGTCGGCGGCACCTTCCCCCGGGCCTTCCTCGACACCAGCAACGGCTTCCTGGACCGGGCCTTCAGCTTCAACGTCACCACCGCGCACGCGCTCACCCGCGCCGCCGTCCCGCTGATGCTGCAGCATTCCGACGGCCGGCAGGCGGTGGTGACAATCAGCTCCATGATGGGGCGCACCGCCGACCGCGGGTTCGTCGCCTACGGCACCGCCAAGGCGGCGCTGGCGCACTGGACCAAGATGGCGGCGCAGGACCTCGCCCCCCGCATCCGCGTCAACGGGATCTACGTCGGCTCCATCCTCACCAGCTCGCTGGAGTACGTCGCCTCGCAGCCCGAGCTGATGGACCAGCTCGAGTCCAAGACCCCGCTGGGCCGGGTGGGCGAGCCGGAGGACATCGCGGCCGGCGTGCTCTATCTCGCCTCGCAGGCCGGGCAGTACGTCACCGGCAAGCTGATCGAGGTCGACGGCGGCATCCAGCAGCCGACGATGGACCTCGGCCTGCCGGACCTCGAGCCCTGAACCGGGCCGCGCGGCCGGGCCCCGCGGGGCCGGGCTCCCCGGGGCCGCTCAGGCGAGTGACCCCGCGAAGATCTGCCAGGCCAGCGCCGACTTGGCCACGAGGCTGAGGACCAGGTAGGCCTTCTCGCCGAAGGCGTAGCTGCGCCATGCGCCGACCTCGCGGTACTGCAGCCACTGGTTGACCGCGAAGCTCATGAAGAAGATGAACAGGGACACGAAGATCCCGTAGACGAAGCCCGGGACGTCCTCCCGCGCGGCGACCAGGTTCCAGGTGATGGCCACCCAGGGCGCGGCACCGGCCACGCAACCGAACCAGAACGGCAGCATCGTGGTCGATGTCCGGCCGGGCGGGTTCATGACCTCCTGCAGCCAGCCGAACAGGATCATCGCGACGTTCGCGCCGATGAGGCCGAAGACCGCCGAGACCTCGACGATCCCGTTGTAGAAGCCGATCAGCACGATCATGATCGTGGCGCTGAGGGAGTACTCCACCCAGCGGAAGGCGTTGAGCCCGCGTCGCAGGTCCGCCTCGTAGCGACGCCGGCACACCGTCGCGGTGAGCAGGTGGTCGAGCGCGGCCAGGGACAGGAACACCGCGATGGCCACGCCGATGCGCACGTCGAGGACGTCCTCGGGCGCCGCCAGGTCGGTGCCGGGCGGGCCCTGGGCGTAGGACGCGATGACCGTGATGGAGAAGCTGCTGGCGAGCAGCAGCACCGCGACCGCCTGGGCCACGTGCAGCGCGGTGAGTCCGAGGTTCCAGCGACGCAGGGAGGCCAGCGCCTGCTCGTCCACGCCGGTCGCGGTCGCTCGAGGGCCTGCGGCGCTCGGGGAGGGGGTCGTGGAGGGGGGCACGGCCTCGAACGTACTCGCGCCGGCCCTCCCTCTAGGGTTCGGGACCATGACCTCGTCCACCCCCACGGCGTACGCCGTCTCGCCCGACTCCGGCGAGCACTGGACCGCCGAGGGCGCCTGGCAGGTGGCGGAGGGGATCCACCGGATCCCGCTGCCGCTGCCCATGGACGGTCTCAAGGCGATCAACGTCTACGTCATCAGCACCGACGACGGGCTGGTGCTGATCGACGGCGGCTGGGCCATCCCCGAGGCCCGCGAGCTGCTCGACCGGAGCCTGCGCTCGATCGGCTCGGGGTTCGGCGACATCCGCCGCTTCCTGGTCACCCACATCCACCGCGACCACTTCACGATGGCCACCGTGCTCGGCCACGAGTTGGGCGCCGACGTGGCGCTGGGCATCGGCGAGAAGCCGGGGCTGGACCTGTTCCACCACGAGTTCGCCGACGCGGAGGAGAACCCGTTCTCGCGCGTGCTGGTCTCCGCCGGCGCCGCCGACCTGGCGGAGCTGTGGAGCTCCGGGCGCAGCGACGAGGAGCTCGACCTCTCGCTGTGGCAGTACCCCGACACCTGGCTCGAGGGCGACCACACCATCGCCGTCGGGGCCCGCACCGTCGACGCGGTGCACACCCCGGGCCACACGCCGGGGCACTACGTCTTCGCCGACCTGGCCGACGGCCTGCTCTTCGCCGGCGACCACGTGCTGCCCACCATCACCCCGTCGATCGGCTTCACCGTGCCGCCCACCCCCGACCCCTTGGGCGACTTCATGGCCTCCCTCACCAAGGTGCGCGGCCTGCCCGACCTGACGGTGCTGCCCGCCCACGGCCCGGTCGCGCCGTCCTCCCATGCCCGCGTGGACGAGCTCACGGCGTTCCACGACAAGCGCCTCGAGGCCTCGCTGGCCGCCCTGTCCGGCGGTCCGCTCAGCTCCGCGCAGGTGGCCGGCCACCTCGGCTGGACCCGGCACGAGCACGCCTACGACGAGCTCGACGAGTTCAGCCGCGGCATGGCGGCCATGGAGACCAAGGCCCACCTCGAGCTGCTCGCCGCGCGGGGTCAGGTCACCAGGTCCGAGGACGCCGACGGCGTGGTCACCTTCGCGGTGGCCGGCTGAGGAAGCCCCGTCACCGCGGTCAGCCCGGCAGGGGCAGGTGGTAGACCCGGTCGGCGGTGAACGAGGTCACCCAGGCCTCACCACCGACCAGCGCGAGGTCCAGGTTCGCCCGGTCGCCGAGCGCGCGCTCCTCGCCGAGCACGGTGCGGCTGGTGACAGAGGCGGTGGCGGGGTCGACCACCACCAGGGTGGGGCCCTCCTCGGCCACGACGACCAGCCGGCCGTCGGAGGTCGCGGCCACCGAGTCGGGTGATCCCTCGACCGGCACCGAGGCGACCTGCTCCAGCGTGGTGGCGTCGAGGGCCACGAGCTCGTCGGACGACGTGCAGGTCACCCAGACCTTCCCGTCCAGGACCGCCATCGCCTGGGCGCCGTCGCAGACGGGGTCGGACGAGGTGACGGCGTCGGTCGCGGGGTCGACGCGGAGCACCGCGTCGTCGGCGTAGTGCGCGACGTACATCGCCTCCGGCCCCGCCGTCACGAGCCGGGCGCCCACCTCCAGAGGGATCTCGGCGCTCACCTGGTCGGTGGCCGGGTCGATCCGGAGCAGCCGGCCGTCGTCCTGCACCACCAGCCAGACCGACCCGAACCCTTCGGCCACACCCTCGGGTCCGGCGCCGGTCCGGACGGAGGCGAGCACCTCCCCGGTCGCGGGGTCGATGCGGAGCAGCCGCGACCTGCCGAACTCGGTGACCCACAGGGCTCCGAAGGCCGAGGTGGCCCGCAGCGGGATGCCCGGGGTGTCGACGTTCAGGTCGGGGCGGTCGCGCCGGGCGCGATGCGGGCGACGGTCTCGTCCTGCGACGCGACCACCCAGACGCTCCCGTCGTCGGTGGTGGTGAGCCCGACCGGGCCGGCGCCCACCTCGACGTACGGCGCGAGGTCGGTGGGGGCGGAGGACGAGGAGGTCGGCGCGGAGGGTCCCGCGCTGGAGCCGGAGCCCGCGTCGGACCCCGAGCAGGCGGCCAGGACCAGCACGGAGAGGAGCAGTCCGCAGCGCAGCAGCATGTCCGCAGGCTAGAGCAGGTGTCGAAAAATCTCGACACCTAGAGCGGGAAGGCGCGCGCGGCCCGGGCCAGCTGCTCGAAGCCCTCGGCGCGCAGGCGGTAGACGTTCGCCTCGCCCGCGGTGACCGTCAGGTCGATCAGCCCGGCCCCGCGCAGCAGTGCCAGGTGGTGCAGCAGGGTGGTCCGCGGCGCGGCCAGCGCCTCGCACAGCTCGGGCAGGGCGTGCGGTCCGGCCTTGAGCAGCTGGAGCACCCGCAGCCGCGTGGTGTCGCCCACGGCCCGGCCCAGGTCGCGCAGCGTGGGGGCGCTGCCGAGCGGCGGGTGCACGATGACGGTGCGCTCCGGCTCCGCCACCTCGACCACGATCGGCGTGACCTGCGCCGAGGTCACCAGCACCACGTCGTCCAGCACGCCCGGTCCGTAGTGCAGCCCCGGCGCCACCTGGTCGACCAGCGCCTCGGGCCCCACCTCGGCTAGCCGCTCCCGGATCGCGGGGAGCGCTGGTGCCCGACCGGTCGGCGGCGGCATCGCGTCGATCGCGCGGAGCCGGGCGCTGCGGTCCTCCGAGGCCGGCAGGTCCGCGACCAGCCGGCGCAGGGCCTCCACCGACCAGGCCCCTCGCTCCCGGGTCAGCGGTCCCACCAGGTTGATCCAGCCCTTGCGCCCGACCCGGCGCAGGTCGCGCAGCAGCTCGCGGCCACCGGCCGCCCGCGCGGCGTCGTACGCCGCCTCGCCGTGGGTCAGCACCGGGCGCCAGTCGGGGTCGGAGGCGGCCATGGCGGCCATGAGCCACTCCACCCCGGTGCCGGCCCCGAGCCGGACCCTCATGAAGCGCGGCGGACCATCGGCAGGTGCGGGATGAAGTCGTCGAGGAACTCCGGCCCGCACACCTCGAAGCCGAAGGTCGCGTACCAGCCGGCCAGGGGCGACTGCGCGTCCAGCACCACGTCGCGGTCGGGGCACACCGCCAGCGCGGCCTCCATGATCCGGTCGGCCCAGCCCTGGCCGCGTGCGGTGCGGTGCAGGGCCACCCGGCCGATGCGCCACTCGTCGCCCTCGTCGAGCACCCGGGCGCAGCCGACCACCACGCCCGCGTCGTCCTCCATCACCACGTGCCGCGTCTCGGGCGCCAGGTCGCGCCCGTCGAGGTCGGGGTAGGCCGCCACCTGCTCGACCACGAAGACGTCCTGGCGCAGCTTCCAGAGGCTGTAGGCGGTCAGCGGGTGGAGGTGGGCGAAGGGCAGCGCGGAGATCTTCACCGCAGGAACTCCGTGGTCCGCCGCCAGGCCCGGGCGGCCTCGGGGAGGAAGGGCAGGATCGGGTAGACGTGGATCAGGTCGGGCTCCTCGACGTAGGTCAGCGCCCAGCCGGCCTCTTCCGCGCGGCGGGCGAGCAGCTTGCCCCCCGGCCACAGGGAGTCACGGGTGCCGAAGAACATCAGGGCCGGCGGCAGCCCGGCCAGGTCGCCCAGCGCGGGGGAGACCTCGGGGCGGCCGAGGTCGTCGGGCGACCCGGCCCACCACTCGGCGTAGGCCCGCATCTTGCCGAGGAACAGCCACGGGTCGCGCTCGGTGACCTCGAGCGTCTCCGGCGTGCTGACCGTGAGGTCCACCCAGGGCGAGATGAGGAGGAGGTGGGTCGGCTGGGGTCCGCCCAGGTCGCGCACGGTCAGCGCGACGGCCAGCGCCAGCCCGCCGCCGGCGGAGTCGCCGGCCAGCACCACGTCGCCGGCGTGCAGCAGCCGCTCGACCAGCTCCACCAGCGGACCGTGGGCGTCGCGCCAGGTGTGCTCGGGCGTGAGCGGGTAGTCGGGCATGACCACCCGGGCGTCGAGCTGCGAGGCCAGCCGCGCGGCGTACCGCACCTGGTAGGGGTCGATGGGGCCGACGAACCCGCCGCCGTGCAGGTAGACGACCGTCCGCGACGGTGAGCTGCCCCGCCGGGTCAGCGTGTACGACGGGAAGCCGGTCCCGGAGGCGTCCACGACCAGGTCCTCGCGGACCACGGCGTACCTCCGGCCGAAGAGCGGCACCGCGCCGGTCGGGAACGTCCGGTCGAGGGTGGCGTGCCAGGTCTCGAG